>NZ_JBHSHG010000001.1:337018-674037 GCF_042652865.1 Exiguobacterium profundum
TATCGGAATCATTCGAGGGAATCCTGATTGGCGAGGAGAACGGATGAAGTTGTTCTCCGATTCCTTGCATTTGGTCGATCTAAAAATGACCGACCTCTCCCAACTAAAAAACAATGAGCGCTCGTTTATTCAATTCAAGAGTGACTCGACTTATTACCAGGAAATATTAGAGTGGTGGCAGGAACGGTTTTCGAGTCCACCTCTGACGACGCTGGTCGTCGATCAAATCGAGACATGCAAACAGATGGCGTTACACGGAATCGGGTTCGCGATTCTCCCTGAATCGACCATCAAAGATGTGAATGAGATGAATAAGATTCCATTGACGTCGTCGGGTGGTGTGCCACTCGTACGGGACACATGGATGCTTTCGACAGAATCGATGTTGGAGTTGGCGCAAGTTCAAGCGTTTTGGAAGATCGTTGAAGAAATTACGAAGGAGACTGAATGATGAATTGGGCAATTGAAGCGAGAAGACAGCTGCATTTAATTCCGGAAGCCGGATATGAAGAGTTCAAAACACAAGCGACACTTGAGCAATTGATTCGATCGCTCGATTCACCACGTGTTCACATCACACACTGGCGAACAGGTCTTTTCGTCCGGGTAGATGGTCTCGTCGGTGAGAAGACGATTGGATATCGAGCTGATATGGATGGACTGCCCATCACGGAAGAGACGGGGCTAGAATTCGCATCGATTCACGAAGGAATGATGCATGCATGCGGACATGATGTGCACATGTCGATCGCGCTTGGGTTAATTAAACGAGCGGTCGAGGAACCGCTTAACCATCACCTTGTCGTCTTTTTCCAACCGGCCGAAGAGGGCCCGGGAGGAGCCGAACCGATGGCGAAATCAGAATTGTTCTATCACTTCCGGCCGGATGCACTGTTCGGCTTGCATGTCGCGCCTGAATATCCTGTCGGCATGGTCGCTTCAAGACCGGGCGTGTTGTTTGCGAGTGCGCGAGAGCTTCATATCACCATTCATGGAAAAGGGGGGCATGGTGCTTTCCCTCACGCAGGGATTGACGCTGTTATCGTTCAGGCCGCCCTCATCATGCAACTGCAAACGATTGTGTCACGGAACATTGACCCGATGGGAAGTGCGGTCGTCAGTATCGGAAAAGTCGCAGCAGGAACGAAAGAAAATATCATCGCTGATACGGCCAAATTGGATGGGACGGTCCGTGCATTGTCCGACAAAGAAATGGTCGTGCTTGAAAGCCGGATTCGTCAAATCATTGCCGGTGTCGAGATGACGTATAACGTTCAGATTGACCTTGAATTTGGTAATCGCTATCACGAGGTCGTCAATGACGAACGTTACCTCTATCAATTCGAGGAAGCGGTGGAAGAGGTCGGCTATTCTTATAAAACGTGTGTCCCTGCCATGACGGGTGAAGATTTTGGATATATGTTGAAACAGGTCCCTGGATTCATGGTTTGGTTAGGCGTAAACGATATGGGATCAGGACTTCATCAATCGACACTCAACCCGGATGAACGTTCGATTGAAGTAGCCATCGATTTATTCGACCACTACTTCCGTAATGTCATGATTCAATAACATGAAGCGGTCTCGATTGAGTCCGCTTTTAGTGTGCCCGAAAAGGAGTGAACGAGGGTGAAAAAGGGAAAGATTTATTCATGTAAAGCGACGATTTTGTGGCGATTGCTCAAATGTGAACATTTTGCGAACTCGAGCATTGAGACATTACAGCGCAATATAAAATCATTATGATGTAAGTATCGAAGGGTATTCATCTGTGATTGTCGTTTCATACATGGGTTCGAAGCGATAGAGAGAGATAGGAGGTAATCAATAGATGTTTCAAGATCCTGTCCTGATGAGTCGAGCATTGACGGCACTCACATTAGGTTTTCATGTGATTTTTGCCACACTCGGCGTCGGGGTTCCACTTTTAATTTTATTGGCAGAATTTTTAGGAATACGTAAAAAAGACCCGAAATACACGCTCATGGCTCGCCGTTGGTCGCGTGGCTATGTCGTGACGGTAGCAGTTGGGGTTGTGACAGGTACGGCCATCGGTCTGCAGCTTTCACTTCTCTGGCCGAATTTGATGCGCGTTGCGGGTCAAACGATTGCGCTCCCGCTTTTCATGGAAACGTTCGCCTTCTTCTTTGAAGCGATTTTCCTTGGTATTTACTTGTACACGTGGGATCGATTTAAAAATCCGTGGCACCACATGCTTCTCGGGATACCGGTTGCAGTCGGTGCATTGTTCTCAGGGTTCTTTATCACAACGGTAAACAGTTTTATGAACCAGCCTGTAGGGTTTGATATTGTCGATGGTCGATTGGCAAATGTCAGCCCACTCGAGGCGATGTTCAGTCCGGCTATGCCGACTAAAATGGCACACGTGTTGACTTCAGCTATTTTAACATCCGCGTTCATTCTAGCTGCGATTGCAGCCGTTCAGTTGTTACGTCAACGTCGAAATCAACTCGACAAGATGTCGATTGAATATCACAAGAAAGGTCTCCGTCTGACGATGACGGTCGCTTTGATCTTTGCGATTGCGACAGCGCTCGTCGGTGACTTCTCAGGTAAATATTTGGCTCAGTACCAACCAGATAAATTAGCCGCGGCAGAATGGCATTTCGAAACCTCCTCCGAGGCTGAATTGATTTTGGGTGGATGGTTAGAAGATGATGGTCAAGGTGGCTATGAAGTCCGAGGCGCCTTGAAGATTCCTTACGCGCTCTCTATTCTTGCAGGTGGAGTCCCGAACTACGAGGTGACGGGTCTCAATGAGTTTGCGAAAAAAGATCAACCGCCGCTCTTCGTTCACTATCTATTTGATGCGATGGTCGGAATTGGGATGCTTCTCGCACTCATCTCCTTCCTGTTTGTACTCGGCCGCTATATTAAACGTTTGAACCAGTTCAGCAAGCCGATGCTCTTTGCGATTGCAGCCGGTGGACCGCTAGCCATGGCAGCGATTGAGTTTGGGTGGTTCTTCGCTGAATTTGGTCGTCAACCTTGGGCGTTATATGAGTTAATGCGTACGAGTGAGGCAGCTACGACTTCAGCGAACGTCGGTTGGATGCTTGTCGCTTTCGCGATCCTCTACGCGGTACTTGGAACAGTGACTGTGGTTGTCCTATCACGCCTGTTCAAAGAGAATCCGGTAGGGAAAGAACTAAAACAATCCGAGCATCGTGGTGAAGCGATGTTTGCGGATGAAGTGTGATCGGAGGGTATGACATGCAAATTCAAGAATTAGGGATTGCCGTCTTATGGACGTTCCTATACGGCTATCTCATCGTCGCATCGATTGACTTCGGTGCAGGCTTCTTCGCTTTCTATAGCCGCTATACGAAACGTGATCACTTAGTGAACCGACTCGTCAAACGGTATTTGTCACCGACATGGGAAGTGACGAACGTATTCTTCGTTTTCTTCTTTGTCGGGATTGTCGGATTCTTTCCGGACACCGCTTATTACTATGGTACGGCATTGCTCGTTCCAGCGTCTGTCGTGTTAATTCTGCTTGCGATTCGTGGTAGTTTTTATGCGTTCGCTAACTATGGCTCAAAGGAAAGCACGCTCTATATGTTCCTTTATGGAGCGACGGGATTACTCATCCCAGCTTCGATGTCGACGGTACTGACTGTCAGCCAAGGAGGTTTCATCACGGAAACAGAGAACGGGGTCTTCTTTGACGGAGCGAAGTTGTTCACCAACTTCTACTCCTGGACGGTCGTCATCTTGGCGATTGTCTCCGTCCTCTATATTAGTGCCATGTTCCTCTTGTTCTACGCGGACAAGGCACGTGACCAAAATGCCGTAGAACTCGTTCGGAAATGGGCTCTATTCTGGAGCGTCCCGACGATTATCGCATCGGGTCTCGTCTTCTTTGGATTGAAGTCGCAAGCTGCGTGGCATTACGAAAGTATCCTAGGAGGGAACTGGTGGTGGTTTGCGATGAGCTTCTTGTTCTTCGTCATCGCCGTCTCCTTCGTGTATATGAAACGAAATTACGGGGTTGCCTTCTTGATGGTCATGGGACAGTTCTTCATGGCATGGTTCGGATACGGATATTCTCACTTACCTTACATCCTGTATCCGTACATCGACATTAATGGAAGTGTCGTCAACGAGTCGATGGCGGTGGCGCTTGTCATCGTGTTCATCTTAGGATTGCTCCTACTCGTTCCGGCACTCTACCTCTTGCTCCGTTTGTTCTTGTTTGACAACGACTACGTACGAGGGAAACGCTCGAGTGGAAAAGCATAATGGCGAGAACGGGATTTCCTTTATTTAAAGGGAATCCCGTTTTGTATTTTGTATAGAGTTTTGAAGTGGAATCAGTTACACTGAACGAAGAATCAAGAAGTGAACATGTGTAGGAAAGGGATGTAGCATCATGACAGGTGAATTTGCAGTCATCGGATTAGGACGATTTGGTGGGTCGATCGTCCGTGAATTGTCTTCAAATGGATATGACGTCCTCGCCATCGATTCAGATGAGGAGCGTGTCAATGAGTTTATGGGATTGGCAACCCATGCCGTGATCGCCGATACAACAGATGAAAATGTGTTGAAGAGTTTGGGGATTCGTAACTTTGAACATGTCATCGTCGCCATCGGGGAGAATATTCAAGCTTCTATTTTGACGACGTTGATTTTAAAGGAACTTGGTGTTCAAATCATCACGGTGAAAGCAACAAACGATTACCATGAAAAAGTACTTCGTCGAATTGGGGCAGACAATATCGTCCACCCGGAGCGTGACATGGGCGTTCGAATTGCGAATGGATTGATGAGCCAAAGTATCCTCGACTACCTCGAATTATCGAATGAACATTCGATTGTCGAAATAAAAGCATCGGACAAGTTATCTAACAAATCACTCATCGATTTGGACTTGCGGGCGAAGTACGGGGTGAACATCGTGGCGATTCGTCGCGATGATGATGTCCTGATTTCTCCTCAAGCGGATGAGATGATTTTATCGGAAGATATTTTGATTATCATCGGGAAGGATACCGATTTGGATAGACTAGAGCGTACACTTCGTTCGAGATAAAAAAAAGACCTTTGGAGCGATGCCGCGATCGTTGAATCGATTGATCCAACTCGACGGTTTGACTCCAAGAGGTCTTTTTTAAATGAGTTTCATCGCTTTCAAGCCGTACTCGATTCCATCTTCAAGGATGGATTTCGTGACAAAATCCGCCACGTCTTTCGTTTCGGTGCGACCATTGCCCATGGCGATTCCAGTACCTACATACTGAAGCATGGCCAAGTCGTTCAACGCATCTCCGAAAGCGTACGTATTCTCAAGACGGTAGCCATTGGTCTCAATAAAGTGACGGATGCCATCTGCCTTACTGGCCCCTTTGTTGATCACGTCCATTGCATGAGGATGCCAACGGATAAAATCGAACTCACGGTAGGCGTTGATATAATGATGCTCGTCTTCAGGCGTGCAATACAGTAACGTCTGATACACATCTTCTTCTGTATGGAAGTTCGGTTCGAATGAAGGAATCGGCATGTCGAGTTCACCGAGCGATTGTTTGACGATGGCATCATTCGGTCTTGAAGCACCACCACGGTCTTGTCCCAAATAGACGAGAGTATGATCATTTGAAGCGGCGTGCGTCGTCAATCGGCCGAGTGCATCTTTTGAAAGCGTGTTACGATAGACGATTTCACCTTTATGCACGACAATCTGACCGTTATAGCAAACAAGACTATCAATCCCGACACGTTCTGGGATATCGGATAGCATGGCCGGTCCTCGTCCCGTCGCGATGAATGTCTCGACGCCGTTTTCTCGCAATGCCTGAATTGCTGAAATCGTGGAAGGCGGTATATAACTACCTTCATGTAAAAGCGTGCCGTCAATGTCGAAGAAAACAACCTTTTGATCTTCCATTTGATTCACCATTCTTTCTCTTTATCTAAAAAATATGTTTTCTGAACCCACTAAAAGGATAACACGAAATAGGGAAACTACCACGAATATCACATCGTTAGTGAAATATTGTCATGATATGAGCTATAATGAAAAAAGAATCTTACGGGCATATTCGAGAATCACTTATGTTTCACATAGATGTATTAATAATTGAAGTAAGGAGAGATTAAATGAAGTTTGTTAAGAACCACCAAACAGCCGTGTTCGCATTGGGCGGACTCGGAGAAATCGGGAAGAACACATATGTTGTTCAATTCCAAGATGAAATCATCGTCATCGATGCGGGAATCATGTTCCCAGAGGATGACTTGCTTGGAATCGACTATGTGATTCCTGATTACTCGTACCTGATTAAAAACAAGGACAAAGTAAAAGGGGTATTCATCACTCACGGTCACGAAGACCACATCGGGGGAATTCCATTCTTATTGAAGCAAGTGCAATTGCCGATTTACGCGACGAAGCTCGCGCTCGGATTGATTAAAGTTAAACTTGAGGAGCATGGGTTGCTTCGTGAGGCGGAACTCCATGAGATTGATGAGGATTCACTCATCAAGTTCCGCAAGACGAGCATCTCGTTCTTCCGCACGACGCACTCGATTCCGAACTCACTCGGTGTCGTCGTCAAGACGCCACAAGGGAACATCGTCCATACGGGTGACTTCAAGTTCGACTTCACTCCGGTAGGTGAGCCGGCAGACCTCGCCAAGATGGCGGAAATCGGAAAAGAAGGCGTGCTTTGTCTCTTGTCCGATTCGACAAATGCAGAAGTGGAAGGCTTCACGATGAGTGAGAGCGTTGTCGGTGGGACGATTAGTGAAACGTTCCGGAAAGCGGATGGTCGAATCATCTTTGCAACATTCGCATCGAACATCTATCGCTTGCAACAAGTGGTCGATGCGTGTGCCGAGACAGGTCGCCATCTCATGATTTTCGGTCGTTCGATGGAGAAAGTCATGACGATTGGACAAGAACTCGGTTTCATCAACGTTCCGAAAGGGATGATCATTGAGGCGAATCAAATGCGTCACTACGACCCGAATGGAATCGCGATTCTTTGTACCGGCTCGCAAGGGGAACCGATGGCAGCGCTCAGCCGTATTGCGAATGGTACCCATCGTCAAGTGTCAATCATTCCTGGGGATACGGTCATCTTTTCTTCTTCTCCAATCCCAGGAAATGCCATCTCCGTCGGGAAGACGATTGACCAGTTGTATAAAGCGGGAGCGGATGTTGTCTACGGTAAGTTGACGAACATTCATACATCAGGTCATGGTTCGCAACAAGAGCAGTTATTGATGATTCGTCTGTTGAATCCAAAATTCTTCATGCCGATTCACGGTGAGTACCGCATGTTGAAAAAGCATGCTGAGCTTGCTGAATCGGTAGGAATCCCGAAAGAGAACAGTTTCGTTATGGATAATGGTGAAGTGCTTGCTGTCGACTCGGAGTCGGCTGCGGTCACTGGCAAAATTTCTGCGAACGCTGTGTATATCGATGGGAATGGAATTGGTGATATCGGGAATATAGTATTAAGGGATCGCCGAATTCTGTCTGAAGATGGACTCGTTGTCGTCGTCATCAGCATCGATGGCAAGACGCGCAAACTCGTCTCAGGACCAGATATCATCTCACGTGGATTCGTCTATATGCGTGAATCAGGTAGTCTGATTCGTGACGGCGAACGATTGTTGAAGAAAACCGTCGAACAAGGATTGTCCAATAAGCAGATGAAGTGGTCGGAGATGAAACAACTCGTCTCAGACACCCTTACACCTTATTTGGCACAAAAGACGCGGAGACACCCGATGGTCCTGCCGATTATTATGGAAGTATGATTTGACGGGCTGTAGGAGACTACGGCTCGTTTTTTTCACCAGCAAATGAGGAGGGGGAGCTTATGGCGAAGGAAAAGGGGAAGAAAGGGTGGCCGAAATGGGGAGCTGCAATCGTAGCGGTCATTTTTCTCATCACGCTCGTATATCATCAAGTCAAACCATTACCGGAAGGCGTGTCGAGACAATCTGAACCATATCTCATCACAGATGACCAAATCGATTTTCTCCACGATTTGACCTATCAAGGGGAAGATACGGAGATTGTCGAACAAGAGATATTTAGTGAAGTTGAACGAGCAATACGTGAGGCAAAAGAATACATCGTCATGGACTTTTTCTTATTCAATCCTTATTCGAATGAAGACCGACAATATCCGGACATCACATCGCGCCTGTCATCGACATTGCTTGAGCAAATGGAGCGATATCCGGACTTGAAAGTCGTTTTTATTACAGACGATATCAATACGACTTATAACGGGCACGTTTCCGACCACTTCGATGTACTGGAGGAGGCAGGGGTAGAAGTCGTGTACACAAATCTCGACGAACTTCGTGACCCAAATATTCTTTACTCCACGTTTTATCGAATGGCGCTTCAATGGTTCGGTGATAGTCAATCCGGCTGGTTGCCGAATCCGATGGCCTCTTCGGCACCGGACATTACGGTTCGTGCTTATTTGAGGTTGCTCAACATCAAAGCGAACCATCGGAAGGTGATGGTCACTGAAAATGAGGGATTTGTACTATCCGCCAATCCACATGACGCTAGCGGATACCACTCGAATGTCGGTGTCCATTTAAAAGGACCGATTTTAAAAGAAATCGTTGAAGGTGAGCAAGCGGTCGCGACGTTCTCGAAAGGAGATGCACGCCGATTCCCTGATGATGAAGCGTTGTCGAAGATTGAAAATGCGCCGAGTGAGGCACCAATGGAGATTCGTTACGTCACCGAAGGGAAAATTCAAGAATCAGTGCTCGATGCAATGAATGGGGCGGACGATGGAGACACCATTTGGATCGGAATGTTTTATTTGGCAGACCGGAATATCATCCAAGCAATCGAGGATGCCGCAGGGCGCGGGGTGACTGTGAACTTGATCCTCGATCCGAACACGAATGCGTTCGGTCGATCGAAATCAGGGTTACCGAACTTACCGGTGACGGCAGAACTGAACACCGTCAACCCGGAGCATATCGAGATTCGCTGGTATGATGTCGGTAAGGAACAATATCATCCAAAAATCCTCTATGTAGATGGTGAGGAGAAAACCGTTGTCTTAGGATCGGGGAACTATACGACCCGGAACATGAACGATTACAACCTAGAGGCAGACGTCGAAGTGACAGGAGAAGTGGATACAGCCTTCTTTGATGAGGTGGACGAGTATTTTAATCGTCTATGGAACAATGAGAACGGCGCGTATACGGTAGCATATGATGAGATTCAAACGGATCTCCCGCTCGGAAAGTATATGATGTATTGGCTCCAAAAAGTCACATGGACGATGACCTATTAAAAAACAGCTATCCTCAAAGTTTGGGGATAGCTGTTTTGACGTTAGTTCGTCTCGATTGGATTAAACTCATTCGTGTATTCATATAAGAATTTCCCGGTCTCTTTCAAGACGTCACTTTTACGGTGAAGCGAGAAATGGTCGTACGGCACAGTTTCTGTCTGAATGTTATTCGTATACTCTTCAAGTAACAGCGAACTTGCCGGCTCAATCAAATTGAATTCGCCACCTCGTCCAGAGAAGGAGAGTACCTGAACGGACCTCGGCCATGTCTCGAGTTTAGACTGGAATGCTTGCAGTCCGTCTGAGTTAGGGGACAAATCACGGATGGCAGGGCTTCCGGTATTAATGCCGAAGTTACTGGCAGATAAACCGAAGTTTGCAAGGCGCGTCCCGCCGAACGGGCTATCGAACGTCACAAACTTATCGACGATGTATGTCTCTTGATTCAGGATATAGTTGGCAGCGGCTACGCCACCCATGCTATGGCCAATGATATACATCCGATCGAATGATCGATTTCTCGTTTTTTTATATGTTTCAATGGCTGCATTCAACCACTTTGTCTGATTGTTTAAAGAAGCCTCTGCATCTTCGAACTCGATTCGGACAATCGGACGAGTTGAACTAAAATCATATATTTCACAGTCGGTCTTGCCTTTGACAGTCACGGTACAAAGCGCCCCGTCAGTCGCTTGACCACTTTGTTCCATCGCTTGAGAGAAGCGGAGGAACGTCCGGTCTGTCCCGAGTAGTCCATGAACTGCAAACGTAGGGATGAACTCATTCGTTTGAGAAGCTTGACGTATCGCCTCGGATTGACGCTCGTTCGTCAACTCTTGTCGGAAGGTGACGATGATGAGAGCAAGTGAAAGTGAGACGATCAACAGTCCGAGGAGACGTGAACGAATGGATGTCTCTTTTGGGTTGCCAACATTCCGACGATATTTGCGCCAAATGAAGTAAGTCAATACGGCCGCTGCAATCAGAACGATTCCCGTCACGATCCAAGCGTTGACGTTCGGTACATGGGCAACTAGCTTCACGTTATTTTGCCGACCGCCGTAGACTTGCCACTCGACATGTTTCATAGAACGGAGGTCTAGGCCAGTTCCATCCTCAACGAATACGCCGGTCGGAACAGTCAAGTTAAAGCGAATGTCGGCTTGGCGGATATATCGTTCAGCCAATTTTTTGGGGGAGCCGGTTAGTTCAACACCGGGTAAGTCGACCCGATCGAGTCGGAGGTCGAGATTGGTTTGGAGTGTATATGAATCAAACCAAATGCCTTCCTGTTGTTCGATGTCGAACTGAATATCCGGAGGGACTAAAATACCGGCTGGTCCCGTTTTCCATTCCTCTTTAATCTGTTGCAACTCGTCCACATTTTTAAATGTCTTCTTTAAGACCATGCCTTCGTAGTCATCAGGACTCGAATAATCTTCCGTCTCATATCCGTTCGCTTCTGCTTGCTCTTTCCACGTATCCCAGTCGAGTCTGAGATTGAGCAATTTCATGACTGGATGATCACGGAACGCGTAAGTCGTTTCAAGCGAAACAGATTGGTCATAGTGGACGGTCGCATCATAATTGATTCGCACACATCCACCGATTAAAAGAAATAAAAATGGGAATAGTAACAACAGTGCCCTTTTTCTCGAACTAAACATGTTAAATCGGTTCGCCGTATGTTTCTAACGGGTTCGACATATTGATCCGGTCATAGAACATGATCCCGTCTAAATGATCGAGCTCGTGCTGACATACGACAGCGCGCATTCCGCGCAGACGAAGCTTAATCGGCTTCCCCTCGCGGTCGAACCCTTCTAACGTGATTCGACGAAAACGAGGTACATTTCCTTTGACCACGCGATCGACCGATAGACAGCCTTCGCCGCCATTCAAAAATGTCTGTTCGACGGAATGACTTGTAATTTTAGGATTGAAGATGGAGAGTTTAAACGTCTCTTCCTCTTCTTGTAGCAATACTGTGAAGAAACGGCGATTTACACCGAGTTGAGGTGCGGCGATTCCGACACCACCTCGTAACTCGTATTTCTCGCTCATCTCTGGGTCTTGACTATTGACAAGAAACGTCTCCATCTCGTCGAGTAACGCCAAATCTTCTGTTGTTGGCGGAATCGAAACTTCGGCTGAACGCGCGCGAAGTCGCTCGTCTCCTTCGCGGATGACATCTTTCATGGTTAACATACACAACTTCCTTTCTATCGAACTTATATGATTGATTATATCATATTTAAACAGGAAGGAATGTGGATGGTACAGAAGGTGAAATGAAAATAATACAGTGGTGAAAAGGATGTCATATCCCTTGAATGTAAGCGTTTTATTTCGGTAAGCATATTTTTTGCGTTATTGAAACAACCCGTTTTATACTAACAAGGAAACGTCAGGAGAGGATAACTTTTCTGAATCACGTTAATACAGATTGCTTTTTTGGACAGATACACGTAAGATTTGAGATAGTGTTTGATCACAAAAAAGACAATTGTCTCATAGTTGAAAGGATGAGGTGAAACGAATGAACAACGTTCAGGTACTTCAAAACGTGGAAGAAAACTTCCAAACGTTCCGTATTCTCGACGAGAAGGGTGAGGTCGTCAACCAAGACGCAATGCCTGACCTAACGGACGAGCAACTTCAGGAACTCATGCGCCGCATGGTCTATACTCGAATCTGGGACCAACGCGCCATCTCACTTAACCGTCAAGGTCGCTTAGGATTCTACGCGCCAGTGGCAGGTCAAGAGGCGACGATGATCGGGACGCAATACGCGCTCGACAAAGAGGACTGGATCCTTCCAGGATACCGTGATATCCCACAACTCGTATTCCACGGACTTCCGCTTTATCAAGCGTTCTTGTTCTCACGTGGACACGTGGCGGGAAACCGCATCCCTGAAGGTGTCAACGTATTGATGCCACAAATCATCATCGGTGCACAAATCATTCAAACTGCGGGTGTGGCAATGGGCCTCAAACGCAACGGCAACAAAAATGTCGCCATTACTTACACAGGTGACGGTGGCTCATCACAAGGTGACTTCTACGAAGGATTGAACTTTGCAGGTGCATTCAAATCACCAGCAATCTTCGTCGTTCAAAACAACCGTTTCGCTATCTCAACTCCTGTTGAAAAGCAAACTGCAGCTAAAACGATCGCGCAAAAAGCTGTTGCAGCTGGAATCAACGGAATTCAAGTAGATGGAATGGACGTTCTTGCAGTGCTCGCAGCGACTCAACAAGCTCGCGTCGACGCACTCGAGGGAACACCGACACTTATCGAGTCACTCACTTACCGTTACGGACCACATACGCTCGCTGGGGATGACCCAACACGTTACCGTACAAAAGAACTCGACACAGAGTATCAAGAAAAAGATCCACTCGTACGTTTCCGTCTCTTCCTTGAGAACAAGAAACTCTGGAACGAAGACATGGAGAACGAAGTGATCGAGCAAGCGAAAGCTGACGTGAAAGAAGCAATCAGCCAAGCAGACAAAGAACCAAAACAAAAAGTTTCGGACTTCATCAACAACATGTTCGAAGAACTTCCTTCAAACTTGAAAGAACAGCTTGAAGAATATACTGCAAAGGAGTCGAAGTAAGTTATGGCTCAAATGACAATGATCCAAGCGATTACTGATGCGATGCGCGTTGAAATGAAACGCGACGAGAAAGTACTTCTTTTCGGAGAAGACGTTGGTAAAAACGGTGGGGTATTCCGCGCGACGGAAGGTCTCCAAGACGAGCTCGGCGAAGACCGTGTCTTCGACACGCCACTCGCTGAATCAGGGATTGGTGGTCTTGCGATCGGTCTAGGTCTTACTGGATTCCGTCCGATTATGGAAGTTCAATTCTTCGGATTCGTATTCGAAGTTTTCGACTCAATCGCAGCTCAAATGGCACGTATGCGTTACCGTTCAGGCGGCGCTTACAGCCAACCAATCACAATCCGTTCACCATTCGGTGGTGGAGTTAAGACACCTGAGCTTCACGCGGACAGCCTTGAAGGCTTGATGGCTCAGACACCTGGTCTTAAAGTTGTTATTCCATCAACTCCTTACGATGCAAAAGGTTTGTTGATCGCGTCAATCCGTGACAACGACCCAGTCGTGTTCCTCGAGCACATGAAATTGTATCGTTCATTCCGTGGCGAAGTACCTGAAGGTGATTACACAATCGAACTCGGTAAAGCAGATGTGAAACGTGAAGGTACAGACGTTTCAATCATCACTTACGGTGCGATGGTGCATACTTCACTTAAAGCAGCGGAAGAACTTGAAAAAGAAAACATCAACGTTGAAGTAATCGACCTCATGACAGTGAGCCCGCTTGATATCGACACAATCGTAGAGTCTGTTAAGAAAACAGGTCGTGCGATCGTCGTTCAAGAAGCACAACGTCAAGCAGGTATCGCAGCGAACGTTGTAACTGAAATTCAAGAGCGCGCAATTCTTCACCTCGAAGCACCAGTTCTTCGAGTAACTGCACCAGACACAGTCTTCGCATTCGCACAAGGTGAAGACATGTGGTTACCTGACCATAAAGATGTCGTTGCAAAAGTTAAGGAAGTTGTGAACTTCTAAGATCGTGTCGAATAAACGATGAGGGAGAATTGTCTCCCTTGTCGTGTTTACATGATGAATTGATGGGAGGAAAAACCAGTGGCAGTATTTGAATTTAAATTACCAGATATCGGTGAAGGTATTCACGAAGGTGAAATCGTCAAGTGGTTCGTAAAAGCAGGGGATACGGTCAAAGAGGACGATGTTCTTTTAGAAGTACAAAACGACAAAGCAGTCGTTGAAATCCCAGCTCCAGTCGACGGTACAGTCAAAGAAGTTAAAGTTTCTGAAGGTACAGTTGCTGTAGTCGGCGACGTCCTCATTACGTTTGACATCGAAGGCGACGCACCAGCAGGTGAAGAAGAAACACCTGAACAACCGAAAGCAGAAGAGAAGACAGAAGACGTAAAAGAAGATGTGAAAGAAGACGCGCCACGCGACG
This sequence comes from Exiguobacterium profundum, assembly GCF_042652865.1. Taxonomy (GTDB): domain Bacteria; phylum Bacillota; class Bacilli; order Exiguobacteriales; family Exiguobacteriaceae; genus Exiguobacterium; species Exiguobacterium profundum. Next base: position 351,360 of record NZ_JBHSHG010000001.1, read on the forward strand.
TTCAACTTCACAAATCTGAGCGTGTTATCGCTATGCCATCTGTCCGTAAATATGCACGTGAAAAAGGTGTCGACATCCGTGAAGTAAACGGTTCTGGCGACAACGGCCGTGTATTGAAAGAAGACATCGATGCATTCGCGAACGGCGAAGCACCGTCTGCAGAAGCTACAACAGAGAAAACAGAATCTGTAGCACCAGCAGCAGCTGCGAAAACGGAAATCAAGCCTTACGAGTCAGCGACTCCTGAACTTGAAACACGTGAGAAAATCCGTGGAATCCGTAAAGCCATCTCGAAAGCTATGGTTAACTCGAAACACACTGCACCACACGTTACACTCATGGACGAAGTCGACGTTACAAAACTCGTTGCACTCCGTAAAGATTTCAAACAAGTCGCGGCTGACCAAGGCGTGAAACTCACGTACTTGCCATTCGTCGTGAAAGCATTGACTGCTGCAGCGAAAGCATTCCCAACAATCAACGCTTCAATCGATGACGTGAACGAAGAAATCGTCTACAAAAACTACTACAACATCGGGATTGCAGCTGACACGGACAACGGACTCGTTGTACCAGTCGTAAAAGATGCAGACCGTAAATCAATCTATGCACTTGCTACAAACATTAACGAACTTGCAGGTAAAGCTCGTGAAGGTAAGCTCGCTGGGGAAGACATGAAAGGCGGATCGATCACAATCACAAACATCGGTTCAGCTGGTGGACAATGGTTCACACCTGTCATCAACCACCCAGAAGTTGCGATTCTCGGTATCGGCCGTATCGCTGAGAAAGCTGTCGTGAAGAACGGTGAAATCGTTGCTGCGCCAGTACTTGCACTTTCATTCAGCTTTGACCACCGCCTCATCGACGGTGCGACTGCACAAAACGCTCTTAACATGGTGAAACGCTTGCTCGAAGACCCAGCACTTCTAATGATGGAGGGATAAGAACATGGTAGTAGGAGAATTCGCACAAGAAACTGATTTGCTTGTCATCGGTGCCGGTCCTGGTGGATACGTTGCCGCAATCCGTGGCGCACAGCTCGGAATGAAAGTAACTATCGTTGAGAAAGGCAACTTCGGTGGTGTCTGCTTGAACGTCGGATGTATCCCATCGAAAGCGTTGATCACAGCAGGACACAACTTCCAACACGCTAAAGGTCATGATTCAATGGGAATCACGTCTGACAACGTGTCAGTGGACTTCACAAAAGTTCAAGATTGGAAACAGTCAGTCGTTAACAAATTGACTGGCGGTGTTAAAGGTCTCCTCAAAGGAAACAAAATCGAGATCGTTCAAGGTGAAGCGTTCTTCGCGTCTGAAGACACAGTTCGTGTCATCACTGAAGACAGCTCAACTCCTTACAAATTTAAAAAAGCGATTGTCGCGACTGGTTCTACACCAATCGAGATCCCATCGTTCAAATGGTCTAAACGCGTCCTTTCTTCAACTGGCGCTTTGGCACTTCCTGAAGTACCGAAGAAACTCGTCGTTATCGGCGGTGGATACATCGGTATGGAGCTCGGTACTGCATACGCTAACTTCGATACAGAAGTTGTCGTTGTAGAGGGCGCTAGCGACATCTTGTCTGGTTTCGAACCACAAATGACGCAAATCGTTAAGAAGAAACTCAAGCAAAAAGGGAACGTCACGATCCACACGAATGCACTTGCTAAAGGTGTTGAAGAAACGGAAGACGGCGTAACCGTTAAGTTTGAAGTAAACGGTGAAGAACAATCTGTTGAAGCGGACTATGTCCTCGTCACAGTTGGTCGTCGTCCAAACACAGGTGACATCGGTCTTGAGAACGCGGACGTTAAAATCAGCGACCGCGGAATCATCGAAATCGATGACCAGTGTAAAACATCGAACGAAAACATCTATGCAATCGGTGATATCGTTCCTGGACCACCACTTGCACACAAAGCATCTTACGAAGCGAAAATCGCAGCGGAAGCAGCAGCAGGTAAGCCAGCTTACCTCGACTACTCTGCAATCCCTGCAGTCGTCTTCACAGATCCTGAGCTCGCAACGGTTGGTTACACAGAGCCACTCGCAAAAGAAGAAGGACTCGAAATCACAGTTTCGAAATTCCCATTTGCAGCGAACGGTCGTGCACTTGCACTTGACGAGCCAGACGGCTTCATGAAGCTCATCACACGCAAAGAGGACGGTCTCTTGATCGGTGCTCAAATCGCGGGTACTGGCGCTTCAGATATGATTGCTGAGCTTGGTCTTGCAATCGAGGCTGGTATGACTGCTGAAGATATCGCACTTACAATCCACGCTCACCCATCACTCGGTGAGATGGCAATGGAAGCTGCTGAAATCGCAATGGGTATGCCAATCCACGTCGTAAAATAAGAATACTCATAAAAGCTCTCTCACTTTTCGTGAGAGAGCTTTTTCATGTAGGTGACGACACGCTCGACTTCCTTGAATCCAATTTTCTCGTGAAAGCGTTGACTGTCCTCGTTTTCAAGCTCGGTATCCGATGCCAGTTCGATACAACCATGACGCGCCGCGAAGGTCGACGCAGCATCGACCAAACGAGAGGCAACACCTCGATGACGCTCTGATTCAATGACATAGATTCCTTCCATATAGGCGGTCGGTGACGTGCTAGAACCTGGCACGTAGTCATGTCGGAAACTGAGCTGACAAAAACCAACTGCCTCCCCATGTTCATTTGATGCGATGAAATAATGCATCTTTTTTGAGGCGAGACCGAGTTTGACTTCCATTCGTAATTCTTCAATAGGGGCATCTGGCCATAGGTCGTGCATGAACTGGACAAGAGTTTCAACGTTTAACTCCGTTGCATAATCAATCTTCATTGTCATTCTCTCCTTAGGTTTCATACTAGTAGTATAAAGGAAAATACATGTGAAGAGAGAAGGGAGGGAATCCTGATGGCATTCGATGAGGAGTTATTATACACCGTATCCGAGACGAGTCGTGTCCGATTTACCGGTATTGAAACAGAAGCCGCTCGTTATGATTTTGGTTTCGTTTATACACAGCAATTCATGGGCAAGGTGTTAGTCGTCTGTATGCAAACGGGTCAATCGGCCCTTCTTGATTTGCATGCGCTAGAAGAGCCACGTCAATTGTATCCGATGCTTGGCATTAACTTGAACGACACGGAACACGTCGCTGAATTTTTACGACTTTGCTTGGTCGAAAAAACACAAGCATCTGAAGAAATTGATACTTGAAAAAATGTAAGCGTTTTCTTATAATAAGCACTAGGGGAAGCAATTCGATCATCTACAGCCACCTTTTCTGAGATGACATAAAAAATGAGCCGGTCACGATGACCGGCTCATTTTTTATTTAGCGAATCGCTTTTGTTTGTTGGATGACTTTAATCATTTGCAGTGACTCATCTTCAAGACCTTGAACCGGAAGACCCGCTTCAATGTTGGCCATGATGTACTCGAGTGTCGAAGTCGTAATCAATTCGCCTGGAATGATGATCGGAATCCCTGGCGGATACACCATAATGAATTCCGCTGAAATACGGCCGACTGCGTTTTCGAGAGGAATCGTTTCCGTCTCTTCATAAAACGCATCACGAGGGCTGAGCGCAAGAGGTGGAATCTCTGGGAGCATGATCGATAGTGAATCGTTACCAGACTTCTGATAAACGGAGACGACGTCTCGCATCGCTTCAATCAATGCTTGAATCGTGGACTCATCATCCGCTGATGTGACGATAAAGAGCACATTCAATAAATCGGACATCTCGACTTCGATACGGTGTTTGTCCCGAAGAAATTTCTCGACTTCAAATCCTGTTATTCCAAGTTCGCGCACGGATACGAGTACTTTCGTTTCGTCGAGCGCGTATGTCGATTCAGAATGCAATTCGGCATGACCGTATACTGACAAGTTAGGCATGTGGTTGATTGCTGTACGAGCCGTTCTCGCAAGCTCAAGTGCACGTTCATTCATCATGTGTCCCTTTGTCGCTAACTGTCGACGTGCCGCGTCGAGAGAAGCGAGGAGCAAGTAGGACGTCGAAGTCGTTGTAATCATGGAAAGCATCGCATGAATTCGTTCTGGCGAGACGAGACCGCGGCGTACGTTCAAAATCGAACTGCCTGTCATTGAACCACCAAGCTTGTGTACACTCGTCGCCGCCACATCTGCTCCCGCTTGCATCGCCGAGAGTGGGAGTTCATCGTGAAAAGGGAGATGAACGCCGTGTGCCTCATCGACAAGTACAGGAACGTCTTGCTCATGAGCGACAGACACGATACGCTCTAAATCACCTGCGACACCGAAATAAGTCGGATTAATGACGAGAACGGCTTTTGTGTCCGGGTGAAGTTCAAGTGCGCGTTCTACGGCACTAGCTGTGATTCCGTGGGCGATGCCGTATGTTTCGTCAAATTCCGGGTGGATGAAGACCGGATGAGCACCCGTTAAGACGAGCGCGGACATGACGGATTTATGGACGTTCCGTGGCACAATGATTTTTTCATTCGGGCCAACGACACCCATGATCATAGCCATGATGGCACTCGATGTTCCCTGGACAGAGAAAAAGGTCTCGTCAGCACGGAACGCCTCTGCCGCCAAGCGTTCCGCTTCAGCGATTGCCGCTTTTGGATGATGGAGGTCATCGAGTGGGGCAATGTTAATCAAATCAATTTTTAGGGCGTTTTCACCAATAAAGTCACGAAACTCTGGGTCCATCCCTTTTCCGCTTTTATGACCAGGAATGTGGAACGCAATCGGGTTTGAGTCGACATGTTCAAGCAACGTGTCAAATAGTGGCGTTTCGAGCTGAGTAGCACCTTTTAATTTCAATCGTAAATCCCCCTTGAATCAGTTTATTTATAAGATGAATAGTATCGTTATGATATATGTTGTTTTTAAAAAAAGAAGCAACAAAAAAACTATAGAGATTTCTGGCTCAACTTGCAATAGTTTTTTTTGTTGTTACAATGGGTGTCGAGGTGAAACAATATGCAAATTAACTATCCGATCAATCCGGATTGGACGACAGACGAATTGATTGAAGTCGTCGAGTTTTATAACGTTGTCGCACAAGCCAATGAAGGTGGAGTCGAACGAGAGGTTTTTCTCGATTCCTATCGTGCCTTCAAGCAAATCGTAACATCTAAGTCGGAGGAGAAACAACTGAACGCGGTTCACGATGAGCAGACGGGCTATTCCACATATCGTACGGTTCAGGCGGCAATGAAGTCCTCGAGTAAAATGATTAAACTGTAAGACCGAGCATGCCCGAGCAAATTCAGGCATGCTTTTTTGTTATTTCTCCTATAAATCGGGTACAGTTCATTAACACCAAATCAGGTTTAGGGACCTCGGAATTGGGAATATATCCATTAAGATAAAAAATTCAAAATAGTCAGACAATTCTCTTTCTTTTTCGAATTTTATCTGATATACTCAATTCAACTCACTAAACCGTAACTTGTAGCCCAACAAAAGGAGTGTGGCATCTTATGAAACAAGTGATTGAGGCATTCAAAAGAAAAGACGCAGAAAAACGGATCCCGGTGCTGCGCTTAGAGATTGATTATGAATTGGCAACCCTCTTCGATGCGATGGCGTCACAAGATGATGCTACAGTTCAGGCTAGCAAGCATCGGTTAGAGAAGTACCGCCAAGAATTATTGCGTCTCGAAGCCTAACCATTACACACATTCAACCAGTATTCCGAGCGGATACTGGTTTTTGTTTGGTACAATACAGTTGAGGTGATCACAGATGATAGAATGGTTTGCAGTCGACTTAATCAAACATGCGGGAGAACTGATTCGTCGCGAGATTGATCAAAGTTATGAAGTGGAACGAAAGACGGGAAAAGGGGACTTGGTCACTGAAATCGACCGCGCGGTGGAACAACTGATTGTCCGTCGAATCCAACAAACATTTCCGGAACATCAGATTATGGGGGAAGAAGGGACGACAGATCAGCCAGAACAATTGACCGGTACCGTCTGGTTTGTCGACCCGATTGATGGGACGTTAAATTTTATTCATCAAAAACGTATGTTTGCCATCTCCATCGCGATCATGATAGATGGGGTCGTGGAATATGGATTCGTCTATGACGTCATGGCGGATGAGATGTTCATGGCGCGGAAAGGATACGGGGCGACATTGAACGGTCGGACATTGACGACTCTTCATGAACATCATGTTCGAGACGCATTTTTAAGTATGAATGCGACGTGGGTCACGCCGAACCACCAGATTGCCCCGGAAATACTCGCTCCGATTGTACGGGACTCGATTGGAACGCGAGCTCATGGTGCTGCATCGCTTGAATTAGCCTGGCTTGCTGCCGGCCGCGTGGACGGCTACATCACCATGCGTAATATGCCATGGGATTATGCTGCTGGAAAGTTACTCGTTGAAGAGGTAGGTGGGCGTGTCGTTTCCTTATATGGTGAGCCGATTCGGTATGACGGAAAAACATCTGTCTTGGCTGGGAGCGATTCATTTGTCAATGACGTCATCAAACATTACGTCATCGCAAAAGGGGTCACGGCTGAAGTAAAACCGGACTTACACATCGTGGAACATGATTCGTATGAAGAAATCCGCGACTTACTCGTCTTGGCGAATCCGAATGAAGCGATGGTCCGAGAACAATTCGAGGAAGGTCGTACGTACAAAGCGTTACTCGGTAGTGAGATTGTCGGTGCGTATATGCTCGTTTCACACGAAGGCGATCGGGTTGAACTCGTCAATATCGCAGTGAAACCCGAACGTCAAAACCAAACGATTGGTCAACGCTTGTTACAAGACGCAGTGAAGCGGGCCACGATGATTGGTGGGAAAGAACTACTCGTCTGTACAGGAAATTCAAGCATCATGCAGTTGCGTTTTTACCAACAAGCCGGATTCCGATTCGATTCAGTGGAACGCGATTATTTTCGTAATCACGGGTACGATGACATTGAAGAAGATGGGCTCGTTTTACGCGACCGCATCTGCTTGACTCGTCCGCTATAAAAGCAAGTTAAAAGGGTTACTCCGACATGATCCCGGAGTAACCCTTTTTTTATGATTGACGTTCTGAAAGAATGCGGCGACGCAATTGAATACCAAAGAATGTCGCTACGCCACTTAACACGAGGCTTCCCAAGATAATGGCGGCGCTCCCCTCGGCCACCCCGATTCCAATGCCGACGAATCCTGCGACAACGGCCGTTGCGATCAATACAAACATTAGCTGCATGGAGGTTCCTCCTTATTTTCTCTTCTCTTCCCTATTGTATGATAAAAAACACGAGATGAAAACGTTCACAGTCGATTCCACTCGACAAAGGTACTGTGACGTGTGCTATACTCTTAAAGTTGAAGAAAAGTTGAAATTTTTTAAATAAGAGAGGAATAACTACATGAACGTAAGAACAAACCTTCGTAACGTAGCCATCATCGCGCACGTTGACCACGGTAAAACAACGTTAGTCGATGAATTATTGAAACAGTCTGGTACTTTCCGGACGAACGAGGCAGTCGCAGAACGCGCGATGGACTCGAACGATATCGAGCGTGAGCGCGGAATTACGATTCTCGCAAAAAACACAGCAATCGATTATAAAGAGACTCGCATCAACATCGTAGATACACCAGGTCACGCAGACTTCGGTGGAGAAGTTGAGCGAATCATGCGTATGGTAGACGGCGTTATTCTTGTTGTCGATGCGCGTGAAGGCTGTATGCCACAAACTCGTTTCGTATTGAAAAAAGCACTCGACCAAGGACTTCGTCCGATTGTCGTCGTCAACAAAATCGATAAGCCGATGGTTCGTCCACTCGACGTTGTCGATGAAGTTGTTGATCTCTTGATCGACCTTGGCGCAGATGAAGATCAACTTGAATTCCCTGTCGTCTATACATCAGCAGTCAGCGGTTCAAGTTCGTTCGATCCTGACCCAGAAAAACAAGAAGATACAATCACTCACGTACTCGACACGATTCTCGAAAACACGCCGGCTCCAGTGGACAACTCAGACGAGCCACTTCAATTCCAAGTGACGATGCTCGACTATGACAACTACCTCGGCCGTATCGGCGTAGGTCGCGTCTTCCGTGGGAAAATCAAAGTCGGTGAGCAAGTATCGCTTTGTAAGACAGACGGTACGGTGAAGCAACTTCGTGTCACGAAATTGTTCGGTTACTTCGGCCTCAAGCGCGTCGAAATCGAAGAAGCAAAAGCAGGTGACTTGATCGCTATCGCCGGGATGGAAGATATCAACGTCGGTGAAACGGTAACGCCAGTCGGTAAAGAAGAGCCACTTCCGCTCCTTCGCATCGATGAGCCAACGCTTCAAATGCGTTTCATGACAAACAACTCTCCATTCGCAGGACGTGAAGGCGATTTCGTGACGGCACGTAAAATCGAAGAGCGTTTGATGAAACAACTCGAGACGGACGTTTCACTCCGTGTCGAAAACACAGATTCACCAGACCAATGGATCGTATCAGGACGCGGTGAGCTTCACCTCGGGATCTTGATTGAAAACATGCGTCGTGAAGGTTACGAGCTCCAAGTATCAAAACCACAAGTTATCATCCGCGAAGACGAAAGCGGCACAAAAGTTGAGCCGTTCGAGCGTGTCATCATCGACGTACCTGAAGAGTACACAGGTTCAGTCATGGAATCGATTGGTCTCCGTAAAGGTGAGCTTGCGAACATGAACACGAATGACAACGGTCAGACACGTATGGAATTCCTCGTGCCATCACGTGGTCTTATCGGTTACCGTAACGAATTCTTGTCAGCGACACGTGGATACGGAATCTTGAACCATACGTTCGAAGAGTACCGTCCATATATCGCTGCTGATATCGGTGGTCGTCGTAGCGGTGTTATGGTTTGTATCGAAAACGGGAAGTCGACGGCCTACTCAATCGGTGCCCTTGAAGACCGTGGGACAATCTTTATCGAGCCAGGTACAGATGTGTATGAAGGAATGATCATCGGGGAATGTAACCGTGATGTTGACCTTGCCATTAACGCTGTTAAAGGGAAACAATTGACGAACATGCGTGCTTCTGCAAAAGACTCGACACAAGTCTTGAAACGTCCGCGCGTCTTCTCACTTGAAGAGTCACTCACGTTCTTGAACGATGACGAGTACTGTGAAATTACACCGGAGTCGATCCGTCTCCGTAAGAAAATCTTGAACAAGAACGAACGCGAGAAAGCAGACAAGCGTCGTAAACTTGGTAAAGAATAAGTTATAAGAAAGGGGACGCTTCGGCGTTCCCTTTTGCATGGAATAGTGTAGAATGGATGTGTATGAAATAAAGGGGGACTCTTTGTCTTGAAAGCTTCTCAAACAATCGATATCACACAAATTGACGTTCCGTGGATCGCTTCGATGCTAGGTGTCGGCAGTGACCCGAACGACTTTTCCGTTGGGTTCAATGCACTCGTTGTCACGGTCATCTTACTGACGATCCTTGTCTTTAAACTTGGTTTTGCGAAACAATTGGCATGGTGGAAGTCGCTCATCGTCTATATTCTCCTTTCACTTGGAGCAGGTACGATGGCACTCGTCTTTTTCACATGGCCAATCCCGGAAGTGCTTGCCGTCATGGCAATCGTGTTAGCCATTTATCGTGGCCGCCTCTGGTGGAATCGTCGTCAAGATGCGGTAGAATCATAAAAAATACGGGCGTCTCTTCGGAGGCGCCCGTTTGCATTACCAGTTTCGTTTTTGTCGAAATGTAGGATATAACTTGAATTGTCCAGATGCGGCGCGTTCAGCCGTTCGTTCGCTGATTCGCTCCTGACACTCTTGACACATATACGTTTTCGCCGGTTTGTTACGCAAGCGTTTTGCTTCAAACGACCATGAGTCGATCGTCTCGACTTTATCGCAAAGAGAACATTTTACACGCATCTTTTCACCTTCCTCTATACGATGAGTATAGCATGATTTCAACCGTTAAAAGCAGGGAATTGAACCGGTAAGGGAGAATGGTACAACCATACCCGGTGAAAAGGAGGGGAGTTGAATGGCGAGCAAGGCAACGTTTGAACTGACAGCTGCGCAAGAGCGCTTGTTGAATGACATGCCGTTAACATTTCTCGTTGGTTTTGACGAGGCGAAGCGTTGGCCGATCAGCCATGCCATCAGTTGGGTGCAAGCGTTAGATGCTGTCACGGTCCGGTTCGCATTAACGAGAAATTCCCATATCGTGACCATCTTGACGACTGAAAAGACGGCTGGCCTCATCTTTATCGAAGATGGTCAGTCTTATCATGTTTTACTCTCATCAATTCGAGAGTTCGACCCGGCGGTCAAACCAAGCCTTCATCTTCGTTTTTTTGAAGGACATGTCGAAGAAGTGAGGAACATCTCGTTTTATGGAGCAGCTTACGCACAGCCCGAAATCACGAAAACATACGATATTCGTGCGGCGGAAAAGCTTGACCGTGAAGTGAAAGAAAGTCTTCATTCTTGAATACCATCCTATATTCGAGGGGCGGCAAAGTCTATGAAAAAAACGTATGTACTCGATACGAACGTACTCCTACATGATCCGCTATCCTTATTTCAATTTGAAGAACACGACGTGGTCATTCCAGCCATCGTCCTAGAAGAGTTAGATGGAAAGAAACGAAACATGGATGAGGTCGGGCGGAACGCCCGTGAAACGTCACGTGTCCTCGACCAGCTCCGAACATCGGGAAAACTCCATGACGGGGTCCCGCTTGAAAACGGAGGACGTCTGTTTGTCGAAATCGGTCATGAACACCAGGTCGATATTCCGTTCGATGTCATGACAAACGATAACCGTATCCTACTCGTTGCCTTAAAGTTAATGAAACAATTCGAGCATGACGCAGGTCGAAAGGTCGTCGTCGTCTCAAAAGATATATTGGTCCGTGTCAAAGCGGACGCCATTGGAATTGATGCAGAAGACTATCTGACAGATCATATCGTTGATACGACGGACTTATACGCCGGCTATCGAGAGATTGAAGTCGATCAGTCGCTCATCGATGAATTTTATAAAGTTCGTCAATTGCCGACGACGGCCTTGACGAAACAAGTGCTATATCCGAATTCATTCGTCGTCTTGAAAAGTAATGTGTCGAAAGCGAGTGCGCTTGCTGTGGTCGATTCGCTTCAACCGATTTTACGACCGCTGGCACTCGATGCAGATCATATTTGGGGAATTCATCCGCGAAACGTTCAACAGCGGATGGCCCTCGACCTGTTGCTTCGAGATGACATTCCGTTTGTCACCTTACTTGGGAAAGCCGGTACCGGGAAGACGCTCCTTGCCCTAGCAGCAGGGCTCTCGCTCGTCGAGGATGAACAGCGTTACAATAAGCTCGTCGTCGCTCGTCCGGTCGTGCCGATGGGGAATGATATCGGTTATTTGCCAGGGGAGATGGAAGAGAAGCTTCGCCCATGGATGCAACCGATTTATGATAACCTAGAATTTTTATTCAATGCGAATTCAAAAGACGAGCTCGGCAATATTCTAGCCGGTATGAAATCGATTCAGCTCGAGGCGCTCACCTATATTCGAGGTAGAAGTATGCCGGACCAGTTCATCATCATCGATGAGGCGCAGAACTTAACGAAGCATGAAATCAAAACGATTCTTACTCGCGTTGGAGAGAACTCGAAAATCGTTCTCGTCGGTGACCCGTATCAGATCGACCATCCGTATTTAGATGAGTATTCGAACGGCTTGACGTACGCGGTGGAACGCTTCAAAGGACAAAACGTCTTCGGACACGTGCAACTCGTGAAAGGGGAACGTTCATCCCTTGCACGATTGGCGGCTGATTTACTATAAGCGATATACACAAATAACGCCGAGCTTCGTGCTCGGCGTTATTTTGTATCGAGTTGTAGTGACTGGACGTTCGTCCGTTCTAAAAAGGCATTCGAGATCATAATCAATCCCGTGATGATGAACAGGGCAGAAAATCCGAAGTGTGCCACGATTTGGGATCCAAATAGCGGTCCGAGTAGATTCCCCATGAACTGAGCGGACTGATTGTATGAAAAGATGCGCCCTGTCGCAGAGACCGGCGTATGCTGGCGCAGTAGCGATTGAACGGACGGCATCAAGGCGGCCGTTGCGAACCCGATTCCGAAACGCAACAAGATGAGTTGAGTCGTTGAGGTAACGAATGCTTGCGGAATCAAGAAGAGGCTATAGAGGAGCAGTGCCCAAAACAAGATGCGCTCTGCTCCGTGTCTGTCCGATAACCGTCCGAGACGCTGCGCCGAAACGAGAGCGGCCAGTCCCGGAGCAGAGGCGACAATCCCTGCCATGAAGGCGAGCGCGGTAGTGTTCGGATTCAATTCACGTACGTATAATGTCAAGAGTGGTCCGATAGATTGTGTCGAGAACTGAATGAGGAACGTTGTCACAAACAGACCGACAATCAACTGTGGATGTCGCAGTGAGGCAAAAATCGATTTCATCGACGCGAGTTCTTCGCGTTTCACTGGGACAAAATCTTCTTTTACGAACCAAAGCGTGATGAGGAACGTCAGGAAGAGTGCACTTCCGGTAAAGAGAAAAACGGATCGAAGCCCAATCCAGTCTGCGAGCAGTCCGCCGATGAGGGGACCGAGTAGACCACCAGTGATTCCACCGGTTGACAGGGTACCGAGCGCCCAGCCACTTTTCTCTTTTGGTGTTTGAGATGCGACCAACGTGATGCCGGCTGAAATAAATCCAGACACGGCCCCCATGAGTAAACGCAACCCGACGAGTTGATATACGTCTTGGACGAAGCTGATGAGGAACATGACGATGGCCATCCCAAGACTGGCTCGGATGAGCATCAGCTTTCTTCCTTTTCGGTCAGCCAAGCGTCCCCACATCGGAGAGACGATGGCGGCCACGAGGAACGTAGCGCCGAACGCGATCGCAGACCAAGTGACGACGTGGTCCGGATCCTTTACCCCGAGTTGTTCGATGAACAATGGGAGGAATGGAAGGACGAGACTCATCGACGCGGCGGTCAAGAAGCTACCGATCCAAACAACCATTAAATTTCGTTTCCATAGAGGTATCGTAAGCGTCACGACCTTTCTTATTCAATTTGTAGTCAACACTCTATATACTACACTTTGTGAACTAAAAAGTCCAAAAAAAGAGAAGGTGTGACCCTTCTCATTGATTGCTTAATACGGTGATATGATTGACTTGGCGAATGACCTGATCCTCATACAATACATAGACAGGTCCGTCAGTAAGTACTTTTCCATCTTTTGAAAATTGTAAATATACGCTCGATGCCTCGCTGAGCGATAGAGTCAATATGGTCTCCCCGTAAAAACGGACATGTGTCGCGAGCTCAATCGGTTCGGCATTGTTTAAAAAAGGCGCGAGCGGCATGGCGAACGAGTCGCGTAATGCTGCATCCTTGTCTTGTCGTGACATCGGTTTGTTGTGGTCGATTCGAGTTCCTTGTGACAATCCGTCATCCCATGCTTTCCCCATTTTCGCATAGTATGCCTCACGGTCATTCTCCGTCACCGAGTCCAAATCTTCAATCTTTCGTTTTCGTTCGTCAAAAATCCATACGGTCGGGTCAATCGTCAGACTGTGGCGAACCGCTCCATCAAGTGGAAAAATCATGCTTATATCCCCCTTCATACACATTACACGTTTCATTATAGCGCTCTTTCTCGTAAAATGGAAAAGAGGAAGAATGTCGCGTTCATTCATACTGTACATTGAATTATGATGAAAGATAATGTACAGTTGAGTTATGACAAACAGTCTGTCATCGTACGGAGGAGGGGTCGTAGTGGCGACAAATTTGGCTGCAATCCAACGGGAGCAAGCGCTTCAATTACTCGAGGCGGATGCTGAAAAAATCCGTTGTCTGATTGAAGTGCAGTTAGAAAACCTAAAAATGCCGAAGTGCCCGCTTTATGAAGAGGTGCTTGATACACATATGTTTGGACTATCGCGCCAAATTGATTTTGCGGTTCGTCTTGGACTCATTTCAGACATTGAAGGTAAAGGACTGCTCGATTCATTGGAACAAAAGTTATCTGCCTTGGCAGAAGCTTCAGAATTATGAACCTTATACTCAAACTGTGCAAGTGGCGCTGTTTGAGTATTTTTTTATAAGGGTTGTCGGATTGTTTTACATAAGGAAGTGAATACATGAAAACACGGTTTCGGTATTTTGATTTTGCGTTGTTTTTGTCAGTGCTCTTGCTCGTCGGGCTAAGCTCCATCATGATTTATAGTGCGAGTGTTTGGAATCGTGGGGATTACGCGAATAGTAGTTTATTCTATCGCCAGCTCGTCTACGTTGGCATTGGAATCTTTGTCTATTTGATTGCGACATTGTTCCGATATGAGATGTTTCGGAAAAAAGGCATTCGCCTCGGTCTTTATGCGCTCTCTGTCATCTTGCTGTTTGTCACGTGGGCGATGCCTCCATTGAATGGGGCGAGAGCTTGGCTCATCATCGGAGGAATGACCATGCAACCGGTCGAGATTGCGAAGTTCGTTCTCATCATACTGCTTGCGAACTACTACCATGAACTATGGAATAATGAGTTGAAAGGACTCCCTGGTCGATTGGCGCGGGCCGCTATCACGAAAAAAGGGTTGCGTGCACAAATCGGCGCCTTCTTTTTAGTGCCTGTCCTCTTTTACTTTTCGTTTTATGCGATCGCAATCAATGGACAGCCGGATATGGGGGGGCTATTCGTCCTCGGTTCCATCATGTTGCTCATGTGGTTCGGTGTCGGGGCGCCGCTTCGAATTTTGATTCCAGGGATTTTAGCTGGGGTTGGTACTGTATTCGTATTGTTCACGACCATCTTTTCGGAGAATCAACGAAGTCGGATTGAAGTCGTGTTCAACCCGTTCATGGACCCGGAAGGATATGGACACCAATTGCTCATGTCGATTATCTCAATTGTACATGGTGGATTGACTGGAGTCGGACTTGGGAACAGTTTTCAAAAGTATGGATATTTGCCAGAACCAGAAACCGACTATATCATGTCGATCATTGCGGAGGAGTTAGGATTCCTCGGTGTATTGACGGTTTTAGTCCTACTCTTCTTCATCGCCTTTCGCGCGATCCATATCGCCAATCATGCGGATAGTCACTTTGCGATGTTCGTATCGTTTGGGATTGCATCACAAATCATTATCCAGACGGCCATCAACATCGGTGCGATGTCCGGTTGGTTCCCAGGGACAGGCGTAACCTTGCCACTGGTCAGTTATGGAGGAACATCGCTCATCATGATGATGGGTGTTCTCGGGGTGCTCAGTAGTATCTCGATGCGTAACCGTCATCGAGAAGCGACACGACGAGAAGAAATTCGGGTGAAGTCAGAAGAAAACGTTCAACGCTCATCGCTTCACGTTGTCAGGTAAGGAAACGAACAAACTTCATTAACGGGGGGATTTCATTTGAAACCAATTAAAAAGTTACTTGTTGCAAACCGTGGGGAAATTGCCATTCGCGTATTTCGCGCGGCGACAGAGTTAGGCATTCGAACGGTAGCTGTCTATTCGCAAGAAGATAGCGGCTCCTTACATCGCTTTAAAGCTGATGAAGCCTACTTGATCGGTGTAGACAAAAAACCGATCGATGCGTACCTCGATATCGAAGACGTGATTCGAATCGCTAAGGAGTCAGACAGTGATGCGATTCACCCAGGGTATGGTTTCCTTTCAGAGAACATTGAACTCGCACGACGTTGCCGTGAAGAGGGCATCATCTTTGTCGGACCGCATGAGTCACATTTACATGCGTTCGGGGATAAAGTACGAGCACGTCAGAGTGCGATTGCTGCGGGTCTTCCTGTCATCCCGGGTTCGGATGGACCGCTCACATCATATGAAGATGCTGAAGCATTTGCGAACGAGCACGGATTCCCGCTCATGGTCAAAGCTTCGATGGGTGGCGGAGGACGCGGAATGCGTGTCATTCGAACAGAAGCGGAAATGAAAGATTTGATTGAACGTGCAAAGTCAGAAGCAAAGCAGGCGTTCGGTTCTGACGAAGTGTACATAGAAAAACTCGTCGAACGTCCGAAACACATCGAGGTGCAAATTCTTGGGGATGAGCACGGTCACATCGTTCACTTATTCGAGCGTGACTGTTCGGTTCAGCGCCGTCACCAAAAAGTTGTCGAAGTGGCGCCGTGTGTGACATTGTCTGATGCATCGCGCCAAGCGATTTGTGATGCGGCGGTCCAACTCATGCGACACGTCGGATACGTCAACGCCGGTACAGTCGAGTTCTTGGTGACAGAGGATGAGTCGTTCTACTTCATCGAAGTCAACCCGCGCATTCAAGTGGAACATACGATCACAGAGATGGTGACGGGCTTTGACATCGTTCAAACGCAATTGATGATCGCGCAAGGTGAGTCGCTCCACGGCGATATGATTCAAATGCCGAAACAGGAAGAGATTAAACTTCTCGGTTATGCAATCCAATCACGTGTTACGTCTGAAGACCCAGGCAATAACTTCATGCCGGACACAGGAAAAATCATGGCTTACCGTTCTCCGGGTGGCTTTGGTGTTCGTCTTGACGGTGGGAATGCGTATGTCGGTGCAGAGATTTCACCGTACTACGATTCACTTCTCGTGAAATTGTCCACACATGGCATGACATTCGAACAAGCGGCCTCGAAGATGGTTCGAAACTTGAACGAGTTCCGGATTCGTGGAATCAAGACGAACATTCCGTTCTTGATTAACGTCATGAAGCACCCGAACTTTATCAGTGGAGATTACAACACGTCATTCATCGATGAGACGCCAGAACTGTTCGTCTTCCCGAAACGAAAAGACCGCGGGACGAAACTGCTGAACTATATCGGGGATGTGACAGTGAATGGATTCCCAGGTGTTGGTCTGAAAGACAAGCCGATCAGCCGTTCGGTGCGAATCCCGCACGACCTCCCGGCAGAAGCGAAGCCAGGGACGAAACAAATTCTTACAGAGCTTGGACCGGACGGCCTCGCCGACTGGATCAAACGTCAACCGGAACTGTTGTTGACGGATACGACGATGCGAGATGCGCATCAATCGTTGCTCGCGACGCGCATGCGCACACAGGATATTCTAAATATCGCCGAACCGACAAGCAAACTCATGCCAGAATTGTTCTCGGTCGAGGCATGGGGCGGAGCGACGTTCGACGTCGCCTACCGATTCTTATCCGAAGACCCATGGGTACGTCTCATGAAGCTTCGTGAGAAGATGCCGAACGTCCTAATTCAAATGTTGCTACGCGGTGCGAATGCGGTCGGATATAAAAACTATGCAGACAACGTCATCGAGAAATTCGTAC
Source organism: Exiguobacterium profundum (assembly GCF_042652865.1). Taxonomy (GTDB): domain Bacteria; phylum Bacillota; class Bacilli; order Exiguobacteriales; family Exiguobacteriaceae; genus Exiguobacterium; species Exiguobacterium profundum. The sequence continues at coordinate 368,686 of NZ_JBHSHG010000001.1, forward strand.
ACGAAGCGGCATATGCCGGAGTCGACGTGTTCCGAATCTTTGATAGTCTCAACAACCTTGAGTCGATTCAATTGGCAATCGATGCGACGCTTCCAACTGGGAAAGTGGCAGAGGCAGCCATCTGTTATACGGGAGACTTGTATGATGGTAACCGTCCGAAGTACCATCTTCCGTATTATATCGACCTCGCGAAGAAACTTGAGGCGAGTGGTGCGCATATCTTGGCAATCAAGGATATGGCAGGTCTATTGAAGCCGGAATCAGCCTATGCACTCGTATCGGCATTAAAGGACGCCGTGGACTTACCAATCCACTTGCATACACACGATGCTTCCGGTAACGGGATCTTCACATATGCTCGCGCGACAGATGCCGGTGTCGATATCGTTGACGTTGCCGCGAGTTCGATGTCAGGGATGACATCACAGCCTTCAGGTGGAAGTTTGGTTTATGCGCTCAACCACCACGAACGTCAGCCGAAAGTCGACCCGAAACAATATGAAATCATCAGTGACTACTGGCAAGACGTGCGTCACAACTATGAACCGTTTGAAAGTGATATGCGTGCATCGAATCCATCCGTGTACGAACACGAGATGCCAGGTGGGCAATATTCAAACCTCCAACAGCAGGCGAAAGCGGTCGGACTTGGAGACCGCTGGGCAGAAGTCAAGGCGATGTATGCCCGAGTCAACATGTTGTTCGGGGACATTGTCAAGGTGACGCCGTCATCTAAAGTTGTCGGTGATATGGCGCTCTTCATGGTCCAGCATAACTTGACGGAAGAAGATGTGATGACACGAGGACATCAGTTGGATTTCCCAGACTCGGTCGTCGAAATGATGCGTGGTGAATTAGGAACGCCTCCAGGTGGATTCCCGAAAGATGTGCAACAAGTCATCTTGAAAGGGGAAGAGCCATTAAACGTTCGTCCTGGTAAATTGATCAAACCGTATGACTTTGAATCGGCACGCCAAGAACTATTCGAAAAATTCGAGCGACCGGTGACGGACTTTGAACTTCTTGCTCATGCGCTTTATCCGAAAGTGTACGAAGACTATATCAAACATACAACGACATACGGGGACGTCTCAGTGCTCGACACGTTGACATTCTTCTACGGATTAAACGTCGGTGAGACAATCCAAGTTGAAATCGAGACTGGAAAAACGTTAATCATCAAGCTCGTACAAGTGAGTGCAGCGAATGAAGATGGCATCCGTCTCGTCTCGTATGAGATGAACGGGGTACCACGTGAAATCGAGATTAAAGATGTCAATGTCAAATCGGCAACGACAAGCCGTCCGAAAGTCGATCGTTCGAACGCCAAACAAGTCGGTGCATCGATGCCGGGGTCTGTCTTGAAAGTATTGGTCGAACCAGGAAGTCGAGTTCATCGTGGGGAGCAGTTACTCGTCACAGAAGCGATGAAGATGGAAACGACGATTCAAGCGGCACAAGATGGTGAGATTAAGGCCATTCATATTAAAGAAGGCGACACAATACAAAGTGACGACTTGTTGATTGAATTTGTATAATCAAAAGAAGCATAGCGCGCTATGCTTCTTTTTTGTAGATGGGAGTGGAGATCATGAGACGAGTATGTTGGTTTCGTTCGGATTTTAGACTGACCGATAATCATATGTTACACCGTGTATTGAAAGATATGGAGGAAGGCGATGACCTAGATTTCGTCTTTTGGTTGAATCCGAAATACTGTGACCCGTTCGAGGTACGGCATGACTATTTCTTCTCGACGATGCGAGCGTTCATGTATGATTTAGATGCGAAAGGGTTAGGGCTTCGCGTCCTTGTCGCAGAGACGGAGGATGCGTTCGTGAAACAGCTCGGGGAGATGGATGTGCTCTATTTTAATGCGGAGTACGTGGAACCGTTCAAACAGCGGGATGACCGTGTGATTGAAGCACTTGGTGAAGAAGTAAAAGTTGTGCGACTTCTGGATCGTCACCTGTTTCATCCCGATGCGTTCCGTACAAAAAGTGGCGATCCCTATAAAGTTTTCACCCCGTTCAAAAAAGCGGCGTATGCCGAACAGCCGCCCGCACCGTATGAGGTTGATGTCGGTCGTTTATCTCAGTACATCCGTTCAAAGAATGAACAACCGAGTGAACTGAAAGATCTATTCAAACGATGTAATCGTGAATGGAAAGGGCTAGGGGAAACGGAAGCGAAGAAACGATTGACCCACTTCGTCAATGATCGCATGGTCGATTATGACGAGAAGCGTGACATTCCGAGCATCGCCGGGACGAGTCGACTATCTCCTTATTTACGGACAGGTGTGTTGTCGATTCGCACCATCACCGAACAAGTGTTGTCGGCGAGACGATCAAAGGGGCGTGACACGTATTACGATGAGCTGTTATGGCGTGAATTTTATTACATGGTCATGTCAAAGTTCCACGGATTGAAAGATCAACCGTTCAATGATAAATACAAGTCACTTGAATGGGAGGACAATGAAAAGCAGTTCGAAAAGTGGTGTAACGGGGAAACGGGGTATCCAATCGTCGACGCGGCGATGCGTCAGTTGAACGAGACCGGGTGGATGCACAACCGCCTACGCATGATTGTCGCATCTTTCCTATCGAAACATCTCCTTCTCGATTGGCGAAAAGGGGAACGGTATTTCGAGCAAAAGCTGATCGATTATGAGGCAGCGTCGAATATCGGGGGATGGCAATGGGCGGCCTCAGTCGGGACGGACGCTGTTCCGTATTTCCGTATTTTCAATCCGACGACGCAATCCGAGCGATTTGACCCTGATGGGACGTTCATCCGGAAGTATGTGCCGGAGCTGAAACATATAACAGATAAATCGATTCACTTTCCGGACCCGTCAGAGCGAGACAACTATGCCATGCCAATCGTCGATCATAAAGAAGCGAGAGAGCGTGCCCTCGAACGATTTAAAGCATTGTAAACTAAAAAGCGCCGCGGCGCTTTTTAGTTTGGTTATCCGTTCATGTTTTTCAATTGTGCCCCGTCTTGTCGCGCTGTCGACCGATACGCGTGATAAGAGAGGTATGACAGGATACCGAAGTAGCACGTGATCAAGAATGCGTGAAGGAGCGGAACGTAAGTCGCGTGTCCTCCAAGAACGATCCAAGCACCTGTACCGACTTGAAGTAGGATGAAGAAAAGAGACGCCCACATACCGCGCTCAATCAATCGGTTCATTTCTTTTCGGGCAAGATAGAGTACATACAACGTGTACAAAACGAGAATACCCGCCATGATGCGATGTCCCATCTGCACATACGACTCGAACGTCCAGACGTTCTGCTCACAAATCGGCCAACCGACACATGCGTATGTAGCACCGAGGTGACGGACGTAGGCTCCTGTGTACACGACGATCATCGTATAAATTGAAAGACCGTAAAGATGAGATCTTAATCGTCTCGATACGACTTGATGTTCCCGGTCACCTTCGAATAACAGAATCGTCAAAATGAGTAACGATGCGAACGACACGAGAGAAATTCCAAAATGAAGGGCCAGGATGGCATCCGACTGTTGCCAAATGACTGCGCCCGCTCCAATGATTGATTGGATGAGCATAAAGATAAATGCGAGAAACGCAAAGATTTTCACATCGACCCGATGTTTGACCGCGATGAAAGTCCAAATGGCGAGCGCAATGATGAGAAGACCTTCAATACCGGAGACTACGCGGTGACTGTATTCAATCATCGTTTCAACACTAGGATTGGTTGGGATTAATTTTCCATGACAGAGTGGCCAGTCCGTCCCACAACCATCTCCTGAATCCGTCTTCGTCACGGTTCCACCCATGATGAGGACAAGCATCATCCCGAGGGTGACAAACCCTGAGAAAAACGCGAGTTTTTTATGCATGCAATACCACCTGCTTCTAATCGAAATCCGTTAAAAAATGTACCTTGTTTATTTATATTTTTTTCGCCATACTTATTATACGGCTTTATGTTCAAAAAACGAAATGGAAAAGCTTGCAATCGTTATCAAAAACGTTATTCTAATATTAGTAAAGCACATAAGGTGTGACAAATATCACACTATTGACACAAAAAACTCGCTATTTTACAAGCATAAAGGGCGTATTTTATAAAAAAATATGGTATCTTTGTAGAGAGTTAAGTGTATTTTGTTCATATTGTGTTTTTTCTGTGAAGAGAATGCGAGGATTTCGTGATTATGTGGGGGGGTCAGTATGACAAAAGTCAACCCAGGGATGACGGTAGATGTAGAGTATACAGAATCAACGTCATTCCGAGATTACGTCGCCTTAGCGAAAATGGGAATCGTTCGCGCCAACCTGTTGTTGGTGTTTGCAGGATTCTTCGTGGCAGCGACGTACCAGAGCGATACGCCAGTCCTTTACTTGTTTGAAGTTTGGCCACAGCTCTTATTAACGATGTTAGGAAGCGCACTCGTGATTTCGGGGAGTTGTTACCTAAACAACTTTGTGGACCGAGATATCGATTACTTAATGGATCGTACGGACAATCGACCGAGTGTAACCGGCAAGATTTCAGGAGAGAAGATTTTACTCCTTGGATTGACACAACTTGCAATCGGAACACTACTATTGCTCCTTGTATCGTACGTCGCCGCAGTATTCGGTTTAATCGGGGCATTTTTTTATGTCGTGATTTATACGATGTGGCTGAAGCGTACGAGTACGCTCAATACAGTCGTCGGTAGTATTTCGGGAGCCGTTCCACCGCTCATCGGTTGGGCAGCACTAGATCCGGCACTTCATATTGATGCGTGGCTCATGTTCCTTGTCATGTTCTTATGGCAACCACCTCACTTCCTGGCGCTCGCCATGCGACGGACGGAAGAGTATCGAGCGGCAGGCATTCCGATGCTTCCGGTCGTGAACGGATTTGCCATCACGAAACGGCAAATCATCTGGTGGATTGCGACGCTGATTCCGGCATCGCTCTTATTTATGCACTATGGTCTTGTTTACTTGACAGTCGCAGCCGGTTTAGGGGGCTACTGGTTGTATCTCGGATTGAAAGGATTCAACGCCGAGGACGAAATCAAGTGGGCAAACAAAATGTTCTTCTATTCATTAATTTATTTAGTCGTGTGGATTATCGCGCTGATTTTGACAGCACTCTGGTGATCGCACTCACTATATAGAAAACCATTACACATCATTTTGGGAGAAAGTGGGGATTGTTGTGAAATCATTTAAGAAGCTTCTGTTTGGCATCGTCCCGATGATGATGTTCGCAGTCCTGTTATCAGGTTGCGGTCAAGAGGGATTGTCTGCATTGAAGCCGATGGGAGAAGGGGCTGAGCTTCAGCTCCGCATCATTCTCATCAGTTTGGCGATCATGCTCTTCGTACTCATCATCGTATCGGTCATTTACGTGTACGTGCTCATGAAGTTCCGTCGGAAAGATGAATCGATTCCGAAGCAAGTTGAAGGTAGCAGTACACTCGAGATGATTTGGACAGTCGTTCCGATTATCCTTCTCATCATTCTCGCTGTTCCGACAATCACGACGACTGTCGAACTCGCGAAAGCGAAAGAAGCGAAAAAAGAAGAAGAAATCAACGTTACAGCTAACTTGTACTGGTGGGAATTTGAATATCCAGAAGCAGGTGTTGTGACAGGGCAAGAGCTCGTCATTCCAGTCGGAAAACGAGTCGGCATCAACTTGACGTCGAAAGATGTCATTCACTCATTCTGGGTACCGGCTTTATCTGGTAAGACAGATACGAACCCAGGACTTGATAACGAAATGTGGTTACATGCAAATGAACCAGGTACTTACTACGGGAAATGTGCTGAGCTTTGCGGTCCGTCACATGCCCTTATGGACTTTAAAGTCATCGCGCTCGAGCAAGAAGAATATGATCAATGGCTCGCTGACATGAAAGCTAAGCAAGACGAGAACGGTGAGAATCTCGTCGCAGACAACACAAACTTGACTACAGGTGAGCAAGTGTATGTCGAAAGCTGCTTGAGCTGTCACGGCGGCGGTAAAGTGGCACCAAGTTTAACGAACTTCGGTGATCGTGAATGGCTCGCAGGTTACCTCGAAAACAACGAGGACAACTTGAAAGAGTGGATCCGTGACCCGCAAGAGAAAAAACAAGGGGCTCTTATGCCAGGATTCAATGAAGGTCAAATCAGCAACGAAGAATTAGATGCACTCGTTGACTTCTTGTATGAGCAGAAGATTGACTAACGGGAAAAGGGGGATTTCACGTGGCACAGACCACTGCAATGCAGCAATCGCGTAAATACAATGGCATCATGGATTGGATTACGACGGTTGACCACAAAAAAATCGGTATTTTGTATTTGTTCTCAGGAATCTTCTTCCTCCTTCTCGGTGGAATTGAAGCATTACTGATTCGTTGGCAACTCGTCAAACCAATGAACGATTTCGTCAGCGGTGAGACATTTAACCAGTTGATTACGATGCACGGGACGACGATGATCTTCCTAGCGGCCATGCCGATGCTATTCGGTTTTATGAACGCCGTCGTACCACTTCAAATCGGGGCACGCGACGTTGCGTTCCCATTCATTAACTCATTAGGTTTTTGGTTGTTCTTCTTCGGTGGAGTCATGCTTAACTTGAGCTGGTTCTTCGGAGCAGCACCAAACGCAGGGTGGACGGCTTACGCTCCACTTTCAACACAACCGGAAGCGACAGGGGTAGACTTCTACGCTCTCGGTCTTCAGATTTCAGGTTTCGGTTCATTGATGGCCGGGATTAACTTCCTCGTCACCATCTTGAACATGCGTGCGCCAGGAATGAAACTCATGCGTATGCCACTCTTCACATGGACGACTTTCGTTGCATCGGCATTGATCGTCTTCGCATTCCCACCACTTACGGTCGGATTGTTCATGTTGATGTTCGAGCGACTCTTCGGAGCTGCTTATTTTGACCCGGCACTTGGCGGGAACGTTGTCATCTGGGAACACCTTTTCTGGATCTTCGGTCACCCGGAAGTATACATCTTGATCTTACCGGCATTCGGTATTTTCTCGGAAATCATTCCGACATTTGCGCGTAAACGTCTCTTCGGTTACACGACGATGGTCTTCGCGACAATGCTTATCGGTTTCCTTGGATTCATGGTTTGGGTTCACCACATGTTCACAGTCGGTCTTGGTCCAGTTGCCAACTCGATCTTCGCTGTTGCAACGATGGCGATTGCCGTACCAACTGGTGTTAAAATCTTTAACTGGCTCTTCACACTGTGGGGCGGTCAAATTAAATTCAACGTGGCCATGCTTTACTCTGTCGCGTTCATTCCTTCATTCCTCGTTGGTGGGATGACAGGGGTTATGCTTTCAGTCGCACCGGCTGACTATCAGTACCACGACAGCTACTTCGTTGTCGCTCACTTCCACTACGTTATCGTAGGTGGGGTTGTATACGGTCTCTTCGCAGGACTTTACTACTGGTTCCCACTCATGTTCGGAAAAGCCCTTTCTGAAAAGCTTGGATACTGGCAGTTCTGGTTGTTCTTTATCGGGTTCCACTTGACGTTCTTCCCGCAACACTTCCTCGGATTGTTCGGTATGCCACGTCGAGTCTTCACATACCTCGATGGTCAAGGTTGGGATACACTCAACATGCTCTCGACAATCGGTGCATTCTTCATGGGTGTGTCAACGATTGTCTTGCTCATCGCTGTTGTGAAAGCCTTCTTGTCAAAAGACCGCGTCAAACCAGACCACTGGGGAGACGGACGTACGCTTGAGTGGACACTTCCTGTTCCGACTCCAGAGTACAACTTTGCACAAACACCACTCGTCAAAGGACTTGATACGTTCTGGCTCGAGAAAATGGCAGGCAACAAACGCGTGTCAGTCGCTGAGGAAGTTTCGGACATTCACATGCCGAATAACTCGCTCATTCCGTTCTTCATGTCACTCGGCCTCTTTATCGCAGGACTCGGTGCCATCTTCCAGATGGATAACACGGTCGTCGGTTGGTCATTGATTGGATTTGGATTAGCGATGACGTTCGTCTCGATGTTCCTACGTTCTTGGATTGACGATCACGGCTACTACATTCCGAAGTCACAAGTCGAAGCAGACTTGAAAGCGATTCGTGAGAAAGGAGAACAATAAATGGCACATGCAGTTGAAAAACACCCAGTGACCGGTATCCCGGCCAATCCAGAGAAAGCAACACTGGAAGGGAAAAATAAATATGTGGCCTTCTGGTTCTTCCTTGGTGGAGAGACAGTCCTCTTCGCCTCGCTCTTTGGAACATACGTTGGTCTCTTGAACTCTGGTGCGCCAGAGGAATTACGTTCGTATAACATTTTCGAAATGGAGCTCGTCTTCATCATGACGATGCTCCTCCTCACAAGTTCACTTACAAGTGTCCTTGCGATGATGAACATGAAGGCAAACAATCCAGGGCGTATGAAGCTTTGGTTGATTGTGACGCTCCTTCTTGGTGCCGGATTCCTTGGTGCTGAGATTTACGAGTTCATTCACTACTACCACATCGGTCACACGTTCACGTCGAGCGCATTCGGTTCAGCCTTCTATACGTTGGTTGGTTTCCACGGCGCGCACGTAACGTTCGGTCTTCTTTGGATCACGACGCTCTTGATTCGTAACTGGAACCGTCCGATCGATGTATACAATGCACCAAAGTTTTATGTATCGAGTCTATATTGGCACTTTATCGACGTTGTTTGGGTCTTCATCTTCTCAATCGTCTACCTCTTAGGGATGGTGAACTAATATGGAAAAACGAGTAATGAACGAATCTCACAAGCAGTTAGAGCTTGAAGTAAAAGCAGAGTCGAAACGTGAGTATCAGCTTCAATTAATCAGTTTCGCGATGATGATTTTACTCACATTCGTGGCATTCGGCGCCGTCTATGCGGAATTGATGCCGGTGTGGGCAGCAGGTGGTTTTTTAATCATCTTGGCGGTCATCCAAGTCTTCCTACAGTTATATATCTTCATGCATATGAATAACCGTGGGAACACGTGGATCGTTGGCATGATGTGGCTAGGTATCTTTGTTGCCATCATCACGGTCGCTGCACTCCGCTTACTCATTTGGTAATTGTGACAAAGGATTGAACATCTGTGGAAACACGGATGATTCGGTCCTTTTTCCTTTACTTCAAAAATGAATGAATAGTAATCTTGAAGTGAACGGTTTCAAAGGTTAGGGAGAGAAAGAAAAGGGGTGAACGGATGCTCTGGAATACGTCGGAGCTGCTCAATCAATTTGATTGGCTCACGTTATGGAGTCCGCTGTTCGGATTGCTCATGGTCGGGATTTATGTGTTATACGCCGTCGTGACAGAGAGAATGGCGAAGCGAGGATATGCCTCGACCACGTTATTACAAAAGTTTAGTATGTTGTTTGCGATTGTCTTGTATTACATCGGTTTTGGAAGTCCAATCGATGTCATGGCACATATCATTTTATCGGTGCATATGTTCCAAATGGTGCTCGTCTATATTTTGGCACCGGCACTCGTCGTTTACGGTCTACCGTACTGGGTGTTTGAAAAAGTACTTAGCTTCAAATGGATTGGGCCGATGTTCAAGTTTTTGACGAAGCCACTGATCGCGCTCATTTTATTCAACGCATTGTTCTCGATTTACCATATGCCGGTCGTATTCGACTACGTCTTGACGAACTACGGCGTTCACCGTATTTTCCACGGTGCCCTTGTCGTCTTTAGTTTGACGATGTGGTATCCGGTCATCGTTCCACTCGTCTCAGACGAAGAGGAAGGCATGTCCGATTTGAAACGAATGGTGTACATTATCGCCAACGGGGTCTTACTGACACCTGCCTGTGCGCTCATCATCTTTAGTCAAACGACACTCTATAATGCATACACGGACCCACAGACGTTTGCGACGGTCCTTGGATACTGTCTCCCGAATGGTGACGTTTCCGGAATTGATTTAGAGGCGTTGATGGGAGCGACGAACAGTGCGCTCGAAGATCAACGTTTCGGTGGGGTCCTCATGAAACTCGGTCAAGAGATCGTGTACGGCTTCTTCTTCGGCTGGACGTTCTTCGGCTGGGTGCGTCGGACGAAGTCACTTGCTCTTGATGAAGGCATGTCATTCACTCCGCAAGAAACAAATGAAAAAAATTAAACAGAACATAAAGGGGAAACATTGATGAACTATCTTGCCTTAATTAGTGTGTCATTCATCGTCATCAGTGCGATTCTTGTCGCCATCGGATGGGTGATTATTGCAAAAGACCGCAGCAACATCGAAAAACATAAAAAGGTGATGACGGCCGCAGCGATTGCAGCGACGACGTTCTTCATCCTTTACGTCTCGCGTACCATTTTTGTCGGTAACACGGCATTTGGGGGACCGGATTCAGTGAAGCCGTTCTATCTTGGTTTTATGATTTTCCATATTCTTCTCGCAACCACAGGTGGTATCCTCGGATTGATTACGCTCTATCTCGGTTATAAAAACAAAATCGAGAAGCACCGGAAAATCGGTCCAAAAGCGTCAGTCGTCTGGTTCTTCACGGCCATTACGGGGGTGACGGTTTACATTCTTCTCTATGTGGCATATGACCCAGGTGAAACGACGAACGTATTTCGCGCGATAATCGGAGGATGATCCATAGAGAGGGAGAGCTGTATGAAACGGAATAGCTATTTGACGGTCGGTTTGACCGTCTTGACGCTTGTCGTCATCGGAGTAGCCGTGTATTTTGTTTTCTTCAATCAAGACGACCTACCCGTCATTCAAGAGCCAACCCCGTTCACATTAACGAACGCATTAAATGAAGAGACCTATAATTCCGACAACGGAAAAGTGAAGATTGTGACGTTCTTCTATACGAACTGTCCAGATATTTGTCCGCTCACGTTACGTGATTTTATGAAACTCGAAAAAGAATTGAAAAAAGAGAACTTATACGGCTCGGACGTAGAACTCGTCGCGATCACGGTTGACCCGGAGGTGGATACCGTGCCCGTTCTGAAAAATTACGGGGAAGCATTCCAAGCAGAGCCGACTGGATGGAAGATGTTGACGGGAGACCAGGTAGACATTGACCGAATCACACGTCAGCTACAGTTCTATTATTCGAAGGCGAACAGCGGACTCGTGACGCATGCGACGACGATGTACGTCATCGACCGCCATCATGATGTCCGTGCTGTCGCGCAGATGGCGACGGCAGGGGATGAACCGGTCGATATCGAATCTATCATGGAGGACGTTAAAGTGCTCGCGAATGAAAAGGAGTGATCACCATGAACGATACGATGGCTGTGATTGGGAATGACTATTCATACGGAGACGTGACGATTGCGGAACGGGCGATTGAAGATTTGATCGCGTGTAGCGCAATCGAATTCGGCTTGAAAGAAGTGAAAGTCGTCTCTCGCTCGAAAGACCACTATGATTATCAAATCATTGCACCATTAACACTACTCGAGGCAGAGCGATTGTACCGCTATGTTCGAGACCAATTCGATTTATTGCTCGGTCAAGTCGATGTGACATTGACCGTCATTGCGGCATGATATAAGGGAGGACCCGTAAAGGGCCTCCTTTTTTATATGCTCGACGCTACGTTTCTTATGACTATATCTTCCAGAAGTGAACTTTGCTATACTAAATAGTGGAGTCGAACTAATGTTCGCTTTTTAGAAATGGAGGAGGACAAATTATGCAGAACCAAGCCTTAGTCGTTATTGACATTCAAAATGACATCACGAAAAATTACAAAGCAATCATCGACAACATCAATAAAGCGATTGATTGGGCGGTCGAAAAGAAGTTACATATCGTCTATATCCGTCATGAGAATTTATCAGCAGGGACGAGAACGTTCAAAACAGGAACGCGAGGAGCGGAATTAGCACCAGATTTGAAGCTCGCGTCCGACCACGTGTTCACAAAGTACAAGGGCAACGCCTTGACGAGCGAAGCGTTTGTGACGTTCATTGCCAAGCATCACATCGATACGTTTTATATCACTGGGGCTGATGCGACCGCCTGTGTGAAGTCGACTTGCTACAATCTGCGGAAATCTGACTATGCGGTTAGCGTCTTGTCGGATTGCATTACGAGCTACGATTTGAAAAAACTAGAAGATATGATTATGTATTATAAGAGTAAAGGTTGCGTGATCATCGAATCAAAGGACTTGTCGGCGTAAGTTGCCTAACAACGTTTAACTCGCCCATAAGAAAAACCCCTTCGCTTATGCAAGGGGTTTGACTTCTAATGTTTCTGCGAGTGCTTTTAGACGGCGCTCACAGTCGCGGACGATTTCTTCTGGGAAGACTTCATCGTATTCAACACCGTGTGGATAATAATGCTTTCCTAAAATCGGTGTAAGCATTTTGACAACAGCGTGACGATCTTCGATTTGACCTTCGATCGCGTATACAGGTAAGCGAAGATAGAATGTTTCGCCAGTCGATTGTTTCTCATATTTCATGTCATACGTGGCACGCTCGTAATCCCAAGCACCTTCACGGATGAAATGATGATGATCCATGATCGTCTCGAGCAAACCAAAACGGATTTCTTTTCCCTCGATGTGGAACTGCTCAAATTTCATCATAATCCCCCTTTTCGAATAAACCTCATATGTCATCATACCATATTCAAAAACGTTCTTGGAATAACGTGTGTTCAAATTGTGAAAAAAAGATGAACGATTAATCAGCCGAGTGAATTTAAGTATTCCTCGATTTTTTGAGGGAGTTTCACGCCAAGAGGTAGCAGTCCTTCTGATCCGAAAAAGACGTTGAATTCCAAAATGTAAAATCCTTCTTCCGTCACGATAACGTCAAACGCTGCGTGATTGATAGATAACGTGTTGGCAATCGATTGAACTTCTTTGATGACGTCTTCCGGGATGTCTTCGTACGAGAAGTTAGCCCCTTGAGCGACATTGTTTAAAAAAGCCTCGCTGACACGCCAATAGGCACCGACTACCTCTTCTCCAATCACGATGATGCGTAAGTCGCGATCATTCGGGATGAACTCTTGGACATAGAACGTATCATGATTCTCGACGTATTCTAACCAGTCTTGGTCATTTTTGATTAACCATACCCCTTGACCCATTGAGGATTTGGCTTTTTTGGCGACGAACGGGTAGTGGAATTCTTCCAACACGCGTTCAATCGTGTATGGGTTCTTTCCATAAATCAATGTCTTCGGAATCCGATGCGGATATGTCGCTTTAAAGGCGCGCGTCATCTCGATCTTGTCGTGCCCGAGGTGATAAGTCGCAGGTGATGGGAAGATTGCTTTATTCATCCCGTAGATGATGGAATTGACCATCCAATACTCAGGGAACAGGACGAGGTCGGCAGCGCGAACCTTATCGAGCTGATCGAAATAATATTCGGGTTTCGCATAATCCGTCTTGATACCGGCCGATCGGATCATATTAAAAGAAACTTTTTTCATACGTAGACGCATAGGTTGCGTCTGTTCACTTCCTTTCTACATGGAACGCCTTGCGGTCAACTTCAATTATAGTGTGGATTGCTTACATAGGGAAACAATTGTGGTAAAATCATGGCAGAAAGGGTGAGGGGTATGATAATCACTGAACAGACGATTGCCCTGCTCGATCAAACAGAAGAATTGACCGATTTGATTGAAGCAAGCGAATCGTTTCAAACATATATTCAAACGAAAGCGGCACGTCTCGCATCACAAGAAGCAAAGGAAATCGAGCGTGAGTTCTTGAAGATGAAAGAGGACTATGAGTATGTCCAGCGATTCGGAAAGCATCATCCGGACCACGACCGCATCAAAAAAGAGATGCATCTCATCAAACGTCGTCTCGATGTTCAGCCGGAAATCGCTGCGTTCAAAAAAGCGGAACGAAGCTTGGATAAGTTGTTAGGGGAAGTGAGTGAACTATTGGCTCATTCAGTCTCTCCTAAAATCAAGGTCCCGACCGGTAATCCATTCTTTGATGAAGGTGGATGTTCTGGTGGAGGTAGCTGCGGAGGAGGCGGAAGTTGTGGATGCGCCGTCTAAGTTGAATGAACGGATTGGCTTCGTCGTATACGTGAATTCCTTAAAACAAGTGAAAGCGTTAAGACGTTATGCGAATCTTTACTTTGTCTCAAAACGAGAAAAGTATGCGTTTCTTTATACTGACCTCGAAGGTCATGAAGCCGTACTCGAACAAGTGAAAGCATTGCCGTTTGTGGAAGCGGTCGTTCGAAGCGAACGCCCATTCATTTCCGAAACGTACGAGACAAAATCGAAATAAACAAAAAGATGAAGGTGGCATCACCTTCATCTTTTCTGCTGGAGGGAAAGACATGCGTGTCATATCTGGAGAACGAAAAGGGACCCGTTTAAAAGCGGTCCCAGGAACGGCGACACGGCCGACGACCGATAAAGTGAAGGAATCGTTATTCAACATTATCGGACCTTATTTTTCAGGCGGGAAAGCACTAGACCTTTACGCGGGCAGCGGTGGGCTCGGAATCGAGGCGTTATCACGAGGTTGTGACGAAGCTATTTTTGTCGATCGTCAACCGAAAGCCGTCCAAACGATTCAAGAGAACTTGCGAGCGACCCATTATGAAGTAAAAGGGAGAGTATATCGTCAAGACGCCAAGGCGGTACTCGAACAACTCAAGGTTCAACAGGAACAATTCAAGCTCATCTTTATGGATCCTCCTTATCATGCGGAAGAACACGTGGCGTTCTTACAGCTGATCGATGAATCAGATTTGTTGATCGATATCGGCGTAATCGTCTGTGAACACGGTAGTGACGTGACATTACCGGAGCGGGTGGGACGATTTGAACGAATTAAAGAACAGCGATACTCAGATGTCATCACCATCAGTTTCTATGAGTACGCATCGGAGGAGTGACACGATGAAACGGATTGCGATTTGTCCGGGTAGCTTTGACCCAATCACAAACGGACATCTAGATATTATTGAACGAGCGGCGGCCATTTTTGACGAAGTCATCGTGGCTGTCCTTGAAAATTCAAGCAAAGCCCCATTATTTGATGTGGAGGAAAGACTTGGACTGATTCGAGATGTGACGACACATCTGCCAAACGTGTCGGCTGACGCGTTCGGGGGATTGCTTGTCGAGTATGCCGCAGAGCGGGAAGCGGCGACGATCGTCCGTGGGCTCCGTGCAGTCTCAGATTTCGAATACGAGCTTCAAATCGCATCAATTAACAAAAAGTTGAATGAGAACGTCGAGACGTTGTTCATGATGACGAATAGTCAATATTCGTTCCTCAGCTCGTCGATTGTCAAAGAAGTGGCGAAATATGGTGCATCGGTCAGTGAACTCGTACCGGAACAGGTTGAAATTGCCTTGCGTAAAAAGTATCAAGTGAGTTCGGGACAATGAAATCGTTAAAAATCGGTCTCGGTCTACTCGTTACAGTGCTTCTCTTCCTGTTCGTCCCACTTCCTTACTATATCTCTTCACCCGGAGCAGCGACCTCAATTGAAGAGTTCCTGACCGTCCAAGGTGGCGAAAAAGAGGATGGGGAACTGATGATGGTGACAATCTCCCAACGCCGTGCGACTCCGTTTTGGTTAGTTGAAAGTTGGGTGACCCCGTTCACGGAAGCGAATTTATCCAGTCGCTATTTATACGATGGGGAGAATGAGGCAGACTATGAACGTCGCCAACAATTATTGATGGACTCTTCTCAACAAGCAGCAATCCAATACGCCTATCAATTAGCAGCTCAAGACGTGACGGTTGATTTCGAGGGAATTTATGTATCTGCTCCGATTCCTGGGTCCCTTGCGGCCAATGTGTTGAAGCCGGGTGATGTCATCACGGCCATCGATGGGATGTCCTTTGCCACTCGCGTCGACTTTTTGAATCGCATATCGGAATTTGAGGCGGGCGATGAAGTGGAGTTGACGATTGAACGAGACGGCGAAGAACGTGTCGTGCAAACGCTCATTCAGCCGATCGATCAAAGCGGGGATCGTGTCGGAATTGGAATCTATGAACCACTTCCCGTTCAAGAAATCACGGCTGATCCTGAAGTCGATGTCGCTTTGACGAATGTCGGCGGTCCATCTGCAGGATTGATGTTCACGTTAGAAATTTATGATCAATTGACGCCAGGTGACTTGGCAAATGGAAAACGGATTGCCGGAACCGGAACGGTCGATGAGGAAGGGAATGTCGGACCTATCGGAGGTGCATGGCAGAAAATTGTCGCCGCCGACGAGGAAAGAGCGGAAGTCTTCTTTGTGCCGGCCGGTTCAAATTATGAAGAGGCGCTGGAATCACGAGACCGCCTAAACAGTGACATTGAAGTCGTCCCTGTAAAGACGGTCGAGGATGCGATTCGTTATTTAGAAGAGATGAACTGAGGGCGTTGCCGGTGCTCGATCAATGCATCATCTTGAAGCGGGAGTCGATATGCTTCGGTGACACGAGCTTCAAAATCGAGCCGGGCATCGAACTTACTGACGAGTTGCACGTCTTCCTTCACATCTCGTAACGCATGTCGTCCGAGATCGTTGAAGGCGAGCGGTCTCACGTAAGGGACTTCATCAAAGCGTGTCGGTGCCTCGACTTTTAACCAGTGAAGCAGTACGGCGACGAACGCCCGCTGAATGGCGGTACGCGTGTAGCGACGTGTCGACACGACAGCAAGTGCACGTTCGAATGAAGGCTCGACTCCCGCCTGCTTAAGACGAGGTGCGAGAGAAGCATCAATTCCTACGAGCTCCGTCAATGTGTGGAGTGGCAAGGTTCTCAGTTTGAATTGTAAGACGGGCCAATAGTGTTCCCAATGTGTCATCGGTTGTGTCCGAAACATCGCTTCAGTCGATGCCGGAACGGCACGAACTTCACCGGTGTCTAGGTAATGAGCCCGAATACCCGTTGCCGACATGACGTCCATTAATGAAGGATCATGATAATCAGCCCCGAGCCGTTTGACTGTATGTAACTGAATCATCTTTGCTGCTTTGGCGTAATGATAGCCCAAAATGTTGTTTGGTCGCGTCAAATCAAATGAGGGATAAACGGTCCGGAAAGCTCGACTCGAAGCTTGAGCGGACGAGTGTCCTTCATGTAATGCTTCTTGAAGCGCCTCTTTGTAACGTGACGTCTCTTCGACATGTGAACGGGCTGCATGGAGGATTGCATCTATATCCCCGCTCTCACTCCCGAACGATAGCGTCTGGCAACGGAGCTGTTCAGCAATCGAGACGGAGGCTTTAGCGAAACGGTCGGCGCGTTGGACCCCGTATTGGGTCGGTAGCTCGATGACAAGATCGATCGCACCGCTCTCGACGGCAGCCTTAGCCCGTTTCCACTTGTCGAACGAGGCGGGTTCGCCCCGTTGAGTGAACTGGGCACTCATGATGGCAATCATGACATCAGCTCCGGTTTCGTGACGTGCAGTTTGCGCTTGATAATAGTGCCCGTTGTGAAACGGGTTGTACTCTGCAATAATGGCCGTCTTTTGCATGATTTACTCCTTTGCATTGTCGTATGGATTGGTGTAAGATGAGTAAGTACGCTTTGGCAAAGCGCCGTCGTCAACTGATTTTAGTGTAAAGAAAAAACATTGACAAAACAAGTTGGCCTATCTATAATTCATATTGTTGCAATTGAGGTGATTCGGATGAAATGGTCTATTGCACAGCTACTTAAGCTCCGAAACCAGGGTGACGGTTTTACAATCGATGAGATGGTAGAACTACCAGAGCTAACTCAGCTCCATCCGGATATCCGTTCGATTCGCCCGGTGCATGTGCACGGGGATGCATCGTTCACATCTAATCAAGTTACATTCAATCTGAAGATTCAAGGTGACCTGACGTTGCCAGATGCGCGAACGTTAGAAGATGTCACTTATGAATTCGATATTGAATCGCTCGAGCCTTTCTTTTTGGAGAATGGGCGTTATACGGAGCAATTCGATGACGTGAATTTGCCAGAAGGAAATACAATCAGTCTTGTACCGATTGTAAAAGAGCTCATCATGTTAGACGTCCCGATGCAAGTTTATGGGAACGAAACAGACAAAACTCAGGTTGAAGGAGAAGGCTGGACGCTCACTGACGAACAGCCCGAAGCCCAACCAAAAATTGACCCGCGTTTCGCGGGACTAGCCGACCTGTTCTCGAAAAAAGAGAACGAGGAAGGTTAACTTATCAAGGAGGTGGACAACGATGGCAGTACCATTCCGTAGAACGTCGAAAACTCGCAAACGTCTTCGTCGTACTCACTTCAAACTCAACGTACCTGGTATGAACGAGTGCCCGAACTGTGGCGAAATGAAACTTTCACACCGTGTTTGCAAATCTTGCGGACATTACAACGGTAAAGAAGTAACAAGCAAATAATGCTTGAAGGAGTGACCTGTTCTCAGGTTACTCCTTTTTTGTTTATCATTTTTGGGTCATGGTGAAAAGATGTGGTAAACTTTTTGTGCGAAAATAGTTCGAATAGGAGGAGGGCCATGATGAACTCCATCAAACGAATTGGTATCATCGGAAACGGAGCGGTCGGATTATTGTTGGCATCTGTGCTCGCAGACGATTACGACGTGACGCTCTATGGAAGGATCGGGTCATCTGATCCACTTTTCATCACACGTATCGGTGTGACGGAAGGGACGGCACGTGTGTCGTTACGGTCAAGTCAGACGCTTCAGGAAACGGACGAGGATCTTTTTTTTGTCACGACGAAAGCCCATCAAGTCGAGGAAGCGACGGCCCGACTCTCGGGTAAGGTGCCCGTCTTTATTTGTTCGAATGGGATTGCCCATCTGGAATATGCGAAACGTCGAGGGTTTCATTTAGGTGTCGTCGAGCATGGGGTGACGAAGCGTGGTCATGAGGTTGAGCATCGTGGACTCGGACGGATTCGAATTGGAAGTACGTCGGGGCTCCATCCTCTATCATTTCAAGAGAGCCCACTTCACATCGTGTGGGAAGAAGATATTGAACAAGTCGTCATTGAAAAATTGTTTGCTAATGCCATCATCAATCCCATCACGGCATTATGCCGGGTCCCGAATGGAGCCCTCGCCGGCTCACCATATCGTGAAATCGCACAATCGATTTACGATGAGTTGGTGCCTTTGTTTGCGCAGCAAGTCTCATTTTCCTACATCGAGACGATTATCGAACGTACCGCACAGAATCGCTCCTCGATGTTGCGCGATCTTGAAGAAGGTCGGCCGACAGAGGTGGATGCGATTTTGAAACCGGTGATTGAGAAAGCCGAACAGATGCAGATTTCTCTCACTGTCATTCCGCTATTACATAAACTGATTCTAGGAGCGAGCGCATCGTGTTAGTGTATATCGTTTCATTTCCACTCATCTTATGGTTTATGGTGTATATGATACTTAGAAAAATTATGCCGAAATCAATCAACTCATTCAAACTCGCATGCGATGCCGGGGTCATCCTTTGGTTTTACGCTTGCAGTATTTTACTTGAGGCCATCGTCGGGACGGATATGTTGCTATTATTGCTCGCAGCCTGCTGTGCGATTTTCCCGATCAACGCGATTTGGCAGCGGATTCGTTATGAGGAAGTGTTGTTCACGAAGATGTTCGTCCATGGTTGGCGGTTACTCTTCTTGCTACTTGTTCCGACCCACGCCATTTTATTCGCAATCGGTGTAGCCCAAGGCATGATTCGTTGATTGATTGAAAGGAAGTTGTTATACGTGAAGGTAGAAGCATTTGATGCTCTATATGCATCCACATCACCGATGATTCAAATCGATCATGAATATGGTCGCTGGCTCGATTATCGAGGGATGGATGAAATCGAAAAACGTGCCGAGGAGGTCTCGGGGCGCACCTATGAGCATCTGTCGGAGCTCGTCGAGATAATAAAGGGACAACAAGAACAGTTCGGGGAACTTTCGGAAGAGTTGGAAGCAAATCTGGAGTTACTCGCTCAGCGAAAAGCGTACGTGATGGTGACGGGGCAACAGGTCGGCGTATATGGAGGACCTTTGTTTGCCGTATACAAACTGTTAGCGGTCATCAAACGGGCGAAACAGGCTGAAGCGAAATTAGGGAAACCGGTCCTTCCTGTCTTCTGGATGGCGACGGAAGATCATGACTTTGCTGAAATCAACCATGTCTTCACGACACAGGCGTTTTCGAGGACGTTGAAAAAAGATGCCTTGTCATCGTTACCGCTTGCAGGAAAAGCATCGATAGGGGACTTAGAGTTCGAACGGGTAAAGCTCGAACTTGTTCAAATGGCGCAACGTCTTCTACTGAACGAAACAGAGACACCGTATACTTCACATTTGTATCATGAGCTGATTGACCTCATTCAAGTGAGTCGTTCGTTCGCTCACTTTTTCGGTGGAATGATGCGGCGATTCGTCGGATCTGACTTTTTATTGTTTGACCCGCACGCGAAAGACGTACGGGCTCTCGAACGACCGATGTTCCGAAGTCTCATCGAGCATCATGACAAGCTCCATGAAGCGCTCGGTCATGCATATGAAGAAGGGATGCCATCGGTCGACTTGAACAGAGACGCGGCCCATCTGTTTTATCACGATGGGACACGAGAGCTGCTCACGAAGGTCGATGGGGTGTTCACGACAAAGCGAGGACATCGCTTCACTGAAGACGAACTGCTCACAGAGCTAGAGGTGCATCCAGAACGTTTCTCAAATAACGTGGTCTCCCGTCCGCTCATGCAGGATTTCCTGTTCCCGACTCTTGGGTATGTGGCAGGTCCCGGTGAAATTGCCTATTGGCTCCAGCTTCGACCGCTCTTCCACGTGATGGGCTGGAAGATGCCACTGATCTTGCCGCGTCTTGGTGGGTTGATCGTGTCAAGAAATGATGAGAAGAAGCTTCGTCAAGAAAGCGTGACATTGGAGGAGTATATGAAGCAACCGCTTCCGGACCATGGATTTGACGACGAAGCGTTTGAAGAAGAGCTATATGCGTACCGGGCGCTCACGGAGGCCGTCAGTCATGAGGCAGGGAAACAAGGAAGACGATTTGAGGCGAAGTCGAGACATGTGCTCGAGCGATTGGCGGATGAGATGCGTGCCGAGTCGAAGCGAGAACAATATCGCTTGAATGCGCGACGGATTCATCTATCGACCCGACTGTTCCCGATGGATGCCCCACAAGAGCGCATCCTCTCGATGGTTCCGATGCTAAATCGTCACGGACTAGACGTGTTTCAACGATTGAAACAGGCATATGAACAATCCGATGCGGAGCGATGTTTGTTCTATGTATAATCTTTTTTTTGGAGAGCTCTTGACATTTGTCGGGAGCTTTTTTTCGTTGTTACCTTTTTGTTTCCTCTTTTCACTAAAAACCTGTACGGACCTTGACATTTTTATGATAAAGTAAGTGTAATAAAACAGTTGAAATATGTAGGTTGAGAGGGTTTTTTGAATGTTTGAGCATGAAACGGTTTTAAAAATGGAGTCCATTGAGGGATTGAACATCAAACCAGATGGGGTATATGTCGATTGTACGTTAGGTGGAGCGGGTCATAGTGAAGAAATCGCAAAGCGTCTAACGACGGGTCAACTATATGCGTTCGACCAAGATGACGTCGCGCTCGCACATGCGAAAGAGCGATTGGCTCCTTATGAAGGCCGTGTGACGTTTATAAAGAGCAATTTCGTTCACTTGAAGGAAGAACTCACCCAACGTGGTGTGACAAAAGTGGACGGTGTACTATTCGACCTAGGCGTTTCTTCGCCACAGCTAGATGAGGCGGAGCGCGGGTTCAGTTACAACTATGACGCACCGCTCGATATGAGAATGGACCGGTCACGGGACTTTTCAGCCTATCATGTTGTGAACGAATGGTCGTTCGGAGAACTTGCTCGTATTTTCTTTACATACGGGGAGGAAAAGTTTTCAAAGCAAATCGCACGAAAGATTGAGCAAGCCCGTGCCGATAAACCGATTGAGACGACATTCGAGCTTGTCGACTTGATTAAAGAAGCGATTCCTGCACCAGCTAGACGAAAAGGCGGACACCCGGCGAAGCGGACGTTCCAAGCGATTCGAATCGCCGTCAATGATGAGTTGAACGTATTCGACCGCGCCGTTCAAGATGCGATTGATTTACTTGCATTGAATGGACGCATCTGTGTCATCACGTTCCATTCGTTAGAAGACCGCATTTGTAAACAAGTGTTCAAAGAGCGAAGCCAGCATCCACCATTACCACCGGGGTTGCCGGTCATTCCGAAAGAATTTGAACCGGAACTCAAACTCATCACGCGTAAGCCAATCGTGGCGAGTGAGGGAGAACTTGAAGATAACCGTCGTTCACGCTCTGCTAAGTTGAGAGTGGCCGAAAAACAAAAATAACCGAGAGTGTAGGAGGGATACCTGATGCCAGAAGCTGCCCGTAAGGCGTTGCAGCCTCAAGTAACACCGAATCGAAATCCGATTCCGCAAGAACGACCAATACCTGCTCCAAAACGACGCACGTTGACCTTGTTTGAATCGATCCTGTATCCAGTGATGATTGGTTCAGTGGTCATGTTCGGTGGCATCACGGTGTCGAAGCACAATGAAGCGTATAATATTATGCGTGATACAGCAGCCGTCAATCAGCAGGTCGACGGGGTTGCAAAAGAAAACGAAGAACTGAAGTATGAAATCGCCCAATTAAGCTCGCCCGAAAGAATTTATGCGATTGCCGAGAAGCTCGGAATGAAATTCAATGAAAAGAATGTCAAGGTGATTGATTGATGAATTCTTTAAAACAGAGTAAAAAAAGAGTGGCGTGGGTAGCGATTGTCTGCTTCACCCCGCTCTTTTTATTTTTTGTCGGATGGTTCCTTTATTTATCCGTCACCCATACGTACAAAGGGGAGAACATGCTCGCATTCGCGGAAGAGCAACGGTGGAAAGCGGTCAGTACGTTAGAAGCGGAACGGGGCGAGGTGTATGATCGCTTCGGTCAACCGATTGCCATCAACATTCCATCATACCGGCTCGTTGCCGTTTTGAAACTCGGTGGTGAGCGGGTCAAAGGGAAGACGCTTATGCCTGATGAGTTCGCCGAAGCGGCGAAGCAATTGTCGACCGTGCTGCCTATGACAGAAGCCGATTTATTGAAACGGCTTGAACAAAATGCCGACCTTGGACAGATCGAGTTCGGTGTTCCCGGTCGTGACTTGACCGTAGAACAAAAAGAAGAGATCGAAGCATTCGACCTAAACGGCATCACGTTTGTCGAGGAACCGAAGCGCTATTACCCGAACAAAGTATTTGCTTCCTCGGTAATCGGATATGCCCAGAAGATTGACCAGAACGGTCGTATCGAACTCGTCGGTGAATTAGGGATTGAAAAGTCTCTGAATGATATTTTAAGTGAATCGTACGGTCTGTATCGATTTGAGAAAGATTTGGCAGGTCGTGAACTTATATCGAGTGACGAGCAGTTGAAGATTGAACCGGAAGACGGGGCGGACGTCCAATTGACAATCGACCACAGAATCCAACAGTTGCTCGAAACGAAGATGAATGAGTTGTATGAGGAGTATGAGCCGAAACATGCGACGGCCATCATCATGGACCCGAAAACGGGAGAGATCATCGCACTATCGGACCGACCATCGTTTGATCCGAACACACGCGAGATTTCTTCGTACAGTAACTTCTCTGTTTCGTCTCGATTCGAACCTGGATCGACGATGAAGATCTTTACGCTCGCGGCAGCCATCAACGAAGGCGTGTACAATCCGAATGAGCTGTATGAATCCGGTTCATACAAATATGGCAAGACGGTCTTCAATGATTACAACATTACGGGATGGGGTACCATTCCTATGGTAGAAGGCGTCTGGCATTCGTCGAACGTCGCATTCTCGATTTTAGCGAACGAACGACTTGGTCTCAGTCGATATGAAGATTACTTTAAAGCTTTCAAGTTTGATCAGCGGACAGGAATCGATTTGCCTGGAGAGGTCAATAGTCAATTCGATTTCGAAAGTCCGATGAACGTCTTGATTACGGCATGGGGACAATCGACAGCGGTGACACCGATGCAAATTTTGCAAGCGACATCGGCCATCGCAACGGATGGGACGATGAAGCAACCGCACCTCATCAAGAAAATCGTCAACAGCGAGACCGGCGAAACCATTCGGACGACCAATCCGAAAGAAGTCGGTCAACCGATCACGGCGGAGACAGCCAAAAAGACACGTGAAGCGCTAGACGGTGTCGTCAATAGCGATGTGGGAACCGGGCAACTGTATGCGTTAGACAACTATCGCGTCGTCGGAAAGACCGGTACCGCTCAAATCGCCGAGAACGGAAAATATTTGAGTGGACAGTATATTCACTCGTTCGTCGGGATGGCTCCGGAAGACGATCCGGAACTTGTCATGTATATCGCGGTGGACAGACCGAACAGTGACTCGTCTACGACCGGGCCACGAATCATGGCGCCACTTTTCAAAGACGTGATGGATGTCGCATTACGTTACCGGAGTGTCGAGCCTGAAAAACAAGAAAAAGCAGTCGAAGCCTCGACGAAGACAACGTCTTCGTATATCGGTCAAAACCGTGAAGAGGCAGTGAACGCATCGACGGAGAATTCCTTCAATCCGATCGTGTTAGGTGATGGAGACGAAGTGATTGCGCAGAGTCCTGTGAAAGGACAATCTTATGTCGTCGGTGAACGATTGTTGCTAAAAACGAGCGAGTCGTTTACGATGCCTACATTAAAAGGTTGGTCGTTGCGTGACGTAAAACGTTTAGCGACCCTTTATCAATTAAATTTAGAAATCGACGGTACCGGATTTGTCACATCGCAATCGATTGGCAAAGGGAAACCGGTCAAAACAGGTGCCTCCTTGAAAGTGAAATTGGAGACCCCGTCGAATTAACGCACGAGATGAAGAGGGCTGCGGCTCTCTTTTCCTATGTAAGAGGAGGAAGTTTGTATGGAACAACTGACAGTTCAAAAATTGGCATCATGGTTTGGCATGGATCTAAATGACGAACGTCTCGTCGAACGGGTCGCCACAGATTCAAGAGATGCAAACGAGGCGGGTCTCTTCGTCCCAATCGTTGGGGCGCGAGTCGACGGTCATGATTACATCGAGGCGGCCGTTGAAAAGGGTGCGATTGTCACGTTCTGGGAAGAAGGTCGTCCTCAACCAGACAACCTGGTTGTCATCCCTGTGAAATCGACGATTGAGGCATTGCAAACGGCAGCGGCGCGATATTTAGAAGAAATCAATCCGCTCGTCGTCGCCATTACAGGCTCGAATGGGAAGACGTCGACAAAAGACATGGTCGCTGTCGTGCTCGAGGAGAAGTTCAAGACGCATAAGACGGCCGGTAACTTCAACTCGGACGTCGGCTTGCCACTTACCGTTCTCAGAATGCCACGGGATACGGAAGTAGCCGTCCTAGAGATGGGAATGAACGGATTCGGTCAAATCGAGACGCTGTCAAAACTCGCCAAGCCTGATGTGGCGTTTGTGACGAATATCGGGGAGTCCCACGGTGAACAAGTCGGCGGACGGACAGGTATCGCCAAGGCGAAACTTGAGATCAAGGCCGGTCTCAAAGCAGACGGTCGCTTGATCGTCGATGCGGATGAGCCACTTCTTTCTGGTCAAGGCTATCGCGTCGGATACGATGAAACGGCGGATGGGAAAATTGAAGTGATCGAAACGACATTTGACGCATCGATCTTTAAATACAAAGGTGACTTGTATGAACTAAAGGTGCTCGGTGCCCATCAGATTCGAAACGCAGCCTATGCAATCGCGTGTGGACTTGCGTTCGGTCTCGATCATGCGATGATTCAACGTGGCCTAGACCGAATCAAGTTGACGTCGATGCGGATGGAAAAACAGATGTTCGGCGAAGCTCACCTCATTAACGATGCCTACAACGCAAGTCCGACGTCGATGATTGCAGCGATTGAGACAGTCAAGTCGCTTGAAGGATTCTCGAAGCGTGTGCTCGTCCTTGGAGATATGTACGAGTTAGGAATGGATGAACAACTGCAACACGAACAAGTCGGTGGCGCGGTGACATCTCCCGTGACCGATTGTATTCTCGTTGGAGACAAGGCAAAATGGATCGCGGATGGGATTCAAGATTCACGAGTGAACGTTAAAATGGTCCCGACGGTTGAGGAAGCGAAGGCGCTCCTTCATCATTATCAACGACCGGATACTGTGGTATTGTTAAAGGCATCTCGAGGACTGGCGCTTGAGCGTCTTGTTCAATAAATAGAGTAGTGAGGTAGCAACATGTTAATTAGTTTAATCGTATTAATCAGTTCATTATTAAGTGTCTTGATCGTGATGCCGCGAGCCATCCCAGCATTGCGTCAATTAAAGTTCGGACAAGAGATTCGTGATGAAGGTCCAGGTTGGCACCAGAAGAAGTCAGGTACACCGACGATGGGTGGGATCGTCATCCTGCTCGCCATCCTTGTCGGATTCATCGTATCCGTCATTTTTGGCGAAGCGGTCGCTGGATTCGGGTCTCTTCTATTCGTTACGATGGCATTCGGTGTCATCGGTTTCTTAGATGACTACATCAAAGTCGTCAACAAACGAAACCTCGGATTGACGTCCCTCCAGAAGTTGATTGGTCAAATCGTGGTATCGGTATTGTTTGCATGGTTCTTGTCACTCGGGGGAGACCTCGATACATCGATCTCGATTCCATTCACGTCGATTTCGTTCGATACAGGATGGTTCTATATCGCCATCGTCATCTTCTGGCTCGTCGGATTCTCAAACGCCGTCAACTTGACAGATGGATTAGACGGACTCGTCTCCTTCTCGGCCATCCCGACGTTCACATTCTTTGGGATTTACGCACTTACACAAGATGAACTTGGGATTGCTTGGTTCGCGTTTGCGGTCGTCGGTGCCTTGATCGGGTTCCTAGTCTTCAATAAGTATCCGGCTAAAATCTTCATGGGTGACACCGGTTCGCTCGCACTAGGCGGAGCCGTCGCTGGACTCGCTTTGATGTTGAAGCTCGAATTGCTTCTCGTCTTTGTCGGAATCATTTTCGTCATCGAGACATTGAGCGTCATCTTGCAAGTCATCTCGTTTAAAACGACGGGGAAACGACTCTTCAAGATGAGTCCGATCCATCACCACTTCGAAATGGTCGGGTGGTCAGAATGGCGCATCGTACTCACGTTCGGAGGCATCAGTTTAATTACAGCAGGTTTATCATTACTACTCATGTAAAAGGGTGAGACAGATGGAAAAGCAATGGCACGGTAAAAAAGTTCTTGTCCTCGGTGCTGCGAAGAGCGGCATTGCAGCGGCGACATATCTGCATCATGCAGGAGCAGATGTGACGATCAATACGGGGAATATCCCTCCGGAAGACGAACAGGAAAAAATTCAGGCGCTTGGGATTCAATCGGTATTTAACGAACATCCCCTCGCTCTGTTGAATGAGACAGAGTTGATTGTCAAAAATCCAGGCATCCCGTATCAGATTCCATTGCTTCAAGAAGCGATGTCTCGAAACATCCAAATCTATACCGAAGTGGAACTTGCTTATTTGGCAACGGAGGCGGAATTTGTTGCCATCACCGGCTCAAATGGGAAAACGACGACCACGACACTCGTCTATGAATTGCTCAAAGGTGGGGAACGTCCGGTGCATCTTGCGGGAAACATCGGATTCCCGGCGATTGAAGTGGCATCTCAGGCGAAGATGGGCGATTTGATTGTGATTGAATTGTCGAGTTTTCAATTGATGGGGATTGAGTCATTCCATCCCCGCTCGGCGGCACTACTCAATCTATCGGAAGCCCATCTGGACTATCATGGAGATTTTGATGCGTATGCGGATGCAAAAGGAAACCTGTTCCGTCAAATGACGAATGCAGACCAAATCGTCGTGAAAGTGACGGATACGGAAGTGATGAAACGCGTCCCGGGAGAGATTGAACCAACTACGTTCAGCTTTGACCGAGGTGATGCTTCTGTCGTCGATGGATGGGTCACAGTTCGTGGTGAAAAAATCATGCAAGTAAATGAGCTGGCACTAGGTGGGGCGCACAATGTGGAAAATGTATTGGCTGCACTACTCTTAGTGGAACCATTTGCTATTCCACGTACGCATATCGAACGTGTGTTACGAAACTTCGGTGGCGTTGCGCATCGGACCGAGAGTCTCGGTGATGTGCTTGGACGTGCTGTTTACAATGATTCGAAAGCGACGAACAACGTAGCAGCGGAAGCGGCGTTACGGGGGTTTGACGCCCCAATCGTTTGGCTTTGTGGTGGTCTCGAACGCGGTGCGGACTTATCTTCGCTCGCCTCTGCTCTCTCAAAAGTAAAAACTGTCGTCGCGTATGGTGAGACGGCTGAACGATTTAAAGAGCTCGGCGAGTCCCAACAGATTCCATCATTCACGGTCGAGACGTTGGCAGACGCCGTTCCGCTCGCGTTTGAGAAATCCGAGACGGGAGACGTCATCTTACTCTCACCTGCCTGTGCTAGCTGGGATCAATTTAAAACGTTTGAAGAACGAGGCGAGCAGTTCGTTCAACTCGTCCGTTCATATGAGGAGGCGAACCGATGAAAATCATGATTTCTGGTGGTGGTACCGGTGGTCATATTTATCCGGCACTCGCATTGATTGAAACGCTACAAAAACGTCACCCGGATTTACAGGTACAATACATTGGAACGGAGAATGGATTAGAAGCCGATCTCGTACCGCGAGCCGGTGTCCCGTTCAAGTCGATTCAAATCGCAGGTCTGAAGCGTTCGCTTTCACTCGAGAATCTGAAGACCGCCTACTGGTTTTTGAAAGCCGTTCGGGCATTGAAGAAAGACATGGCGGCGTTTAAGCCGGACGTCGTGATTGGCACGGGTGGTTTCGTATCCGGTCCCGTCGTTTATACGGCACAACAGCTTGGGATTCCCACGATTCTGCATGAACAAAACAGTATCCCGGGATTAACAAACAAATTCTTATCGAAGAAAGCCGATCGGGTCGCCCTCTCGTTCAAAGGATCGGATGTCCATTTTCCGGGCGCGAACGTTCGCTTGATTGGAAACCCGCGTGGTAGCGAAGTATTGCAGACGGAAGTCGATGAGGCGTCTATCCGCGAACAGTATCGTTTAGATGACCGTCCGATTGTCTTGGTTTATGGTGGAAGCCGCGGAGCCGAGGCCATCAACCAAGCGGTCGTGGAAGCAATCCCAGCGCTCTCAGAATTGCCGATCAACGTCCTTTACGTCACAGGGAAAGTGCATTTCGATGCGGTGTCGAAACAGGCACCATCCTCTGACAATGTACACATTCATCCGTACGTGTACGATATGCCATCTCTACTCGCTTGTACGTCACTCGTCATCTCACGAGCTGGCGCTTCAACGATTTCAGAATTGACCGCACTTGGCTTACCGAGCATTTTGGTCCCAAGTCCGTACGTGACAGCTGACCATCAAACGAAAAATGCTTCGGCCCTCGTCGAGAACGGGGCGGCCCTCCTTGTCAAAGAAGAAGCGTTGACGGGTGTTTCGCTCGTAGAAGCGATTCGTCAAGCACTCGAACAGCGTGAAGAGATGGCGAACGCATCGCGTGCGCTCGGTTTCCCGAACGCGTCAGATGCATTGGCCGACCTGGTAGAAGAAGTCATTCAATAAAGGAGTAGAACCCGATGGAACCAAGCCAACAAACGGTACGCAGTCTCGAAGACCGTATTCCATACATGAAAAAACAACGGCGTAAAAAAGCGAACCGTCGGATGTTCTCTGTACTCTCACTGTTTGGAATTCTCATCTTACTCGTGGTCTACATGCAGACTTCGATGTCGAACGTGAAAGATGTGAAGGTATCGGGTCTATACTGGTTAGAAGAAACGTACGTGTTTCAGGATATGGAGCTCGATTCGTCGACGAAGTTTGTCAGTCTTTCCCCAAACAAGATGAGTGAACAGATGGAAAAGTTGCCTGGTATCAAACGGGTAGAGATCGATCGTTCTTGGTATAACAAGGTTCATATCTCTGTGACAGAAGAGAAAATGATTGCTTATGCGAAAGCCGAAAAAGGAGATGTCGTCGTGTTAGCCGACGGTTCACTCCATCCGACCGGAGCCATCACCGATCCGCAAAAGCTAAAGGACGGACCGCTCTTACGAAAGTTCAACTCGGAAGCAGAACTTGAAAAGATTGCAAGTGAACTCGAACGGGTGGATGATGCGACTCGGGCTCGTATGTCAGAAGTGATTTTATCAAAACGAAAAGATGAGCCGACGCGATACGAGATTTTTATGAACGACGGCAATACGTTACTCACACCTACATTGAAGTTGAGTGAGACCGTATCGAAGTATGGAGAAATTTATGAAAACATCCCGAAAGGTGAGCGTGGGACCGTCGTCATGGATGGTGGGTTTTACTTTGTTCCATACGAGAAAACGAATGAATAATCAGTTATATTACAGTCCTTAGACACATAAGGGCTGTTTTTTTGTCGTTTGTAAACGAATTGATAACGCGAAACCGCTTAAATTGTAGGATTCTACCTTTTCTCACTATCTTATTTGTTGTAAACTTAGACGTGAGATATCTTGTCGAAACCAACAATTTTTTTGGATATCTGTATACGTGTCAGGCAATTGGAACAGGAAAATTATAGAGCGGAGGTGTTTCCCTTTTGGAAGCGAATGGTTATGTGGCCGCATTAGATATTGGAACGTCAGAGATTAAGCTCGTCGTCGGTGAATTGCTCGGCGGAACGCTTAATATTTTGGCAGAAGGGTGTGCACCGTCTGCGGGTGTAAAACGTGGCGCTGTCGTAGACATCGATAAAACAGTCCAAGCGATCAAACAGGCCGTTGAGCATGCTGAGACATCGCTAGGTGATCAAATTCGATCTGTATACGTTGCCATCGAAGGAGAGCATATCCAAATTGCCCCATGTCACGGAATTGCATCCGTGAAGCGGGAAGATCAAGAAATTACCGACGCAGACGTGATGGAAGTCATCAACTCGGCACAAGTAATGCGATTACCGGACGAGATGAGTGTCATCGATGTGATCCCATCTTCATTCACGGTTGATCAACAAACAGGTGTTGTCGATCCACGGGGTATGTTAGGCTATCGACTTGAGATGCATGGGAAAATGGTGACCGGGTCGAAGACCATTTTACATAGTATTCGTCGTTCGATTGAACGGGCTGGATTACAACTCGAAGGTTTTATTCTAGGAAACCTTGCACTCGGCATGAGTGCAGCTTCTGTAGATGAAATCGATTTAGGAATCGGGCTCGTCGATGTCGGACATGAAAAGACGACGGTTTCCGTATTTTATCGGGGAGATCTCGTCTACTCGTATATCCTCCCGGTCGGTGGAGATCATATGACAAGAGACTTGGTCTATAAACTCAATTGTAAATATCAAGACGCCAAAGTGGCGAAAGAAGAATATGGTCTCGCTCTTGAAGAAATGGCTGATGAGACAGAAGGTTTCTCCTACACGAACATCAATGGGGAAGTGGCGTTCGAACCACAGTCAGAAATTAGCTACGTTTTAGAAGCGAGAATAGAGGAAATGTTTACCCTAATGTTGAATAAGGTTCAAAAAGTAGGTGTTCCGATGCTGAATGGCGGATACTTACTTTGCGGTGGGGCAGCTGCTCTACCGGGTATTCAGGAGTTGGCGACTCGCATTATGGACCAAAAGACGAGATTGTATCAACCGTCGTCGATTGGTGTCAGACATCCAAAATACGCGACAGCCGTCGGTGTATTGAAATATGTCTTGATGAGTGATCATCACGTTTCGAAATCTCAACTTGAAAAACCGGAAGTTCGCCAGGAAACACTTCACACGAAGCCGGAAGCGACCGATATTCATGTAGGAGAGAACGAATACGAGAGCGATCAAGAGTCGAAAAAAGGATTTAGTCGTTTGATGGAAAAATTATTTGGCGTTTAAGCTGACGATGTAATACAACTTGGAAAATACGTAGGGGGATACCTGAATGATGTACTTTGATGAGGCGATTGACGCCGTAGCAAAAATTAAAGTAATTGGAGTCGGTGGCGGCGGGTCAAACGCCGTTAACCGCATGATTGAACATGGGGTACAAGGAGTCGAGTTCATCGCAGTCAACACGGATGCACAAGCGTTGAACATGTCGAAAGCCGACGTGAAGCTTCAACTTGGTGCAAAATTGACACGCGGTCTCGGTGCAGGTGCGAATCCGGATATCGGTAAAAAGGCGGCTGAAGAAAGCCGTGAACAGTTGATTGAAGCACTTGACGGTGCAGATATGGTATTCGTCACAGCTGGAATGGGTGGCGGAACGGGAACAGGTGCTGCTCCGGTCATCGCCGAGATTTCAAAAGAAATCGGCGCACTCACGGTCGGTGTCGTGACAAAACCGTTCATGTTTGAAGGACGGAAACGTATGCAACACGCACAGCACGGTATTCAAGCGTTCAAAGAAAAAGTAGATACCCTCATTGTGATTCCGAACGATAAGCTTCTTGAAATCGTGGAACGCAACACACCGATGATCGAAGCGTTCCGTGAAGCGGATAACGTCCTTCGTCAAGGTGTACAGGGAATCACAGACTTGATCGCCATCCCTGGTCTCATTAACCTCGACTTCGCGGACGTGAAAACGATCATGACGGAGAAAGGGTCTGCCCTTATGGGTGTCGGTGTCGCGACAGGTGAAAACCGTGCCGTTGAAGCAGCGAAGAAAGCAATTTCGTCACCACTTCTCGAATCTTCAATCGAAGGAGCGAAAGGTGTCTTGATGAACATCACTGGTGGACTTAGCCTTAGCTTGTTTGAAGTGACGGAGGCGGCTCAAATCGTTCAAAGTGCGGCTGATGAAGAAGTGAACTTGATCTTCGGTTCGGTCATCAACGAAAACTTGAACGA
Source organism: Exiguobacterium profundum (assembly GCF_042652865.1). Classification (GTDB taxonomy): domain Bacteria; phylum Bacillota; class Bacilli; order Exiguobacteriales; family Exiguobacteriaceae; genus Exiguobacterium; species Exiguobacterium profundum. The sequence continues at coordinate 401,586 of NZ_JBHSHG010000001.1, forward strand.
TGAAATCATCGTTACCGTGATCGCAACTGAATTCGCTGAAGAAGCACAAGGAACGAACCCGTTCCTTCAGCAGCCGAAAAAACAGCCTGAGGTTGAGAACAAGGAACCCCAACCAAAAGCAAATGAAGCGGCTCAACAAGACGAAGGGAACTTCCATCGCCCAGTGTATGGAGGAGACGTCCCAGACGAGACGATCAACATCCCTGCGTTTGTGAGACAACGCCGTAACTAAACAACTAGGGGTGCCGGTACTCGGCATCCCTTTTTCTAAAAGGAGAGACCGATGCAACTGCTACATACTTGGGAAACCGAAACAAACCGTTATCATGCTTACGCGACGACACGAACGGACGGACATAATGCTGGAAACGTCGGATTACATGTGGGCGATGAAATTGACCGAGTCGTCGAAAATCGTCAACAGTTCTTTCAACAAGCCGGGCTCTCGTTAGAGGACTCCGTGTGGGCGGATCAAGTACATGGTACGACTGTCCAAGTCGTCGATTCGTCGGACAAAGGTAAGGGGGCATTCCGATATGAAGAGGCGATTCCGAAAACAGATGGGCTTCTCACAACCGAAGACGCGTTACCGTTAGCCCTCGTCTTTGCTGATTGTGTACCGCTCTTCTTCTGTGCGAAAGATCATGGAGTCATCGGCATCGCTCATGCCGGGTGGAAGGGAACGGTCGGAAACATCGTTAAGACCATGATGCAGGCGTTTGCTGAGCAAGGAATCGAGGCGACCGATATAGACATGCTCGTCGGTCCCTCCATCTCAGGAAGTGACTATGAGGTCGATGGTCGTGTTCTCCAGGCCGTCCGGGATGTTTCGCCGATTGCATATGAACGGTCAGTGCGAAACGAGTTGGGTGAGCACGCGCTCTTGTCCCTCCAAACCGTCAATGAAGTATTGGCAAAAGAACATGACACTGAGGTCATGCAATCGAATTTAACGACTGGCGCGGACAGCCCGTTTTTCTCCTATCGAGATGGAGAGACGAAACGTCGGTTTGCGGCAGTCATTGTCAAGGAGCGCAAATCGTGAGTATTTCAGATAATGTTAAAAAAGTTCAATCCATCATGGCATCACATGTTCAAGAAGTAGAACCGACACTCATCGCAGTCACGAAATCGGTCGGTGTCGATGTGGCGAATGCCCTTTATGAAGAAGGGATTCGTGATTTCGGAGAAAACCGTCCAGATTCTTTACTCGAGAAGGTTGAAGGGATGCCGAAGGATGCAAGATTTCATTTTATCGGTACGTTACAGACACGCAAAGTGAGACAAATCATTGATTACGTCGCGGCAATTCATTCGCTCGACCGCTTGTCTCTTGCATCGGAGATTGACAAGCGCGCGAGCCGAACAATCGATTGTTTCGTTCAAGTGAACACGTCAGGAGAAGATTCAAAACATGGTCTCGAAATAGAGGAAGTCGTGCCCTTCATCGAGAACTGTAAACAGTATCCTCATATTCGAATCATCGGGCTGATGACGATGGCACCATTCACTGAAGAAGAGTCAACTCTTCGTGAAACGTTCCGCCGTCTCCGTCATCTACGTGATGAAGTGAAGGCAAATGCGTTTGAACACGCACCATGCACGGAGCTGTCGATGGGGATGTCAAACGATTATCCAATCGCGATTGAAGAAGGCGCATCGTTTGTTCGTATTGGTACCGTACTTGTGCAATAATATATCTTAAGGAGGAATCCGTTATGTCAATCAAAAACAAAATGAAAGATTTCTTTGGACTCGAAGAAGATCCGAACAGCACATATGAAGAAGAAGAGTATACTGTGGCAAATGCAGCAGCTCCGTCTACAACCGAAACATCTGTCGTCAGACAGGATGATCGTCCAAAATCAGCGAATAATCTCGTGGCATTAAATACGAAAAAGAAAGACCGTTCAAAAGTCGTATTGGCTGAGCCGCGTGTGTTCGCTGAGGCGCAAGACATTAGCGATCATTTGAAAGAAAACCGTGCTGTCATCGTCAACCTTCAGCGCATGTCAAAAGAGCAATCGCGTCAAGTCGTCAACTTCCTCTCAGGTGTCGTATACGCCCTTGAGGGATCGATGACTTCGATTGGACATAACACGATTCTGTGTACTCCGAACAACGTCGAATTGACTGGTTCAATCTCAAACTTGATATCGGAGGATGAACTTCACAGTAAAGGGTGGTAACTGAATGGAAAACGTAATCCCTGCCTTAGGCAACACGTTGAGCGATCTACTTGGTATCTATAGTTGGGTCCTCATCGGCTATATTTTATTATCATGGTTCCCGAACGCACGCGAATCTAAATTTGGTCAAATCTTATCGTTTTTGTGTGAACCGTTCTTGGCGCCGTTTCGCCGGATCATCCCACCGATTGGTGGTATGCTTGATATCTCCCCAATCGTTGCGCTGTTCGTGCTTCGTATGGCCCAAGCCGGCATCGCTGCGATCTTTGGGTGACGTATGAGCGTCTATGACCATTATCGACCAAGTGAACGCGCGTTCGTTGAACAAGTGCTCGACTGGGTACAACAAGTGGAGAATAGCTATGTGTTGAAATTGACGGATTTTCTAGACCCACGTGAACAGCAAATCGTCAAACAACTCGTCGGTAAACAACTTGTCATTCATGATGATGGCGGATTTGAAGGCGCGGAAAGACGTCGTCTGATTTTAGCGCCGGATTACTATGAACTCAATCCAGATGATTTTGAGATTGAGATCCGTCGAATCGAGTACCCAACAAAATTCGTGGACTTGACGCATCGACAAGTGACAGGAACATTGCTGAACGCTGGACTGAAACGTCAAAAGTTCGGAGATGTCGTTCTTGACGATGAGATTGTACAATTTGCGACGACGCGTGAAGCGGTCGGGTTCATTGAAATGAATCTTGAACGTGTCGGAAAAGCGAGAGTTCGCATTTCTTCCGTGCCAAAAGACGAGGTTCTTGTCGTCCCTGCGACCGAATGGATCGAAGGGTTCGGCATCGTCTCTTCCTTACGATTTGATACGGTCGCAAGCGAGGTGCTTAACATCTCTCGGCAAAAAGCGCAGGCGCTCGTCAAACATGGCGACTGTAAAGTGAATCATAAAGTCATTGAAGACGCGAGCTTCATCCTTGAACCGGATGATCTACTATCCGTCCGTGGATATGGTCGCATCAAATTGATGGAGATTCTCGGATCGACCAAACGTGAAAAAATTAAAATCCAGTATGGCACCATACGTTGAAATTAGGAGGAAAGTCGAATGGCGTTGACACCGATTGATATTCATAATAAAGAATTCTCTTCCCGTTTTCGTGGGTACGACATCGATGAGGTCAATGAATTTTTAGATCAAATCATTAAAGAGTTTGAACTATTGATTCGTGAGAATCGACGGTATGAAGAACTTGTCAACGATATGCAAGCCCGCATTGACTACTTCTCCTCGATGGAAGATACGTTGAACAAATCGATTATCGTCGCGCAGGAAGCGGCGGAAGAAGTGAAGAACAATGCTCAAAAAGAAGCGAGTCTCATCTTGAAACAAGCGGAACGTGAAGCGTTCGCTCGTGAAGAGGAAGCGGCGCGCAAAGAGCAACTTGCTGAACGAGAAGTCGTTCAAATGCTCAAGAAAGTAGAGTTGTATCGGACACGCTTCCGCGTCCTCGTCGATGCGCAAATGGAACTTCTCAACAGTACGGAATGGGAAACGATTGTCGGGGAACCGCCTGTGCAGACGGTTCTTGACGATAGAACAGAACTTGCGTATAATGACGACGAAGTCACACGTAATGAAGAACAACACGGATAAATGATCAACACGTTGAGTAGGACGCGTCGATCGAGTCATACCTACGAAGCGACTTAGGGACGGTGAGAGCCTAGGAGAAAGACTTGAATCGGTATCCCCTATGAGTCGTCACGCTGAAGTGAAGTAAGCGTGACCGCCTGACCTCGTTATCGGTTACCGAGAGCGGTCTCATGATGATGAGACTAGTAGGGTGGTACCGCGAGTCAACCAACTCGTCCCTATCAGGGATGGGTTGGTTTTTTTGTTTTCTAAAAAATGTTGATGGAGGAGTTTCGATGAACTACAAAGACACGCTATTAATGCCAAACACAGAATTCGCGATGCGTGGGAATTTACCAAAGCGCGAGCCAGCGATGCAAACAGAATGGGAAGATATGGACCTTTACAACAAGGTACAAGAAAAAAATGCTGGGAAACCACAATATATCTTACATGATGGACCTCCATATGCGAACGGTGACATCCACATGGGACACGCGATGAACAAAGTATTGAAAGACATCATCGTTCGTTTCAAAGGGATGAACGGCTATCAGTCTCCAATGATTCCAGGATGGGACACGCACGGTCTTCCAATCGAGAACGCCCTTCAAAAAGCAGGCGTCAATCGTAAGGAAATGACAGTCGCGGAATTCCGTGAAAAGTGTGCAGAGTATGCGATGGAGCAAGTGAACTCGCAACGCGAACAATTCAAACGTCTCGGTCTTCTCGCAGACTTTGAGAACCCATACATCACGCTCCTTCCTGAATACGAAGCGGCACAGATTCGTTTGTTCGGGTCGATGGCTGAGAAGGGTTATATCTACAAAGGGAAAAAACCGGTTTACTGGTCACCATCTTCCGAGTCGGCACTCGCGGAAGCAGAGATTGAATATTACGATAAAAAATCACCGGCTATCTACGTGGCGTTCCGTGTCGTGGACGGTAAAGATACGTTGACGTCAGACGATCACTTCGTCATCTGGACGACGACGCCTTGGACAATCCCGGCGAACCTTGGAATCGCGGTAAGTGATGAGTTGACTTACACGCGTATCGAACATGAAGGAAAAGGCTATATCGTCGCGGAAACGCTCGTTGAAGAAGTGACGGCAGCGCTCGGATGGACGGATTACACAGTGAGTGGGTCTTGGAACGGACGTGACTTCGAGTACATGACGGCCCAACATCCATTGTATGACCGGACGTCACTCGTCATCCTTGGCGACCACGTCACTGCGGATGCGACTGGACTCGTACACACAGCACCTGGACACGGGGAAGACGACTATCGCGTCGGACAGGCTTACGGATTAGACGTCCTTTGCCCGGTGGATGACCGTGGCTATATGACAGACGAAGCCCCTGGTTTCGAAGGTCTCTTCTACGAAGATGCGAACAAACAAATTGGTATGAAGCTTGAAGAGAACGGCTACTTGCTCAACTTGAAGTTCATCAAACACTCGTACCCGCATGACTGGCGTACGAAGAAGCCGGTCATCTTCCGTGCGACACCACAATGGTTCGCGTCCATCAAAGATTTCCGTGAAGACATGCTCCGTGAGATCGAGGAAGTGAACTGGGTCCCTGAATGGGGAATGACACGTCTCTACAACATGGTCCGTGACCGTGGAGATTGGGTCATCAGCCGTCAGCGTGCCTGGGGAGTTCCAATCCCAATCTTCTATGCGGAAGATGGAACGGAAATCATCACGAACGAGACAATCGACCACATCGCCAACTTATTCCGTGAGCACGGTTCAAACGTTTGGTATGAGCGTGAAGCGAAAGACCTTCTCCCTGCAGGGTTCACTCACCCGAACAGTCCGAACGGTGAATTCCGTAAAGAGCTCGACATCATGGACGTCTGGTTCGATTCAGGTTCTTCACACGCTGGTGTATTAGAAGAACGCGAAAACCTTCGTCGTCCGGCTGACCTTTACCTTGAAGGATCGGACCAATATCGTGGTTGGTTCAACTCGTCACTCTCGACGGCCGTTGCGACGACTGGGAAAGCACCGTACCGGAATGTCTTGAGTCACGGATTCGTCCTCGATGGGGACGGACGCAAAATGTCGAAATCGCTCGGTAACACGATTGCACCGAACGATCTTGTGAAGCAGTATGGCGCAGAGATCGTACGCCTTTGGGTCGCATCCGTCGATTACCAGTCGGACGTACGTGCGTCACACGATAACTTCAAACAGGTGTCAGAAGTTTACCGGAAGATGCGTAACACGATTCGCTTCTTACTCGGGAACTTGAACGGGTTCGAGCCATCGATGCGTGTCGCATTTGATGATATGCCGGAAGCGGACCGCTTCATGGCGACGAAGCTCAAACAATTGCAGACAAAAGTTGTCAAAGCATATGATGAGTTTGACTTTATGGCCGTGTATCACCTCGTTCATAACTTCTGTGTCAACGAGTTGTCATCGTTCTACCTCGACTTCACAAAAGATATCCTATATATCGAACGTGAAGACGATCTCCGTCGTCGTGCCGTTCAGACGGTCATGTACGATGCCGTCGTCCTCTTGACGAAACTATTGGCTCCAATCCTTCCACACACTGCCGATGAGGCATGGAAAGAAGTGCCTGGAAAGTCAGAAGCAAGCATCTTCTTGACGGATTTAGAAGAAGTGAGCGCGCTCACAGGAGACGAAACGGCATTACTCGAGAAGTGGTCGAAGTTCCTCGTCTTCCGCGACGACGTCCTCAAAGCGATTGAAATCGCACGTGGAGAAAAGTTGATCGGGAAACCGCTCGAAGCGAAGTTGATTCTCGCACCAAAAGCAGAGACTGCCGACTTGTTGAACACGATCGACAATGTCAGCCAACTGCTTCAAGTATCGCAAGTGAAGTGGGCTGAGACGGCAGACGTCGATTATGCGACGACGAAAATCACAGTCATGAAAGCGGATGGAGCCGCTTGTGCACGTTGTTGGACATACTCGACAGAGCTTGGACAAAACGAAGAGCATCCAGAGCTTTGCCCACGCTGTGCATCAGTAATCGGTTAAGACGAACCGGAGTGGCGTCCCCACTCCGGTTTCTTAACGGCTTGAAAGGAGACGCATATGAAACGATATTATGGATTGGCGCTCATCTTGATTTTGATCGATCAACTCACAAAATGGGTAGTCGTTCAAACGATGACAATTGGTCAATCGATTGAAGTCATCCCGAACTTGTTATACTGGACGTCCTACCGCAATAAAGGAGCGGCTTGGGGGATGTTAGAAGGACAGATGGCGTTCTTCTTTATCATCACCATACTTGTCGTTGCCGGACTCGTTTACTTCTTGCACAAAGAGGTGAACGGCTATCAACTCATCGGATATAGTGTCGGATTACTGTTGGCCGGTGCCATCGGTAACTTTATTGATCGTTTGTTCCGTGGCGAAGTCGTCGACTTTGTCGATACGTATCCGTTCGGATACAACTTCCCGATTTTTAACGTGGCTGATATGGCACTCACGTTTGGTGTCATCTTGATGGTCATCGGGATTTTATTTGAAGAAAAATTACACAAAGAAAGGGGACAATCGTAATGGAATCGTATACTTTTGTCGCCGATGAAAAGGCAAGGATTGATAAGTGGGTCAGTGACCGTGGTGAATGGTCACGCTCTCAAGTACAGGAATGGATCAAGACGGGAGCCCTCCTCGTCAACGGTAGTGCCGTGAAAGCGAACTACAAGCTTCAAGTGGGGGATGAAGTGGAAGTGAACGTGCCGGAAGCGGTCGAACTCGAAGTGTTGCCTGAAGACATCCCGCTCGAGATCGTCTTTGAAGACGAGGACGTCATCGTCGTCAACAAGGCACGCGGGATGGTCGTTCACCCTGCAGCTGGACACACGTCAGGGACGCTCGTCAATGCGCTACTTTATCATTGTGATGACCTCTCGGGTATCAACGGTGTCAAACGTCCAGGAATCGTCCATCGGATTGATAAGGACACGACGGGTCTTCTCATGGTCGCCAAAAATGACTTGGCCCATGAATCGCTGGCGAGCCAGTTGAAGGACAAGACCATCAAACGCGAGTATATCGCGCTCGTCCATGGCGAACTCGTCCACGAACTTGGAACGATTGAAGCACCGATTGGTCGCGATACGAATGATCGTCAGCGAATGACCGTGACGGACCGGAACGCAAAAGAAGCCGTGACGCACTTCCGTTTACTCGAACGTTATAAAGACTTCACGCTCGTGGAGTGTAAATTAGAGACTGGACGCACGCATCAGATTCGCGTTCATATGCGTTATATCGGTCATCCGCTCGCCGGTGACCCGAAATATGGTCCACGCCGCACGATTGATTTGGGCGGTCAAGCGCTCCATGCGGCAACACTCGGATTCCACCATCCACGTACGAAAGAATGGATGGAGTTTGAGGCACCATTACCAGAAGACTTTAATGCGGAACTCGCAAAATTAGATAAAATCGAGAAAACTCGTTGACTTCTGTCACGTTCCGATTTATAGTCTAGGAAGCATAACACCTTTAAACCCAGTCCAGAGAGGCTGTGAAAGGATTGTGACCGCGGTCACATGTACGTCAATTCAACCCCGGCATTCGTATGCCGTTTTTGATGAAGACTCCCTTTCCAGCCGGATGAGGGAGTCTTCTTTTTTAGTGAAGCTTGGAAGGAGGAATCACGTGAAACAATCAGTCATTTTAGATGAGTCAGCAATCCGTCGTGCTTTGACCCGAATCGCACACGAAATTATCGAGCGAAACAAAGGAATCGATGACGTCGTCCTCGTCGGAATCAAGACGAGAGGTGAGACGCTCGCTGACCGACTCGCTCGCCGAATCGAGGAGATTGAAGGCAAGCCGGTCGCACTCGGCAATCTCGACATCACCTTGTATCGCGACGATCTATCGAAGAAGTCGTTAGACCCTGAAGTCAAAGCGACGGAACTACCCCATGATATCAATGGAAAGACCGTCGTCCTCGTCGATGATGTCCTTTACACAGGTCGTACAGTTCGTGCCGCAATGGACGCGCTTGTCGACCATGGTCGTCCGGATTACATCCAACTTGCTGTCTTGATTGACCGAGGCCATCGGGAACTCCCGATTCGACCAGATTTTATCGGAAAGAACGTTCCGACGTCCAAGTCCGAGCAAGTCGTTGTGAGACTCAGTGAAGTCGACACGGCGGATGAAGTCACGATCCATCAGCAATAAACTCATACCTTTAAGGTGGTCCAGAGAGGCCAGGAAGGAGAATTCAATATGAAACAACCTGTTCTACACATCCACGAGCGTCCAGCTCACTTTCCACAATGGCTATTATTCAGCCTTCAACACGTCTTCGCCATGTTCGGAGCGACGATTTTAGTCCCGATTTTGACAGGATTAAATACATCGGTCGCCCTCGTCGCTTCCGGTGTGGCCACGCTCTCATTCTTAGCGATTACCCGCTTCAAAGTCCCAACATACTTAGGTTCAAGTTTTGCCTACATCGCCCCGATCATAGCGGTCAGCCAGCAATGGGGTGTCGAAGCCGCACTCTTCGGCGGAATCGTCGCCGGGTCTGTGTACGGTGTCGTCTCCTTGATCATCTATAAGACAGGCGTCAACTGGTTGCTCCGACTGCTCCCACCGGTCGTCGTTGGACCGGTCATCATGGTCATCGGACTCTCGCTCGCACCGGTCGCCATCGACATGTCGATGAATCAAGATGGTGCCTATAACGGGACGTTCATGACGATTGCCCTGCTTACACTTGGAATCACGATGCTTGCCATGACGAAACTGAAAGGTGTCTGGGGAGCGGTCCCAATCCTCTTTGGGATCGTGGGAGGATACGCAGTCGCAGCGGCATTCGGCATCATCGATTATTCGCCGATTCAACAAGCCAGCCTGTTCCAACTTCCTGACTTCACGATGGTGTTCGTCGACTACATGCCGATGTGGCAAGTCGGTGCCCTTCTCGCCATCGTTCCGGTCGCACTCGTCACGATGACGGAGCACATCGGAGATCAGATGGTCACGTCAAAAATTATCGGACGAGAAACGATGAAAGATCCAGGTCTCCATCGCACGCTACTCGGAGACGGAGTGGGAAAAGCCGTCGCCTCTGCACTCGGTGGACCACCATGTACGACTTACGGTGAGAACAACGGCGTCATGGCCATCACACGAGTCTACAGTGTCTACGTCATCGCTGGCGCAGCACTCATGGCCATCAGCTTCGGATTCCTCGGTCATATCGAAGCGTTCATCTCGACCATCCCGAACCCGGTCAAAGGTGGAATCTCGATCCTCTTGTTCGGTGTCATCGCCTCGAACGGATTACGGACGATGGTGGAGAGCAAAGTCGACTTGGCAGAAAAACGCAACTTGATCATCTCGTCGGTCATCCTCGTCATCGGACTCGGAGGTGCGATGGTTCAAATCGGGAGCTTCCCGGTACAAGGCATGGCACTCGCGACGGTCGTCGGCATTTTGTTGAACGCCATCTTACCGCATGAAGAAGACGACACAGCAGTCGAAGTCAACACAACTGAAGAAACGAAACAAGCAAGTAACTTTTAATTCGATCCCGTGAGGTCGGCAAAGTGAAGGCTCGTTTATTTGGGTGTACCCTGCCCAGATAAAGGCGTCCCTTCACATCGGTGAAGAGACGCCTTTTCTCTTTGCCTCTAATAAAAGGAGGAGACGAACATGAATACGATGCAAACAAACGTGAAACCGGTCAAACACTTCGTCAGTTTGGACACACTTTCCCTTGAAGAGATCATGGGCATGATTGAAGAATCATTGCGCTACAAGCAAGGTGATCTTCCTCCACTGTTTGACGGGAAGACCGTAGCGAACCTGTTCTTTGAAAACTCGACACGTACGAAAAACTCGTTTCAAATGGCCGAACGCCACTTGAACATGCAGGAGATTCCGTTCGATGTGACGACGTCATCGGTCACGAAAGGCGAGACGCTCTACGATACGTGTAAAACGCTCGAAGCCATCGGTGTGGATGCACTCGTCATTCGACATCCGGAAGCGGGCTATTATCACGAACTCATCGAAAAGTTGAATATCCCGGTGTTGAACGGAGGGGACGGGAGCGGGGAACATCCATCTCAATCGTTGCTCGACCTCGTTACCATCTTTGAAGAGTTCGGAACGTTCCAAGGATTGAACGTCGCCATCTGTGGTGACCTCGTCCATAGTCGGGTCGCTCGCTCAAACGCAAGCGTCTTGAAGCGCCTCGGAGCAAACGTGGTCGGTTGTAGTCCTGCCTCTTGGTGGGACGATTCGATGGGGCTAGAGCGAAAAGAACTCGATGACATCATAGGCGAATGTGACGTCATCATGTTGCTCCGTGTACAACACGAGCGCCATATCATGGGAGACGTCTTCTCGAAAGAAGAGTATCACACACAGTTCGGTTTGACGGTCGAACGCGTCGAGCGAATGAAGGCAGGCGCCATCATCATGCACCCGGCTCCGGTCAATCGGGATGTGGAGATTGCGGGAAGTCTGATCGAGCATGAACGGTCACGCATCTTCCCGCAAATGAAGAATGGGGTGTATGCCCGGATGAGCATCTTAAATCGAGCATTAGGAGGACAACAATGATACTTCAAAACGCGACATGGTATGACAAGGGAACGAAGCGTACGACATCCATTCAAGTGAAAGACGGAAAGATAAAATCACTCGACTATAAAGGGGAGACCGAGGGACAAGAAGTCCTCGATGCATCAGGCTATCTGCTCGCACCAGGACTCGTCGATGTCCACGTCCACTTGCGTGAACCAGGGGGCGAGGCGAAAGAGACGATTCAGACGGGGACGATGGCGGCAGCGGCAGGAGGATTTACGACTATCTGCTCGATGCCGAACACGAGACCGGTTCCTGACAATCGCGAAACAATGGACGTCCTCCTTCAAAAAATCGAACAAGATGCGGTCGTACGTGTGTTACCTTACGCCGCCATCACGAAACGACAGCTCGGGGAAGAACAGGTCGACATGGAATCGCTCGCAGATGCCTTCGCCTTCACGGATGATGGGGTCGGTGTCCAATCGGCGGCGATGATGCGACAAGCCATGCGTGAAGCGAAACGATTGAACAAAGCGGTCGTCGCCCACTGTGAGGACAATACGTTAAAGGCCGGGTCGGTCCACGAGGGCAAATTCAGTGAGGCGCATGGCATTCAAGGAATTCCGAGCCTTGCGGAGAGCATCCATATCGCTCGCGACGTTTTGATTGCTGAAGAGACAGGGTGTCATTATCATGTCTGTCACGTCTCATCCCGCCAATCGGTTCGTGTCATTCGGGATGCGAAACGAGCCGGCATCCACGTGACCGCAGAAGTGACGCCGCATCATCTCGTCTTGAGCGAGGACGATATCCCTGGGCTCGATGCAAACTTCAAGATGAACCCACCGCTCCGAAGCGAGGATGATCGACAGGCCCTCCTTGAGGGATTGTTTGACGGGACGATCGATATGATCGCAACGGACCATGCCCCCCATACAGTAGAAGAAAAAGCACAAGGGATAGAGCGGGCTCCGTTTGGAATTACCGGCTTCGAGACTGCCTTTCCACTTCTGTACACGACGTTTGTAAAAACGGGCGTCATGGAGGAGCATCAGTTGCTCGACTGGATGACGAAACGTCCGAGTGACGTATTCGGTTTATCGAGAGGAGAATTGAAAGTTGGGGTGGATGCGGACCTGATTCTCATCGATACGGAAACGTCTCGCACGGTCGTTCCTACGACATTTTACTCAAAAGGAAAGAATACACCGTTCGCAGGGAAAAAGCTTGTTGGATGGCCGGTCATGACGATGGTCGGCGGTGAAATTGTATATAAGGGGCGATTTGATGAAACGAACATTATGGCTTGAGGATGGAATGAATTTTGTCGGTAAAGGATTCGGGGCACCGGCTGATACGATGGGAGAAGTCGTTTTCCAGACAGGTATGACAGGATACCAAGAAATCTTATCAGATCCATCATACTGCGACCAAATGATTGTACTGACGAACCCATTGATTGGGAACTATGGTGTCAATCGTGAGGATTTTGAAACGACGATTCCGATGGCAAAAGCGTTAATCGTGAAAGAAGCATGCGATACGCCATCGAACTTCCGTTCAACGGCGACACTCGATGCGACACTCACCCGCTTCGGCATTCCGGGACTTTCGGATATCGATACACGGATGTTGACACGTCATTTACGAGCGAAAGGGGTCATGCGCGGTGTCCTCATCGATGGAGAGTTGACGTGGGACGAGGTACGAACCCGTTTTGATGAAGAATCGCCGAACGATCAAGTCGCACGCGTATCGACGAAGCGGACATATGTGAGTACGGGAGCTGGCCCTCGCATTGCTTTGATCGACTTCGGGGCGAAGCTTGGAATCATGCGCGAGTTGATGAAACGAGATTGTGAGGTCATCGTCTTCCCGCACGATGTGACGGCAGAGGACGTATTACGGTATGAGCCGGACGGCATCATGTTGTCAAATGGACCAGGAGATCCTAAAGACGTTCCGACGGCACTGCCGCTCATCGAGCAACTGATGCCGACGACACCGATGTTCGGGATTTGTCTCGGTCACCAACTGATTGCTCTCGCAAACGGTGCGAACACATTCAAGCTTCCGTTCGGACATCGTGGCGCGAATCATCCGGTGCTCGAGCTTGAGACCGGTGCCGTGACCATCACCTCTCAAAACCATGGATATGCGGTTGAGGAAACGTCACTGCTCGATACACCGCTCATCGTCACACACCGTGCGGTCAATGACGGAACGATCGAAGGGGTAAGACATCTCCATCACCCGACCTTCTCGGTACAGTATCATCCGGAGGCAGCACCGGGACCGTTCGACGCCAACGACTTATTTGACCGATTCATGCAACTCGTACAAGAAAACAAACAGAAAGTGGGAATTTGACATGCCAAAACGACCAGATATTCAGAAAATCCTCGTAATTGGATCAGGACCGATTGTAATCGGACAAGCAGCGGAGTTTGATTATGCTGGTACACAGGCATGTCTTGCCTTGAAAGAAGAAGGCTACGAAGTCATCCTCGTCAACTCGAATCCGGCCACCATCATGACAGATCCGACGACGGCGGACCGTGTCTATATCGAACCGCTCGAACCAGAATTCGTCGAGCGAATCATCCGGCAGGAACGTCCGGATGCACTCCTTGCCACGCTTGGCGGGCAGACGGGTTTGAACTTGGCTTTTGAACTCGACAAACGGGGCGTCTTGCGGGATTGTGGCGTGGAACTTCTTGGAACAAAATTGTCTGCGATCGTTCAGGCGGAGGACCGGGAACAGTTCCGTAACTTGATGTTCGAACTCGGTCACGGTGTACCTGAAAGTGAGATTGTCCATACGCTCGAGTCTGCCTGGGGATTTGCGGAACGGATCGGATACCCGATCATCATCCGACCTGCGTACACGCTCGGGGGAACTGGTGGCGGGATTGCCCATGACCGGGAATCGTTCGAGCAAATCGTTGAATCTGGATTAAAGGCGAGTCCTGTTACGCAAGTCTTGTTGGAGAAATCGATTGCCGGGATGAAAGAAGTCGAGTTCGAGGTCATGCGTGACTCGAGTGACCAAGCCATCATCGTCTGTGCGATGGAAAACTTTGACCCGGTTGGAGTCCACACCGGTGACTCGATCGTATTCGCCCCTACGCAGACGCTATCAGATCGGGATTATCAGATGTTACGCAGCGTCTCGCTCGATATCATTCGGGCACTCGGTATTGAGGGTGGGTGTAACATCCAATTCGCACTCGACCCAGACAGTTTCACGTACTATGTCATCGAAGTGAATCCACGTGTTTCACGGAGCTCAGCGCTCGCATCAAAAGCGACAGGCTATCCGATTGCCAAGCTTGCTGCGAAAGTCGCTGTCGGTTACAAGTTGTCAGAACTAAAAAACCCGGTCACAGAGACGAGCTACGCCTCGTTCGAACCGGCGCTCGATTACGTCGTCGCTAAAATCCCACGCTTCGCCTTCGATAAGTTTGAGTCCGCGGATCGCCGCTTAGGCACACAAATGAAGGCAACGGGTGAGGTCATGGCCATCGGTCGGAATTTAGAAGAGGCTCTGCTAAAAGCGGTTCGCTCGCTTGAACTGGGTATGGAAGAACTCCACCTTCCACAACTTCAAGCACTAGACACAGAACAGCTCGAGAATGGACTCATTCATCCGACAGACGAGCGTTTGTTCATCGTCTATGAGGCCCTTCGTCGCGGATACACGGTAGAAACGCTACACCAACTGACAAAAATCGATCGATTCTACTTACAGAAATTGAACCGGATCTGGCAGGCAGAGCAACAACTGATCAAGGAGCCGTTGACGTCAGAACGTCTACTGGATGTGAAACGTCTAGGGTTCAGTGATGTGGCAATCGCCCGTATGCTGTCGATGGATACAGAAGCGGTTCGCACGAAACGGAAAGAATGGAGCATTCGTCCCGTCTATAAGATGGTCGATACGTGTGCGGCCGAGTTTGCTTCTGAGACACCATACTTTTATGGGACATATGAAGTGGAGAACGAAGCGGTGAAGACAGACCGGGAGTCCATCCTCGTCCTTGGATCAGGTCCGATTCGAATCGGACAAGGTGTCGAGTTCGACTATGCGACCGTTCACTCAATCGAAACGATTCGAGATGCAGGATATGAAGCCATCATCATCAACAACAACCCAGAAACGGTCTCGACAGACTTCTCCATCTCCGATCGATTGTACTTCGAACCGTTGACGACAGAAGACGTATTAGAGGTCATCGAGAACGAAAACCCGCTAGGTGTCATCGTCCAATTCGGTGGACAGACTGCCATTAACTTGGCGGCATCGTTAGAAGCGAACGGCGTGAAAATTCTTGGGACGACGCTGGAAGATATCGACCGTGCCGAAGACCGAAAGGCGTTCGAAGCCACATTGTCAGCGGAACGATTGGCTCAACCACCAGGAAAGACTGCGACAAACGTGGAAGAGGCTGTCACATGTGCGAATGAGCTCGGCTATCCGGTACTCGTTCGACCATCGTACGTCCTCGGTGGACGGGCGATGGAAATCGTGTATGAACAGTCAGAGCTCGAGCGGTACATGCGACATGCGGTCATCGCCTCGAAAGATCGACCGGTTCTCATCGATCGCTACTTGACAGGAATTGAGATTGAAGTCGATGCCATCTGTGACGGGACGGACGTCTACATCCCAGGGATCATGGAGCATATCGAACGTGCCGGCGTACACTCAGGCGATTCCATTGCCGTCTATCCGCCTCAACGACTCAGTGAAGAACTGAAACAAAAAGTCGTCGATTATACAATCAAGTTAGCGAAAGCGTTCCGCATCAAAGGCCTTCTCAACATCCAGTTTGTCTATGCGGATGACCTGTATGTGATCGAGGTAAACCCACGTGCGAGTCGGACGGTCCCATTCATCTCGAAAGTAACGGGGTTACCGGTCGCACGGATTGCAACACAAACGATTCTTGGGACGAGTTTAAAAGAACTAGGTCTTGGGACAGGCATTCATCCTGAGTCGGACAGTATTTCGGTCAAAGTACCGGTCTTCTCGTTCGCGAAATTGAAAGAGGTAGACCCATCGCTCGGTCCCGAGATGAAGTCGACAGGAGAGGTCATGGCGACAGACCGGACGCTCGAAAAAGCGCTCTATAAAGGGCTCGTTGCAGCAGGGATGAACATCGCCTTGAAAGGGAACGTGCTCATGACGATTGCCGACCATGACAAAGACGAGGCCATCGCCTTGGCGAAACGATTTGACCGCCTCGGTTTCCGCCTCATGGCAACGAGTGGGACGGCTGATAGTCTTGAAGTGGAACAGATGCGTGTTCGTCGAGTCGGGAAAATTCAAGAAGACGGTGAGACGATGCTCAGTGTGATCGAGCGGGGAGACGTCGACTTGATCATCAATACGACGAGCCGCGACGCACTCGTCACGAAAGACGGGTTCTTGATTCGAAGAACGGCCGCCGAACAGGGCACGCTTTGCCTGACCTCGCTCGATACGGTCGAAGCCTTGTTACAAGTCATTGAAAGCCTGTCGTTCCAGACGGTCAGCATCCCGGCATTCACAACGTTCGGGGTGATGGTATGAGACATGACGTGACGATTGTGAGCAACCGGCAAATCGCCAAAGCGACGATGGAAATGAAAGTACGTTGCCCTGGGGTGGAGGTCGCCCCTGGGACATTCTTTCACATCAAGACGTCCGGTCTGTTACGTCGGCCGTTATCGGTGGCGAACGTCGAGGGGGACGAAATCACCTTCTTATACAAAGTGATTGGGGAAGGGACAACTGAGCTGGCAGGGAAACGAGTGGGGGACACGCTAGACGTCCTTGGTCCGCTCGGGAACGGTTTTCCACTGGCGCAACATGGAAAGCGAGTCGTCCTGGTCGGAGGTGGGATTGGGGTCCCACCGCTTTACTACGTCAGACGTCGACTACATGAGATGGGGATTGAAACGATTGCAATTCTCGGGTTTGATTCAAAAGAAAGCGTCTTTTATGAAGAAGCCTTTCGTGAACTTGGTGAGACGATCATCACGACAGTAGACGGTACTCACGGGGAGCTTGGCTTCGTCACTGGCCCCCTCGCACGCATCCAAGCCGATGTGTTGTTCAGTTGTGGTCCGGAAGCGATGTTAAAAGCAGTCGCCGCTTCACCAATTCCTGAACGATATCTCTCGATCGAGAATCGGATGGGTTGTGGCATAGGTGCTTGTTTTGCCTGTGTCTGTCAAGCGCCGGACGGCTATGTGAAAGTCTGTAGTGACGGTCCGGTATTCAATGCGGAAGAGGTGCTGTTATGAGATTGAATGTCGAGTTACCAGGTCTTCGTTTAAAAAATCCAATCATTCCGGCTTCCGGATGTTTCGGATTTGGGGAGGAATTCGCGAAGTTGTACGACCTCTCGATTTTGGGAGGGATCATGATCAAGGCAGCGACGGAGGAGTCGAGATTCGGTAATCCGACCCCACGTGTTGCCGAAACGGCACAGGGTATGCTCAACGCGATCGGTCTTCAAAATCCGGGAGTCGATGCGATCATCGAAGAAAAGTTACCATTTCTCTCGACGTTCGACACGGAAATCATCGCCAACGTTGCCGGTTCGACGCCAGATGAATACGTGGAAGTCGCCCGTCGAATCAGTGCCGACCCGACGATTAAAGCCATTGAATTGAACATCTCGTGTCCGAACGTGAAATGTGGAGGCATGCAGTTTGGGACGGACCCGGTGATGGCCGCAGAACTTACACGACTCGTCAAAGCGGCTTCAAGTAAGCCGGTCTATGTCAAACTGTCTCCGAACGTCACGTCAATCACCGACATGGCGCGAGCCGTCGAAGCAGCCGGGGCGGACGGCTTGACGATGATCAACACACTCGTAGGGATGCGAATCAATATCGAGACAGGTCGACCGATTTTAGCGAACCAAATCGGTGGGTTATCCGGTCCAGCCATCAAACCGGTAGCGGTCCGGATGGTGTATGAAGTCGCACAAGCGGTCGACATTCCTATCATCGCCATGGGCGGGGTTCGGACGGTCGACGATGTGCTCGAGTTTATTTACGCGGGGGCTTCTGCCGTTGCCGTCGGGACGGCGAACTTTGAAAATCCATACGTCTGTCAGGAAATCATTGAAGCGTTACCGGCACGACTTGATTCACTCGGAATCGAACATATTTTGGATGTGAGGGGGAAGGCCTATGCGCAACTTGTATCTCGCCCTTGACGTGGAAACGCGGGACGAAGCGTTTCATTTGTTAAAACGATTTTCAAACCGACCGGCTGTCAAAGTCGGGATGGAACTCTTTTATCGGGAAGGCGCACGCTTTGTCGAAGAATTGGTCGACGAGGGTTATCCGGTCTTTCTAGATGTGAAAGTACACGATATCCCGGAGACGGCACGCCGTACGATGCGACAAATCGGAAAGCTCGGGGTGGCTGTGACGAATGTCCACACATTAGGCGGCGAAAAGATGATGCGTTATGCGTTAGACGGGTTACGTCAGGCAAACGATACGACTCGATTGATCGGGGTCACACAGTTGACGTCGACAGATGAACGAATGATGCAGACAGAGCTCGGGATTGCTGGACGACTCGATCTAGCCGTTCTCAGACAAGCGACACTTGCGAAGCAGGCAGGACTTGACGGAGTAGTCGCATCCGTTCAAGAAGCGAAAGCGATTCATCAAAAACTAGGGAACACGTTCATGACGGTCACACCTGGCATCCGACTCGGTGCAACCGAGGATGATCAAGTCCGTATCGCGACGCCACAGGAAGCGAGATTGGCGGGCGTTCACTCAATTGTCGTCGGCCGACCGATTACACGTGCGACTGATCCGATGGCCATGTACGACCAATTTATGAAGGAATGGGGACAAATGAATGAAACAAATCGCTGAGGCACTTTTACAGATTGAAGCCGTCACACTATCACCGACTGAGCCGTATACATGGTCGAGCGGATTGAAGAGTCCGATCTACTGCGACAATCGACTCACACTCAGTTATCCGAAAGTGCGTCAAGTCATCGTCGATGGATTGGTGAAGTCAGTGAATCCGACCGATGTCGATGTGATCGCAGGGACGGCCACGGCAGGTATCCCTCACGGGGCATTGCTCGCTGACCGACTCGGGCTTCCATTCATTTATGTCCGTTCGAGTGCAAAAGGGCATGGGAAAGGCAATCAAATTGAAGGAAGACTCGAGGCAGGCGCTCGAGTACTCGTCATCGAGGATTTATTGTCGACCGGGATGTCGAGTATCGATGCGGCGAAGGCGATTCGTCAGGCGAGTGGTGACGTCATTGGGATTCAAGCCATCTTCTCGTACGAATTACCGGTTCTTCAGAAGAATCTAAGCGATGCAGATCTGACGGCAACATCGTTGACAACGTTCTCAGAATTGATTGAAGTGGCAGAGAGTACGGGCGTTCTAAACCGTTCGGAGCTCGATTCGCTTCGCGACTGGCAAGAAGATCCTCGTGCCTGGAGCGACCTCGTCACCTCTTAAGAATCCACCTTCGGGCGGATTCTTTTTCGATTCGGCATATGTCATACTTCATGGTAAAATAACGGAAGTGATTCGAAAAGGAGAGGCATATGGCGTATTCAAGAAGCAAAGAGAAGACATGGAACGCACGATTTCGTGCAATTCCAAAACATCGTAAAGTCGCCTTCGGTCTCGTCTTGATAATCATCCCAGCGCTCTTTTTAGTGAATTTATTTGTGTTCAGCCATTTATTAGCGCTAGGAGACCAGTATGAAGACCGATATCAAATGAAGAAATTGCGACTCGAAACAGACCATGGGAATGTGGAATTCGTTCGTAGTCCAAATGAAAAGGTACAGATTGAAGTGATGCAGACTAATTCGAAAGAACGCCGCATCAAAGTCAAGTCAGTCGGGGATACCATCTACGTCGTCGAGCGATATGGATGGTTCAGCTATTTCGGAAGTCGAGCGAGCGATGAACCGTCGCGCTATAAAATTAAAGTCGCTTTGCCGAGCTCGATGACATCGGTTCATCTGGGAGCGGAGCAGGTGACAGGACAAGGATTAAATGCGAAGACGATTGTTATGGATGTGAATGCCGTCAATTTGAAACAGATTGATAGTGATCGTCTACGGATTGAATCGAAAAGCGATACGACTATCGAATCGGCACGACTTGTGAACGGTGACATTCGCTCTTATCGTCATGCGACCGTCAGCGATGTTGTCGTCAATCAAGCGATGACCATCCAAACGGAAGCTGGGACGCTTAGTTACGCGCCGAAACATGCGACAGGACAAGTGAACGTGACGACGACCGGAAAAGTCTCGAGTAGCGACCGTTACGAAGAAGTCGAACCGGGTGTGTATCAATTGTCGACATCGAATCGACCGGTGGTGGAACTGATTTCTGAGACAGGAAAGGTCGAACTCAAATGAATGGACAACGATACATCCCGAAAATCGGGTTACGTACGTTAAAAACTGGAATTGCCGTCGCCATCACCGTCGCCATCTCGTGGTATATCTTCGGGATTTATTCAGGGATGGGAGCCATCGCAGC
This sequence comes from Exiguobacterium profundum, assembly GCF_042652865.1. Lineage (GTDB taxonomy): Bacteria > Bacillota > Bacilli > Exiguobacteriales > Exiguobacteriaceae > Exiguobacterium > Exiguobacterium profundum. The sequence continues at coordinate 422,478 of NZ_JBHSHG010000001.1, forward strand.
AGTTGTGGCGATGCAACCGACCGTCAAGCGATCGTCTAAAATCGTATTCAGTCGCATATTCGGAACGGTCGTCGGTCTTATGTGCGGGCTCTTCATCGTCTATTTGTTCGGTGTCAATCCGCTCTCGATTGGATTAGCCGTCATCGTTTCGCTCACGCTTAACACGACGTTCGATAAAACCCACATGTCGACGTATGCGGCATTTGCCATCGTCATGATGCTCGAAAGTCCTACATCGGACTTCTTCCATTATGCGTGGACCCGTTCTCTATTAACGGCGGTTGGTGTATTCGTTTCACTCGGTGTCAATTACGCGTTCATGCCTCCTCGTTATGAGGACCGGTTATTGAACGAGGTACGTAAGACTTCTTCTTACTTGTTCCATCACTGGCGAGAGCTCGTCGGTTCCCCGGCAGAGCTGCTAGAAACGCGAGCCCGCATCCTTGGCCATCAGGAGCTTCATATGATGCTCCAAGAGGACATGAAAGTGACGAACGTCAAATTGAAATATATGACGATCAAACAATACCGTTTGTTGATTCACCTTGAAGACAAGCTGGTCTTGTTGCTAGAGAGCCTCGCCGAGCATCGAGAAGCTTTCCTGTTGATGAGCGAGGAAGAGCGTCAGGCATTTGAGTCAGAATTTTTATATTTACTAGCGCATCATCACGACATTCTCTATACATGTGACAAGCCCTATTCGCTCTTCAAACTTCCACATGAAGATTTATCCGTTTCAGAAATTTTACACGGGCATTTGCTCGACTATCATGAACAGCTCGAGGCGTTTAAGCATGATCCGAAAATCTGAACTCTATACGTAGAAGACCCGCCATGATCATGACGGGTCTTCATGTTTACGATTGTTTCAATGACTTCATCAATTGCTCATCCGGAGTCACGTAGACGGTCTGTTGATCTGTATAGATGACAAATCCCGGTTTCGCACCGCTCGGTTTTTTCACGAAACGGGCGCGTGTGTAATCGACAGGCACGCCACTTGATGCGCGTGCTTTCGAGAAGTAGGCGGCGACTGATGCGGCTTCTAGTAATGTCGTCTCGTCTGGTTCCGTCGAGCGGATAATCACGTGAGACCCAGGAATATCTTTGACATGAAGCCATATCTCATCACGTCGTGCGAACTTGAACGTCAGATGGTCGTTTTGCGTATTGTTCTTCCCGACAAAGAATTCTGTTCCGGTCGAGGACGTGTACGCTTCAAGCGAAATTTTCGGATTTGCTTTTTTCTTTTGACGTTTTTGACGGATGTAGCCTTCTTCTGCAAGCTCCTCGCGAATCTCAAGAAGATCGGACGGGGAAGCGACGTCGAGTTGGGCGATGAGCGTCTCTAAATATTCGATTTCTGCATCGTTCAACTCCATCTGTTTCTTCACTTCGACTTTGGCTACTTTTAGTTTGTTGTATTTCTTATAGTATTGCTGCGCATTCTCATTCGGTGTTTTGAGTGGGTCGAGCGGAATGGAGAGGATTGCACCGTTCTCGTCATAATAATCGACGACTTCGGCGACACGCATCCCTTTCTCGAGTTGGAATAGATACGTCGTCAACAGCTCGCCGTATTTTTGTAACTCATCCGCCCGCTCCGTCGCCTTCATGTCGTCTAAGAGACGACGCTGTTTTAATTGATTCTTTTCGAGTTCTGATTTAAGGAGACGTTCGACATCGTGCGCTTGTTGTCTCACACGGTCACGGTTCGCTTTTTCATAGTAGAAACGGTCGAGCACTTCTTTACTCGATTCATACGTTTCCTCGGTTTCGATGTCCCCGGCTGTCAATGCAATCGGAGCGAATCGTTCTTTACCATTCGCAAGTTGTTGGAAAACGTAGGGACCATCGAGTTGACGAAGGACGTTCTCAAATGCTTGCTGTAAGGAATCTCGATTCGGCGTTTTTGCGAGATGAACCACTTCCTGTGCGATTTGCGGACTGACACCGGCGAACGTGGAGACTATCTGTTTATCGAGCTTGCCGGCGTTCCAATCGATTCGTTTCAATCCTTCTGTCATCTCGGTCAATGGATCGAACTTATGTTGTTCCGGAGGAAGGAGATAGTCACTACCCGGCATGATGGTCCGATACGTGTTTTGAGAAGGAGGTAGATGCTTGATTGCATCTAATATTTTGCCTTCTTCCGTCGTCAAGACGACGTTCGAGTGGCGCCCCATCAATTCGATGTATACTTTCTTCGATTCTTCATCGCCGAGCTCGTTACGAGAGCGGACCGATATGACGATGACACGGTCCCTTCCGATTTGTTCGACCGCCGTGATGAATCCACCTTCCACATGTTTGCGGAGCATCATGCAAAACATCGGCGGTTCTTGTGGGTTTTTAATCGGTGTATCCGTCAACTGAAGACGGGCATACATCGCGTTTGCTGATATCAAGAGTTGCGCGTTCTGACGATTCGAGCGAATTTGAAGCATCAAATCGAGCGAATACGGTTGATGTACCTTGTTGATTCGCCCTCCGACGAGCGATTGTAATTCTTGTACGACACGATATGTCATTAATCCATCATAAGCCAATGATCTCATCACCTTTGTTCATTTTCTGTCTCTACGTTATCAGAAAAACAGAAAATATGGTACGATGGAGTAGGAAATCCGAACTTCTTCTTGCCGGGACAATTGATTGACTGCTATTATAATTAAATGTGATGTTAGAAGATGGAGGGCTTGCAGTGAATTTTAAAGAACGAGGATTATTAATCGTTTTGTCTGGACCGAGCGGTGTCGGAAAAGGGACCGTTTGCCGTGCTCTTCGCGAGGAAGAGGACAACAACCTTCAATATTCGGTGTCGGCGACGACCCGAAAACCACGTGAAGGGGAAGTTGAAGGAGTGCATTACTTCTTCAAATCGAGAGAAGAGTTCGAACGGATGATCGAACAAAAAGAACTGCTTGAACATGCCGAATTTGTCGGTAACTATTACGGGACGCCTGTAGAGTGGGTGCGTGAAACGCTCGAAAGCGGCCAAGATGTCATTCTTGAAATTGAGGTGCAAGGGGCGTTCCAAGTGAAGGAACTTCTCCCAGAAGCCGTCTTTTTATTCTTGGCACCACCAAGTCTTCAAGAACTTCGCAATCGTCTCATCGGACGAGGCACGGAGTCAGAAGAAGTCATTAAGCAACGCCTGCTCGTCGCGCGTGAAGAAATCGAGTTGATGGACGCCTACGATTATGTCGTCACGAACGACGAGGTCGACAAAGCCATCGATCGAATTAAAGCGATCGTGACAGCCGAGCATTGTAAACGTGAACGTGTTGCGTCACTCTATAAAAAAGCCATGATGGAGGTCATTTAATGTTATACCCTTCGATTGATGCCTTACAACGTACTATCCCGTCAAAATACACGATCGTTACGGTCGCTGCAAAACGGGCGCGTCAGATTCAAGATGGAAAAGCACCGAAAGTCGCCGAGCCAAAATCATATAAGCCGGTCGGTCAAGCGTTAGAAGAACTATTTTCGGGTGATACGACAATCATCGTGAACGAAAAAAACAACGGATGAAGTGTGACCCAAGTCGTTTGCGACTTGGGTCTCATTGTCTATAAGGGGGAGTTTGGGAATGGTGAAGGATCGTACTATTTTATTATGTGTGAGTGGTGGCATCGCCGCCTACAAGGCGTGTGCGCTCACATCGAAATTGGTTCAAGCCGGAGCGAATGTTCGCGTCGCGATGACGAAATCGGCGGAACAATTCGTAGGTCAGACGACCTTCCAGGCGCTCAGTCGCAACCCGGTCTATACGGACGTTTTCGAAGAGCATGACCCGACAAAGATTGCTCATATCGATGTCGTCGACTCGAGCGATTTGATTGTCGTGGCTCCGGCGACGGCAAATACGATCGCAAAATTGGCGAACGGGATTGCGGATGACTTCATTACGACGTCCGTTTTGGCTGCGAAATGCCCGGTCATCATCTCACCGGCGATGAATGTGAACATGCTCGAACATCCTGCCACTCAGCGGAACATCGAGACGTTAAAATCATACGGCTATCAGTTGATTGAACCCGGTGTCGGCAACTTGGCTTGCGGATGGATTGGCGGGGGACGTCTGCCCGAACCGGAAGACTTAGTTCGCATCATCGAAAGCCAATTCGTTCCGAAACTATATCTTGGAAAAGATGTCTTGATCACGGCTGGCCCGACTATCGAACGCATCGACCCCGTCCGTTACTTATCCAATGATTCGTCAGGGAAAATGGGCGTCGCACTCGCTGAGGTGGCTCGTGACATGGGTGCCCATGTCACGCTCGTCCACGGGCCGCTCCAAGTTCCTGTCCCGGAAGGCGTGACAGCGGTTCCCGTCAAGTCAAGTGAGGAGATGCTGCGCGAAGTGACAAGCCGTTTTGAGGATTCAGACCTCGTCGTGAAATCAGCGGCAGTTGCGGATTATCGTCCAAAAACGATTCATTCGGAAAAACATAAAAAAGTCCACGGTCCACTTACGATTGAACTTGAAGAAACGACAGACATTTTAAAATCACTCGGTGAGAAGAAGACCCATCAAGTGTTGGTCGGATTTGCTGCTGAGACGGAACGACTCGAGGAGCACGCGGCAGCTAAGCTGAAGCGAAAAAACGTCGATTACCTTGTGGCGAACGATGTGTCTGGCAGTGACGTCGGATTCGGGGCGGACGACAATGAAGTCGTCTTGTTCCAAGCTGACGGGACGTCACTTAGACTTCCGAAACAATCGAAGAAAGCGTTGGCGTTCGAGTTGCTCACACATTTTAAGGAAGCGGTCCAATGATTGCACATGTACATGTCGATGCACCGGTGATCACGATTGACCGTCCGTTTGATTATGAAGTACCTGAACAATTTGAAGCTTTGATTGAACCGGGCATGCGCGTCTCCGTCCCATTCGGCTCACGACGTCTCCTCGGAATCGTTGTTGGTACGTCAGATGGGATGAGGGAAGGATTGAAACCGTTAGAAGCGCTGTTAGATGAAGAGTCTTCACTCACTGACGAACTGCTCGCTTTATCCATCCATGTGAAAGAGACGACACTTTGCTTTCGTTCATCCGCCTTGCTTGCGATGCTTCCGGCCGCGCTCAAGGTCAGTTATGACAAAGAAATCAAAGAAGGACAAGTCCCTGATGGGGTCCGTCTCGGAACGCATTTATCAGAGTATCCGAAAGAAGTTCAGTCAGTCATTCTAGGACTCGCTAAAAAAGGGGAGCTGACCTTAGCACCCGTCTTAAAAGAAAAGAAGACCGTTAAGACCGACGTCGTCGTCGAACTCCTCGATGCGACAGTCGTCTCGAAACGTGCGAAAAAACAACTAGAAGCGGTCCGCCAACTTGAGGAGACCCCACGCATGTATTGGTCGGCACTTCGCCAAATTGGGCTGACTCGCCCACAACTGCAGAAACTTGCGGAACTCGGAGCGGTTCGATTGACCGAGGTCGAGTTGAATCGTGACCCGTACGCGACAATCGAGCAAGTCGAGGAATCGGTTCAATTGAACGACAGTCAAGCCAACGCGGTTCGGGCCATTCATGAGGCTGACGCGGGTGAGACGTTACTCGTCCACGGTGTGACGGGAAGCGGGAAGACCGAAGTCTATTTAGAGTCAATCGGACAAGTCATCGATGAAGGGAAACAAGCCATCTTACTCGTTCCCGAAATCAGTTTGACTCCGATGATGGTCAAACGCTTCAAACGTCGTTTCGGCAATCGGGTCGCCGTGCTGCATAGCGCTCTGTCTAAAGGTGAGAAGTACGACGAGTGGCGTAAGATTAAACGAAATGAAGTCGACGTCGTCGTTGGTGCCCGTTCTGCAATCTTTGCCCCGCTCGACCGACTCGGTCTCATCATCTTAGATGAAGAGCACGAGACGACGTACAAGCAAGAGGAAAATCCTCGTTATCATGCGCGCGATGTTGCCATCTGGCGGTCACGCTATCATGGGTGTCCCGTCGTGTTGGGCAGTGCGACACCCTCCCTCGAGTCCTACGCCCGAGCGCAAAAGGGTGTGTATCGCTACTTACACTTGAAAGAACGGTACGGTGGAGAGATGCCACCGGTCCACATTATCGATATGCGCCGTGAATTGGCGAAAGGCAATACGACGATGTTCTCGGAAGAATTGTTCCAAGGGATTCTCGACCGGATCGAGAAAAAAGAGCAGTGCGTCATTTTATTGAACCGTCGTGGATTCACGACGTTCGTCATGTGCCGGGACTGCGGGGAAGGCATGACATGTCCGCATTGTGCCGTCAATTTGACATATCATCAATATGGAGATCGGTTGAAGTGTCACTACTGCGGTTACGAGGTCGGTATGCCTTCGACGTGTCCATCCTGCAATAGTAAGAAAATCAAACAGTTCGGGTCGGGCACACAAAAAATCGAGACGGAACTGTTGAACCGGATTCCAGAAGCGCGCATCATCCGAATGGACCAGGATACGACGTCTCGAAAAGGTTCACATGAGCAGTTGTTGCGTCGTTTCGAAGAAGGGGAGGCCGACATCTTACTTGGCACGCAGATGATTGCCAAGGGGCTCGACTTCCCAAACGTCACCCTCGTCGGGGTACTCGCGGCGGATGCGACACTCGGGATGCCTGACTTTCGGGCGACCGAACGCACCTTCCAACTTGTCACGCAAGTGGCAGGAAGAGCCGGGCGCGGAAAACTTCCGGGTGAGGCGTTCGTCCAAACGTATAACCCGGACCATTATGTGATCGAGACTGCGAGTGAACATGATTATGAGACATTTTTCGCCAAAGAGATGGGACTCAGACAAGTCGGAAATCATCCTCCTTACTGGTTTTTAACGCTCGTCACGTTTTCGGCGGAAAATCCCCTTGTCGCCAAGGCCGAGGCAGAATTGTTCGCATCAGACTTTTTACAAGCGCACGTGGAGAATAGTCGCTTGAATGGACCGATGCCGGCACCGTTATCGAAATTGAAGAACGCCTATCGTTATCAAGTATTCATTAAAACAAAACAACCCGAAGCACTCTATGTGGAGCTGGCACGATTACAGCAAGCGAGAGCCAAAGCAATCAGCAAGAAAGAATATCAAATGAGTATCGATGTGAACCCATACGTATTCATGTGAGGTGGAGAGACATGTATAAAGTAGTAGAAGTACCTAATGACATTTTGCGCGTAACGTGCGAACCGGTGACAAAGTTTGATAAAAAATTGCGTCAGACTGTCGACCGATTGTTTGATACGATGTATGAGTATGACGGAGTTGGTGTCGCGGCACCGCAAGTCAATTTGAACCAGCGGCTCGCGGTCGTCCATACCGATGATGAGACGGGACCGCTCGTCTTGATCAACCCGGAAATCATTGAAACATCCGGTCGAGAAGTTGGACTAGAGGGATGTTTGAGCATCCCAGGCGAATTCGGATTCGTGGAACGACACGAGTCGATCGTCGTCAAGAATCAAGATTTGAAAGGGCGGACACATACGATTCAAGCGAGCGGCTTTTTCGCTCGTGCGATTCAACATGAGATGGATCATTTGGATGGCGTCTTGTTCACAGACAAGCTCGCCGTCCCGAACCCTGGAAAAGACAAACGCATCGTCTTCATGGGGACGCCGACGTTCGCCGTATCGGTACTTGAGCGACTGCTTGAAGAAGGATACAATATCGTAGGTGTCGTATCGCAACCGGATAAACCGGTCGGGCGAAAACGTGAACTTAAGCCGACTCCAGTAAAAGAGTGTGCGCTTCGTCACGGTATTCCCGTGTTGCAGCCTGAAAAAGTGCGCACAGACTATGCAGAAATTTTAGAGCTGAAGCCTGATTTGATTGTGACGGCGGCGTACGGACAAATCGTGCCGACCGCCTTACTAGAAGCCCCGCCTCACGGAGCCATCAACGTACATGCCTCCCTCCTTCCGAAATATCGCGGAGGTGCCCCGATCCATCAAGCCATTCTTGATGGGGAGTCGGAGACAGGTGTGACGATCATGTACATGGTCGACAAGTTAGATGCAGGTGACATGATTGCCAATACCATCGTACCTATCGAAGAGACGGATACAGTCGGGTCTTTATTTGATAAACTGGCTGTAGCAGGAAGCGATCTTCTCATCCGTACGCTTCCGGCCTTCTTGGAAGGGTGGATTGAGGCGGTGCCTCAAGACGAGCGAGACGTGACGTTTGCTCCGAACATCAGCCGTGAGCGTGAACAGATTGATTGGACGAAGCATGGCGAGTCCATCTACAACCATATTCGAGGAATGAATCCATTCCCGACGGCCTATTCAACGCTTGAAGGCGAACGAGTGAAATTGTTCATGGGAGAAAAAACGACAGGAACGGGACAGTCGGGAGAAGTCATTCGTCTGGAAGAAGACGGATTTGTCGTGGCGACAGGGAACGACGTCGCAATCAAAGTGACCGATTTGCAACCCGCAGGTAAGAAACGGATGGATGGTGCAACCTTCATGCGTGGCGCCGGACAAAAGCTACGGATTGGCGACCGATTAGGAGGAACTCATGAACGTACGTGAAGCAGCGCTTGATACGCTGATGAAAATTGAACAGGGCGGCGCGTATTCGACGATTGCCGTCAATGATACATTGAAACAAAAAAAAGTTGCCCCAAAAGATGTCGGTCTCTATACCGAACTCGTATATGGGACGCTCAGTCGCAAAGGGACGCTCGATTATATTTTGAAAGACCGGATCCGTTCGCCGAAGAAGCTAGACAAGTTTGTCCTCCCGCTTCTTCGGATGAGCGTTTATCAACTCTTCTATCTTGATAAAGTACCCGACCGGGCCGTCCTACACGAGGCGGTCGAAATCGCGAAAAAACGAGGTCATCACCTCGGAACGAGCAAATTCGTAAACGGGGTGTTACGAAATGTGCTTCGGGAAGGGTTTCCGGACTTTAGTGGCTTGACCGATGCAGAACGAATCGCCATAGAGCACAGTCATCCGGAATGGCTCGTATCAGATTGGATTGAGTTATATGGTGTGGAAACTGCAGAAGCGATTTGCCGATTAAACAATGAACCTGCTCCTGTTACGATTCGGGTCAACCGAAAGCGTATTTCAGTGGATGAGATGATGAACCGGTTGGCTGACGCTGGCGTCATGACGTCACGTTCTGAACTATCTGCTGATGGACTTGTCGTAGAGTCTGGCAATGTCCATGCGACCCCGTTTATCGAGGAAGGTCTTCTATCGATTCAAGATGAGAGCTCCATGATTGTCGCGGATGCACTCAACGTGTCGAAAGACGATGTCATCCTAGACGCATGTGCCGCGCCAGGCGGCAAGGCGATGCATACGGCAGAGCGAATGCAAGGTGGATCGCTCACCGCGCTTGACCTTCATCCACATAAAGCAAAATTGATTGATCAACAAGCCAAACGTCTACACATCAATGGAGTGACCGCACTTGCCCTTGATGCTCGTTTAGCAGGTGAACGGTTTGAAGAAGAAAGCTTTGACCGGATTCTTTTAGATGTCCCTTGTTCGGGCCTTGGCGTCATTCGTCGAAAGCCGGATATTAAATGGACGAAGGACAAAGCTCAACTCGAAAACTTACCAAAGATACAAAGACAAATCATTGATGCCGTATTGCCACTGCTCAAACCAGGTGGTACGCTAGTTTACTCGACATGTACAATCGACCCGTCTGAAAATGAGACGCAGGCTGACTATATTCTGTCGAAAGGGTTGATGTGGGACGAAACGCTCAAAGGTCGTCTCCCACAATCTGTTCGTCCGATGATGGAATCGGACCGTGCTGAACTAAATTTATTACCGACGACATTCGGGACCGACGGCTTCTATATCGCCGCATTTAAGAAAGAGGTATAAAACATGAATCCAAAAGCAGTAGAAAAGAATCCACTCGTAGGCGCAAAACCGTCACTCTATTCGTTGACGTTTCCAGAACTTGAGGCATGGGTGATCGAGGCAGGAGAAAAGGCATTCCGTGCGAAACAATTATATGATTGGATGTACGTCAAACGGGTCACGACTTTTGATGATATGACCAACGTTCCGAAAGCGCTTCGCGACAAATTAGAGGCATCGTTCCAATTGACGACGTTAAAAGAATTGGTCAAGCAGGAATCCCAAGACGGCACAATCAAGTTCTTGTTTGAACTTCAGGACGGGTACTCAATTGAAACGGTACTCATGCGTCACGAATACGGAAACTCGATTTGTGTCACGACACAAGTCGGTTGCCGGATCGGATGTACGTTCTGTGCCTCGACACTCGGCGGCTTGAAACGAAACTTAGAAGCCGGGGAAATCACAGCTCAAGTGCTCGACGTACAACGTGCATTAGACGCGACAGGAGAGCGCGTCGACTCTATCGTCGTCATGGGAATCGGCGAACCGTTCGATAACTACGATGAGTTAATGCGTTTCTTACGTACTGTCAATCATGACAATGGACTCAACATCGGAGCACGACACATCACGGTATCGACGAGTGGGATTGTTCCGAAGATTTACAAGTTTGCCGATGAAGGTATGCGAATCAACTTCGCCATTTCACTTCACGCACCGACGACGGAATTGCGTACCAAGCTCATGCCGATCAACCGTGCCTTTGACTTGGACAAGTTGATGGATGCGGTCCGTTATTACACAGAGAAGAGCGGACGTCGCATCACGTTTGAATATGGACTCTTTGGTGGTGTCAACGATACGGAAGAATATGCCCATCTCTTGGCAGACCTGTTAAAAGGAATCAAATGTCACGTCAACTTGATTCCCGTCAACCATGTACTCGAACGTGACTATGTACGGACACCGCGAGCTCAAATCTTTGCCTTCGAAAAAGTGCTCAAAGACCGCAATGTGAACGTGACAATCCGTCGCGAGCAAGGGTCGGACATCGATGCCGCTTGTGGACAGCTTCGAGCGAAGGAGCGCGAACAAGAAACGAGGTAATCAGAAAGATGGAATTAGCATTTCGAACAGATCGTGGACAAGTACGCACACAAAATGAAGATGCAGTTTTAATCTTAGGTGATGCCATAACCGGGATTGCCCTGGTTGCAGACGGAATGGGTGGGCATGCAGCGGGAGAGGTTGCGAGTCAAATCGTGATTGAAGAGTTTAGACGGGCGTTCCCGTCTCTCCCGACAACCCCTGTCGAAATCGAACGATGGTTCCGCCACCACATCGATTTGGCGAACGATCAAGTGTTGCAATTTGCGAAGCAGTCCAATCTTGTCATGATGGGAACGACTGTGGCAGCTGTTTGTTGGAATGAAGAGACGGTGGTCATCGTCCATATCGGAGATAGTCGCGTCTATGCGCTCCAGGCGAATGAGTTAAGACGTCTTACGGAGGACCATTCTTACGTCAATGTGCTCAAACAACTCGGTGAATTGACGGAAGAAGAGATGCGGGTTCATCCGAAACGAAATGTCATCACCCGGGCAATCGGTTCAAGCGAACAAGTCGAACCTGACGTGCAAGTGCTCGCTGACCCTGAGTTTGATGTGATTTTAATTTGTACGGATGGATTGACGACACACATGACCGATGTGGCGATTCAACACGTATTACAACAAACGGCATCCGCCGAACAAAAAGCGGAGCAACTCATTGCAGAAGCCAATCAATTGGGAGGGAGCGACAATATCACGGTCGCCCTCGTTCAATTCACAGATAGAAAGAGAGGATGAATCCGATGCGAAGCGGAGAACGAATCAACGATCGTTATCGGATCGAACAACAAATCGGCAGCGGAGGCATGGCAAATGTCTACCGGGCTCATGACGAGATCTTAAACCGAACCGTCGCCATCAAGGTGTTGCGATCTGAATTCTCACATAACGAACAATTTATACGTCGGTTCGAGCGAGAAGCCCATGCGGCTACGAGTCTGAACCATCCAAACATCGTGGCGATCTATGACGTCGGCGATGAAGAAGATTTGTACTATATCGTCATGGAACACGTCGATGGGGTGACGTTAAAACAATACTTGCAAGAGGAATACATATCTGTCGATGAAGCGCTACGCATCATGGGACAGATTTGTGATGCGATTGACCATGCCCATGCGAATCGAATCATTCACCGTGATATCAAGCCGCAGAACATGATGATTGATCAGCACGGTAACGTGAAGGTGACTGATTTTGGGATTGCCGTGGCGATGTCGAATGCGACGTTGACGCATACGATGTCTGTGCTGGGCTCGGTCCATTATTTCTCACCTGAGCAAGCACGCGGTAAATTTGCTGATGAAAAGTCAGATATTTATTCGCTCGGTGCCGTACTGTACGAATTGTTGACAGGTCGTGTCCCGTTCATTGGCGAGACACCGGTCGCCGTTGCGCTTCAACATTTGCAAGATGACCCGATTCGACCGATGGACTTGAATCCGAATATTCCACAGGCACTCGAAAACTGCGTCATGCAAGCATTGTCGAAGTCACCAGGTGCCCGTCATGTTTCGGTCGCAGCCTTTAAGAAAGACTGCATGACGGCATTAAGCCGTGAACGCGCCAATGAGCCGAGACGTGTTCCGGCCAGTCAGGATGAGTTCGATCAAACGCTCGTCATGGCTCCGGTCATGCCTGAAGAAAAACCAGAGACACCGGTTCAGACCCCGGTCACAGCGTCTAGCGAGCAAGAACCTGAAGCGGTGACTCCGGTCAAAAAGAAGAAACGCAAATGGTGGATTTGGATTTTACTCGTGTTGCTCCTGATTGGGGGGAGCATTGCGGCATACGTGGTCGCCGATGAAATGTCACGAGCCGTCGTTCCGGATGTCGTTGGAATGAGTATCGGAGATGCCACGTCTGAACTTGAGAATGCCGATTTCGTCGTCGAAGTGACGGAGCGGGCGAGCGATGACGTCGAAGAAGGCGAGGTCATTTCGCAAAACCCACAAGAAGGGCGTAAACCAAAACGAGGCACGACGGTGACCATCGTCGTTTCGGCCGGGAAAGAAACCGTCGAAATGCCAAATGTGGAAGGATTGTCCCAAACAGCAGCTGAACGCATGTTAAAAGATTTGGCGTTCAGTGACCTTGAAATCAAAACAGAAGCTTCGGAAACAGTCGCTAGCGGAGATGTGATTTCGCAATCGCTCGACCCAGGCGAGGAGGTCGTTCCTTCAGAAGTGACGGTGACGCTCGTCGTGTCGACAGGAAGCAACAAAGTCGAACTGTCGAATCTCGCGGGATATACGTTTGACGAGGCATCGACTTATGCCGATCAAAACAAGTTAAAAATCGTGAGACGGGATGAGTTTTCGACAAGTGTTCCTAAAGGTCAAATCATCCGTCAACTTCCAACGGCGGGTACGGCAGTCGATCCGGGAACGGAACTTACGGTCATCGTATCGGAAGGGGTTGAACCGACGGACGTCTCCATCGAACGTGAAGTGAGCGTCGAAGTCGAGCAACCGGAAAAAGACAAGAAACCGAAAGCCGTGGAGGTCGTGATTCGTACGGTCGATGCGCGTGGTGAAATTGAAGTGTTACGGGATAAAATCACAGAGACGACAACATACTCGTATACGCTCGTCATTGCTCCGGACGAAGTCGGGACCGCAACGATTGAAGTCGATGGTGAGATCGTCCGAACGGATTCAGTCACATATGCACAGGCCAAAGAGGCACAATAAAGAGGTGACGGTGTCGTCACCTCTTTTTTAAGGGAGGTAGTCATATTGAAAGGAACGATTATTCGTTTACAAGGCGGGTTTTATGATGTGATGACCGAGTCGAATCAAGAGATTCGGTGTCGGGCGAGAGGGAATTTTCGGAAACGAAACATCTCACCTGTCGTCGGCGATGACGTTGTCATTCAAGATCAAGAAGATGGGACAGGCTATATTTTAGAGGTGGAGGAACGTCAAAACCATCTCGTCCGCCCACCAATCGCCAACATCGATCAGGCATTTCTACTTTTTTCTGTGAAAGAACCGGCGTTTTCTTATCATTTGCTTGACCGATTCCTCGTATTGATCGAATCCAAACAGATTCATCCAATCATCGTGTTAACGAAGATGGACCTACTCAGTGAAGAAGAGACCGGACCGATTCAAGAAGCGGTCGCCCGCTATCGTGCCATCGGATATGACGTGATTGAAACGTCGACGGAGCTTTCGGATGGGGTCGATCAAGTACGGGGACTCTTCAAAGAGAAGACGAGCGTGTTTGCCGGTCAAACAGGTGTCGGGAAGAGTTCGCTTTTAAACGCAGTCGCGCCTGAACTCGAATTGGCCACAGGGAAAATTTCCAAATCACTCGGTCGTGGGAAACATACGACGCGTCACGTCACGCTCATTCAATTGGCCGACGGGCTTGTGGCGGATACGCCAGGATTTTCTAGTCTCGAGTTTCCTCAAGAACTCGAGGCGGATGAACTAAGATGGTGCTTCCCAGAATTTGTGGAACGTCACGACGATTGCAAGTTCCGGGGATGCGTCCATATCAATGAACCGGGCTGTGCCATTAAACAAGCCGTAGAAGATGGCAAAATTGCTTCAACTCGTTATGAGAATTATGTTACCTTTATGGAGGAATTAAACGATCGTAAACGGAGGTATTGACAGATGATTAAAATCGCACCATCAATTTTAGCAGCCGACTTTGCCAATTTGGAGGCTGAAGTGAAAGCCGTTCAAGATGCGGGGGCGGATTATATCCATTTTGACGTGATGGATGGGCAGTTCGTGCCGAACATCTCGATTGGGCTACCAGTCCTCGCAAGCTTGCGCAAAAAATCAGACATGGTTCTCGATGTGCATTTGATGATTGATCAACCGGAACGCTATGTCGAAGATTTCGTCAAGGCGGGGGCAGACATTGTGACTGTTCACGTGGAAGCAACGAACCATTTACATCGAGTCTTGCAGCAAATCAAAGCGGCAGGGGCGAAATGTGGGGTCGTCTTGAACCCGCACACACCGCTCTCTACGATTGAACATATCCTTCAAGATGTCGATATGGTATTGCTCATGACCGTCAATCCAGGGTTTGGTGGACAAGCGTTCATTGAATCCGTCGTACCGAAAATCTCGGCGCTCAGTCAGCTTCGCAAAGACCGTCAGCTCGATTTTGAAATTGAGATTGATGGTGGTGTCAACGAAGAGACGGCGAAACGTTGCATTGATGCAGGGGCAGATGTCCTAGTTGCCGGTTCGGCCATTTACAATCAACCGGATTATAAAGCAGCCATCGATAGCATTCGTGGCGCATCTCGTGTATAATCGACGGTAGAACAACAAGATAGAGTCGCAAGGGGTGTCACATGATGTGGCTGAGAGGCATACGCTAACCCTTTGAACCTGTTCCGTTCACACGGACGTAGGGATGTGGCGAAAATGCACGTTGCGAATCCAAGCAGCATGGCGTTTACGTCATGCTGCTTTTTGTCGTTCACACAATAAAGGAGGAAGAAAGATGAAATCACGTTTTAAATTACAAGCACTCATCGAAATTTCATTGTTCGCAGCGCTTGGGCTAGTTTTTGATTTACTCATCCCATATCGTTTGCCACAAGGGGGATCAATCAGTCTGGCGATGCTCCCGATCTTTGTGATGGCGTTTCGTCACGGATTGAAAGGGGGACTTGCGACTGGTGCGCTCGTCGGGACGCTTCAACTCTTGTTCGGAGCCTATATCTTTACGCCAGTTCAGTTCTTGCTCGATTATACGGTCGCGTACGGACTTGTCGGCGTGGCCGGCGTCTTTGCCGGACGTGTGAAACAGGCCGCTGGTCAAGGCGCGACGAAGACGCTCGCTACCTATTTGGTGCTCGGCGCATTGATCGGGTCGGCGTTGCGTTATGCGGCTCACGTCATCTCAGGGATTGTCTTTTTCGCTGAGTATGCGGAGGGTCCGGTCGTGGCTTATTCACTTGGCTATAACGCAACTTATATGGTTCCGTCGTTTGTCATCTCAGCCATCGTATTAGTCTTACTCTTCACGACAGCTCCGCGATTCACGCGTGTCGCGACACGGGACATTCGTCAATGAACATCTTGATCGTCGCGGCGAGTCCGGAACCTATTCCGGACTTACCACGTGATGTCGATTTTGTCATCGGAGTCGATGGCGGATATCAGAGATTATTAGATGAAGGGATTGATGTCGACGTCGTGGTCGGGGACTTTGATTCGTTTGTCGGAACACCTCCTGAGGAAGCGCTACGTTATCCATCTGAAAAGGATGTGACCGACCTCGAGATTGCGCTTCAGTTGGCAATCGATCAAGGGGCGACCCAGATGCACGTGTACGGGGCACTCGGTGGTCGAGTTGATATGACGTTCGCGAACGTCGGTCTACTCGAATCGTATCCGGGGATGGTTCTTCATGGGACGGGTCAAACGATTTTTCTCGCTCGGCCAGGAAGTTATGAGATTAAAAAACTAGATGAACATTACTTGTCTTTCATGCCTTGGAAAACCGCTACGATTTCAATTGATGGGGTCAAATATCCACTCGAGCGTCATCCGGTCCATAGCGCGCAAGCGTTGACCATTTCAAATGAATGGAGCGAAGAGCTTGCCTTGTTGACGGTTCATGAAGGAATGGCCCTCGTTATGCTCGTCAAAAAATAAGCAAAAAAAAATCCCATCGGCGAATGCCGCTGGGATTTATTCGTTCGTGTATAAGTATTATACGCGTTCAACGAGACCTGATTTAAGTGCGCGAGCTGAAACCCAAACGCGTTTCGGTTTACCGTCAACGAGAATACGAACTTTTTGTACGTTTACACCCCAAGTACGTTTTGTCTTGTTGAGTGCGTGCGAACGGTTGTTACCTGATTTAGGTGATTTACCTGTTACGTAGCATTTACGTGCCATGCGTTTCCCCTCCTTTTTTATGTGGGTTCGTCCTAATAGACACTCGTTTATATTAGCACGGCTTTTTTCCCGATGCAACTAGAAAATCATACCATG
Source organism: Exiguobacterium profundum (assembly GCF_042652865.1). Classification (GTDB taxonomy): domain Bacteria; phylum Bacillota; class Bacilli; order Exiguobacteriales; family Exiguobacteriaceae; genus Exiguobacterium; species Exiguobacterium profundum. The sequence continues at coordinate 439,387 of NZ_JBHSHG010000001.1, forward strand.
ACAAGAAAAAAACTTGACATTACTCTCAAGGATTTGAATAATGAATGAGGTTATCGCGTTAATTGACCGAGATTCTGGAGCAGGTTCTTTTAATAACTAGGTACTTATTGTAGAATGTACATTAGGAATCATTCCGAATAAAGGAGGCTACTCCATATGGCAATTGAAATGAAGACAACATATGGCAATATTGACATCACAAGTGACGTCATCGCGACACTCGCAGGTGGTGCGGCGATGGAATGCTTCGGTGTGGTCGGCATGGCTTCACAGGCACAATTGAAAGACGGCATTGCTGAATTGTTAAAACGTGAAAATTACGCGCGTGGTGTCGTCGTACGTCAAGAGGATGAGGACGTACATATCGACATGCACATCATTGTAAGCTACGGGACGAAAGTATCTGAAGTCGCATACAACGTGCAAAGCCGAGTGAAATATACGCTCGGAGAAACTTTAGGATTAAACGTTTCGTCGGTAAATATATTCGTTCAAGGCGTTCGTCTGACGAATGACTGACGAAAACGGAGGAGGATTTGGTGTGGGTTTAAATCGTTTAGATGGCGTGGCGCTCTCAAACATGATCGCAAACGGAGCGGCCAACTTGAGCCAAAACGCAGATTATGTAGATTCGCTTAACGTCTTCCCGGTTCCAGACGGAGACACGGGAACGAACATGAACTTGACGATGACGTCAGGTGCGAAAGAAGTAGCAGCCATGAACTCATCTGATATCGCAGAGGTATCATCAAAGTTCGCTCGTGGACTCCTGATGGGAGCACGTGGAAACTCAGGCGTTATTTTAAGCCAATTGTTCCGCGGCTTCGGGAAAGCCGTTGAAGGTAAGACGGAACTCACGACAGTTGATTTTGCAGAAGCGCTCAAACGCGGTGTCGACACGGCATACAAGGCGGTTATGAAACCGGTTGAAGGAACGATTTTAACGGTTGCTCGTGAAGCGGCTGATGAAGCGCTCCTTGCGTCTGAGTCGACAAGTGATTTCACAGAGTTCATGAAACGTGTCATCGTCGAAGCAAAAGCTTCGTTAGACCGTACACCGGACTTGTTACCGGTGTTAAAAGAAGTCGGGGTCGTCGACTCAGGTGGTCAAGGACTTCTCGTCATTTACGAAGGATTCCTTGCGAGTCTTGAAGGAAAAGAACTCGAAAAACCACATACTCCGGTGATGGATGCATTGATTGAAGCAGAACACCATGCGCATGCGGCGCAAGGATTCATGTCGACAGAGGACATCGAATTCGGTTACTGTACGGAGATCATGGTTCGTTTCCAAGAGGACAAGCTGAAAGATACACCGTTCAACGAAGATGCATTCCGCAACGAGTTGTCTGAACTCGGGGACTCTCTTCTTGTCGTCGCGGACGAGGAGCTCTTGAAAGTCCACGTTCACGTCGAGACGCCAGGTGAGGTCATCACGAAAGGTCAGCGCTTCGGTGAACTCGTCGCAGTCAAAATTGAGAACATGCGTCAACAACACTCGACGATTCTTGAAGAAGAACACGGCGCCAACCAACACGGTGTTCAACAAGCGGAGAAGCCGAAAGCACCATTTGCCATCGTAACGGTCGCAATGGGTGAAGGCGTCAGCGAACTGTTCCGTTCACTCGGGGCGGCCCACGTCATCGAAGGTGGTCAGACGATGAACCCGTCGACGGAAGATATCGTCAAGGCGATTGAATCGGCACATGCGGAACACGTCTTCATCTTCCCGAACAACTCCAACATCATCATGGCGGCTGAACAAGCGGCGTCTGTCGCACCGTGCGGCGTGTCGGTCATTCCGACGAAGACCGTCCCACAAGGTCTTGCGGCAGCCATCGCATTCAATCCTGAAGCGGATGTCGAGATGAATGAACAAGCGATGAAAGCGGCAGCGGCGACAGTGAAGTCCGGTCAAGTGACGTACGCTGTTCGTGATACGAGCATCGATGGCGTTGAAATCAAAAAAGATGAGCACATGGCGATTGCTGAGAAGAAAATCGTTTCTTCATCTCCATCGAGTTTAGAAGCGGCTAAACGATTAGTCGATGCGCTCATCGACGCAGACGACGAAATCGTCACGATCTTAACAGGAGAAGGCTCTTCTGCATCGGACGTAGAAGCGTTGACGTCATATATCGAATCGGTGAACGACGAGATTGAAATTGAAGTTCACGACGGTAAACAACCGCTTTACTCTTATATTTTTAGTGTGGAATAAGCTGTTTCGAATCCCTACCTTCTGTATAATGAAGGTAGGGATTTTTGAAAGGGGGAAAAATTGATGAAATATCGTAGTGTGTTTGACATTATTGGCCCGGTCATGGTCGGACCGTCGAGTTCGCATACAGCAGGTGCTGCCCGCATCGGCTTGATGGCTGGTAAGTTGTTCGGGAGAACGCCGCGTACCGCGCACATCACATTTTATGGGTCGTTTGCTGACACGTATCGGGGACACGGTACGGATGTGGCCATCGTCGGTGGAATCATGGGATTCGATACATTCGATCTGAGAATCCCACAAGCGTTAGACATCGCCCGTGAAAAAGGGATCGAGGTCATTTTTGAGACGAGTGATCTGTTGACGGATCACCCGAATACGGCCCGGGTCTTACTCGAAGATGAATTGGGCACATTTGAGATTGTCGGGATTTCAATCGGCGGGGGAACGATTGAAATTACCGAACTGAACGGATTCCCGTTGAAACTGACAGGTGGGGGGCCTGCACTCGTCGTCTTGCACCATGATCGATTCGGGGCCATCGCGGCTGTGACCGGTGTGTTGGCGAATCACCAATTAAACATTGGTCATATGGAAGTGAGCCGCCATGAAAAAGGGATGCAGGCGTTGATGGCGATTGAGATTGATGAGACCATTCCTGCGGAAGTGTTAGCAGAGCTGGAACGGTTACCGCAAATCGAACGGATAGCTATTTTTGGGGAATGAGGAGAATGTGTGATGTTTAAATCAGTAGAGGAATTAGTGACGATTGCAACAGAACGGAATATCCCGATTTCTGAAGTGATGATTGAGCAAGAGATGCACGTCAGACGCGCCAGTCGCGAGGACATCATCGGGATGATGGACCGAAATCTTGAGGTGATGGAAGAAGCGGTCGAACGTGCACTCCAAGGTGTCACGTCGGTTACGGGATTGACGGGTAATGATGCCGTACTCATGCAAGAGTATATTCGTTCGGGCAAGTCGCTCGCTGGGGATCTCATTTTAGATGCGGTGTCGAAAGCGATCGGGACGAACGAAGTGAACGCGGCGATGGGACGAATCTGTGCGACACCGACAGCGGGGAGCGCGGGCGTCGTACCGGGAACATTGTTTGCGGTAAAAGATCGCCTTGAAATGGACCGCGACGCGATGATCCGTTACTTGTTCACGTCAGGTGCGTTCGGATTCGTCGTGGCGAACAACGCCTCGATTTCAGGGGCGGCTGGTGGATGTCAGGCCGAGGTCGGGTCGGCGACGGGCATGGCAGCCGCGGCCATCGTTGAAGCAGCTGGCGGGACACCGGACCAGTCGGCTACGGCATTTGCGATAGCCCTAAAAAATATGCTCGGTCTCGTCTGTGATCCTGTGGCGGGGCTGGTGGAAGTTCCATGCGTCAAGCGAAACGCCATGGGCGGTGCCAACGCTATTGTCGCAGCAGATATGGCGCTCGCGGGGATTACCTCACGTATTCCTTGTGACGAGGTCATCTCGGCGATGCATGAAGTGGGCCAAATGATGCCGACGGCCTTAAAAGAAACCGCTAAAGGTGGACTTGCCAATACACCGACGGCTCGTCGCCTCGAACGAAATATATTTGGAGCGAAAGAAGATGCAAAACAATGATCAACTGACGACGCTGAAAGGGGTCGGGCCAGAGATGGCCAAAAAGTTAGAAGTGATGGGACTTGTTCGAATCGAGGACGTGCTTGAGCACGTCCCGTTTCGTTATGAGAATTATAATAGTGGGACGGTGACGACGGCTGTGCACGGCGACCTCGTCAAATGGAGCGGGACAGTCCAAGGCGAACCGCTCGTTCGTTACTATAGTAAAGGGAAAAATCGTCTCCAGTTCCGGTTGTTACTCGAAGACCGATACGCCGTCCAAGTGACGATGTTCAACCGTGCCTTCTATAAAGAAAAATTGGTGATTGGGGAGACGGTGACGGTCAAAGGGAAATGGGACATGAACCGGATGACGATCAGCGCGACCGACCTTGAATTTGGTGCCCCGTCAGGCGGACTGCAACCGATTTATTCATTGCGTGCCGGACTGACACAAAAGAATTTCAGTAGAATCGTTAAACTCGCTTTTGAGCAGGTGAACGATCTGCCCGAACAGGTCCCGCATACTATTCGCGACCGATATCGATTAGTTGACCGGATGACGATGCTTCGTGGGATGCATTTCCCGGATACGGTTGAGACCTATAAACTGGCGAGACGAAGCTATGTCTATGAAGAGTGTCTCATGTATCAGTTAAAATTACAGGCGTTTCGTAAAATGGAGCGGTCAGGAAACGGTCGGGCCCTTCACCTCGATAAGCATCAATTGAATGAATTCGTCAAACGGCTCGCATTCCCGTTAACAGGAGCCCAGACACGGGTCATCCGTGAAATCGTATCTGACCTTGAAAAACCAGAACGGATGAACCGATTGTTACAAGGGGATGTCGGGAGCGGGAAGACCGTCGTTGCCGCGATTGCCTTGTATGCGACTGTAACGGCCGGGTATCAAGGGGCCTTGATGGTGCCAACAGAAATCCTTGCCGAACAACATGCGACATCGTTACAGGAATTATTTGAACCGTTTGGCATCACGATTGCCCTCCTGACGAGCTCAGTGAAAGGGAAGGCGCGCGAAGCGCTTCTGACGGCAATTCGATCGGGTAACGTCGACATCATCGTCGGGACGCACGCGCTCATCCAAGGACCGGTCGAATTTTCGAATCTACATTTGGCGATTACGGACGAACAGCACCGGTTTGGTGTCGAACAGCGGAAGAAGCTACGAGACAAGGCCGAATTCGCCGACGTATTATATATGACCGCGACGCCGATTCCGAGGACGCTTGCCATCAGTGCGTTCGGAGAGATGGATGTCTCCACGATTGATGAGATGCCAAAAGGACGAAAGCCGATTGAAACGTATTGGGCGAAACATGATCAAATCGATCGTGTGCATGCAATGGTCGATCGGGAACTCGCACTCGGCCGTCAAGCGTATGTGATTGCACCTCTCATCGAGGAGTCGGATACATTAGAAGTGGAGAGTGCGACGGCACTGTATGAGCTATTGAAAGAACGCTTCTCGAACTATGGCGTTGGCCTGATGCATGGAAAGCTATCGAGTACAGAAAAAGACGAGATTATGAAATCATTCGCCGATAATGCGACACAGATTCTCGTCTCCACAACAGTCGTCGAGGTAGGGGTGAACGTCCCGAACGCCTCTCTAATCATCATTCATGATGCCGAACGTTTCGGTCTCGCGCAATTACACCAGTTGCGTGGCCGTGTCGGTCGTGGTGCGCATCAATCATTCTGCATCTTGGTAGGAGACCCGAAATCGGATGTCGGGAAAGTCCGTTTGAAGACGATGACGGAAACGAACGATGGCTTTGTATTGGCAGAAAAAGATTTAGAGTTGCGTGGGGCTGGTGATTTCTTTGGAACCGCACAGAGCGGTCTCCCGAGTTTCCGTGTCGCCGATCCCGTTCTCGATTTGAAAGTGATGGAAGTGGCCATGCAAGATGCCGTGAAACTTCTCGGAAGCGACACATTTTGGCATGACGCCCAGTATGAAGGGTTACGTGGCTATTTGAAACAACTCGACCTTCTCGTTGGGGAAAGGTTAGAATAGTACTTGAAAATGACGACTAAAGAATATATACTGCTATTAGTACCAGGTATTAAGTTCTTTAGCGATTAGTTTAGGAGGGAACTGAATGCGGGTACCTAAGAAAGAGCGGCAACGCTTGTTACAAGAAACGATTGAGCATAACCCGTTCATCAAAGACGAAGAACTGTCAAAGCAGTTTTCTGTCAGCATCCAAACAATTCGACTCGACCGGATGGAATTAAAAATTCCAGAAGTGCGGGAACGAATCAAACATGTGGCTTCCGAACATCTCGATGAAGTCAAATCGCTTTCAATGAGCGAGGTCATCGGTGATATGATTGACTTGAAGCTAGATGACTCTGCGATCTCAGTCCTCGATATAGAGAAAGAACACGTCTTTAGCCGCAACGAGATTGCCCGTGGACACGTCTTGTTCGCGCAAGCCAACTCGTTAGCGGTGGCGCTCATCAATGATGAATTGGCGTTGACCACTAAAGCGGATATTCGCTTTAGTCGCCAAGTCCATCTTGGAGAGCGAGTCGTTGCCAAGGCTCGTGTGATGAAACTAAGAGGGGACGGGAGAACGGACGTCACAGTTGAAAGTTATGTCGGTGAGGAGTGCGTCTTTGACGGCGACTTCACGATTTACCGACGTGGTGAGGAGGAGTAAGCATGAAGTTAGCGATTGATGCAATGGGTGGCGATCACGCACCGAAGGCGATTGTAGAAGGTGTGAAACGGTTCATCGCGCAATATCCGAATGAACCGATGGAACTCTTTTTAGTTGGTGATGAGGTGAAAATTGCCTCATACGGTCTTGATGATCCTCGTGTGACGGTTGTCCCAGCCAGTGAAATCATCACAGGTGAAGACGAACCGGTACGGGCGGTGCGCCGTAAAAAGGATAGCTCGCTCGTCGTGGCAGCTCAGCTTGTCAAAGAAGGAAAAGCGGATGCTCTCGTGTCTGCCGGGAATACCGGCGCATTGATGGCGGCGTCTCTTTTCATCATCGGGCGAATCCCAGGAATCGAGCGTCCGGCATTATCTCCGACGTTCCCTACATATACTGGTAGTGGTGTCGTCGTACTGGATGTCGGAGCGAATCCGGATGCAAAAGCTGAACACCTCGTGGATTATGCGATTATGGGTTCGCTGTATGCGGAACATGTCCGTGGCATCAAGACACCGCGTGTCGCTCTTCTCAATATCGGGACGGAAGCCGGTAAAGGAAATGCGCTGACAAAAGAAGCGTTCCCCCTCCTTGAACAGGCACCTGTCCATTTTGTTGGGAATGTCGAGGCGCGTGAAGCGATGTCAGGTGATGTGGATGTCATCGTGACCGAAGGATTTGCCGGAAACATCTTGTTAAAGGGTGTGGAGGGCTCCTCTTCGATGCTCATGAAGATGATGAAAGAACAATTCACGAGTGACCTTGTATCCAAACTCGCCGCTCTCATCTTAAAACCGAAATTGAGACGATTAAAAGAAACGTTGGATTATCGCGAACACGGGGGAGCCGGATTATTCGGGATCAATGCACCGGTCATCAAGGCGCATGGGTCGAGCGATGCACTCGCCATCATGAGTGCGTTGAAACAGGCGAAAATCATGGTAGATCACGATGTCGTTGAAAAAATCAAGCGTGCCAAAGCGATAGACTAAGCGAAAGCAGGTGAAGATATGGGGAAAGTAGCATGGGTGTTTCCAGGGCAAGGTTCCCAAGCCGTTGGGATGGGACAAACCTTTTTAGATTATCCTGAAACGCTTCAAGCAATCGGACGTCGACTCGGATTTGACCTACTTGAAGTCATGTCATCCGGGTCGAAGGAAGACCTACAAGAAACGGAAATTGCACAGCCGGCCATCGTGGCGCACGCTTCGCTCCTCGCGCAAGCCTATGCGAAGAGCGGTGCGGCACCAGATGTCGTCATCGGGCATAGTGTCGGTGAATATGCGGCGCTCGTCAGTGCGGGTGTCATCGATATTGAAGAAGCGACCGTTCTCGTCCGGGCGCGTGGACAGTTGATGTCTGAAGTGAAGGATGGAACGATGGCAGCAGTCGTCGGGATGACCGATCTTCAAGAAGCGCTTCATATCACTGAAAAAATCAGTGCGAGTGGGAATTTAGTTCAAATCGCCAACTTGAATTGTCCTGGTCAATTCGTGATTTCAGGGCATGTCGACGCGGTCGAACAAGCAAGCGTGGAATTGAAGGCTGCCGGTGCGAAGCGGGTATTGCCGTTAAACGTATCTGGAGCGTTCCATAGTTCCTACATGATGCCGGCAGCAACACGTTTCCAAGACGTTCTTGCCTCGTCGCCATTTAAAGCGGCTTCCATCGACTTGATTTCGAACGTGGACGCGGCGGTACATCGTGACCCTGAACAGTTGAAGGCGTTATTGACGAAACAACTGTATTCGTCTGTCCGTTTTGAAGAATGTGTGCGCAAGGCGATTGCAGACGGCGTAGACACGTTCATCGAGTTCGGCCCATCTTCACCGCTTTCAGGATTGATTAAACGAATCGACTCGAACGTTTCGATTCAAAAGGCGACCACGTTGGAAGAAGTCGCCTCGTTAGGAGGAGAAGTACGTGCATGATCAAGTGGCGATCGTGACAGGGGCGTCCCGGGGAATCGGGGCGGCCATCGCGAAACGTTTAGGGGAAGACGGCTTTCGGGTCGTCGTGAACTACTCGGGTAGTGAACAAAAGGCGAATGATGTCGTGGCCATGATCACGGATGCAGGCGGCGAAGCCATCGCCGTGAAAGCAGATGTATCCAATGCTGACGATGTCAAAGCGCTCGTCAAGACGACAGTCGATACGTTCGGACGCGTCGATTGTCTCGTCAACAATGCAGGGATCACGCGTGACGGGTTACTCATGCGAATGAAAGAAGTCGATTTCGAAGATGTGCTGTCGACGAACTTGAAAGGCGCCTTTCTGACATCGCAAGCCGTCACGAGACCTTTGCTCAAGTCGAAAGCAGGTCGAATTATCAACATCGCCTCGGTTGTCGGGATTACCGGCAATGCAGGACAAGCGAACTATGCGGCTGCAAAAGCAGGGTTGATCGGATTGACAAAATCAGTGGCGCGCGAACTCGCGGGACGTCACGTGACTGTCAATGCCGTCTGTCCAGGGTTCATTCAAACGGATATGACCGATGCCTTGACAGATGCGCAACGAGAGGCTACACTCGAGCAGATTCCGTTCAACCGTTTCGGACAGGTGGAGGATGTGGCGAACCTTGTCTCCTTCCTCGCTTCGGAACAAGCCGCTTATGTGACCGGACAGACGATTGCCGTCGATGGCGGCATGACGATGGCGTAAAAGAGAACTTTACCAACAGACTGACATTTAATATACTTACCTTTGGAGGGATTTTATCATGACAAAAGAACAAATTTTAGTAGACGTACAAGAAGCAGTTGCTGAGAAACTCGGGAAAGACGTATCTGAGATCACAGCAGACAAATCGTTCAAGGATGACCTTGGTGCGGATTCACTTGAAGTAATGGAAATGGTGATGGACCTCGAAGACAAATTCGACATCACGATCGAAGACGAAGACGCTGAGAAGCTTGCGACTGTTGGCGACGTAGTGGCTTACATCGAAACAAAATTGTAATCAAGCCATCCCACCGCTCGGTTCCGGGCGGTGGGCTTGTGCTTATTCATGGAGGGAACTATGACAAAAGACAAACGACGGTTTGACCGTCAAGGGTCGGCGCAACGGCGTCGGCGTCAGGAGATGGAACGAGCACGCATCTTGGAACTATTTAAATCATTGGAAGAACGGTTGAACGTTCAATTTTCGAATCACGACTTGTTGATGCAGGCGTTCACACACTCATCTTATGTGAATGAGCAACGCGGGTTACGAAAAGACAATGAACGTTTAGAATTTTTAGGGGATGCTGTTTTAGAACTGACCGTATCTCGCTTCCTCTATGAGACTTATCCGGAGCGCTCCGAGGGGGAATTGACGAAATTACGAGCGGCGATCGTATGCGAACCGTCACTCGTGAATTTTGCGGAAGCTTATGCTTTCTCTGACTTCATCTTGCTTGGGAAAGGTGAAGAGTTGACCGGTGGACGAAAACGTCCGGCACTGCTTGCCGATGTGTTCGAATCCTATATCGGTGCTCTTTATTTGGACCAAGGAATTGAGGCCGTCGAACGATTCCTCGCCGAAGCGGTTTTTCCGAAAGTCTTAGCGGGAGTATTCGAAGAACAGACCGATTTCAAGAGCCAGTTACAGGAGAGCGTCCAACGGGAAGGGCTCGGACCTGTATCGTATGAGATCATTGAGGAACGTGGGCCGGCGCATAGCCGGGAATTCGTCGCACATGCACGCCTCAGCGACGACATCGTCGGTGAAGGAGTTGGGCGTTCGAAAAAAGAAGCCGAGCAATTGGCTGCTAAAGAAGCGCTTATTGCCTTTAATCGGCGCTACGCAGATTTATAAACGAAAGGAGTGGACCGCTTGGGGGTCCACTCCTTTTTCATGTCAATTGACCGAGTTCTTCGACGATACCATCGACTTCCGACAAAGAGAGCGAAGAGCGTGTCATCACGTACTCGTAAATCTCTTTCACCGCTGACGGATCAGCCGCATTATATTCTTCCGCTTTGATTGCACCGCGGTTAATAATGTTCATTTTATCCAAAATGGCTTCAATCATCTGTTCATTCGTCATCTGTATTCCCCTTTCTACAGTTCTTTTTAGAATAGCATGATTCGGGCATTTTGACGAACTGTTAACTGTGGTAAAATATACAGATGAATGCTTACTGCGGATAGGATGGTCACGATGCACTTAAAACGAATCGAACTCGCTGGCTTTAAATCATTTGCCAAGCGAATTGAATTAGATTTCCGTCCCGGCGTCACGGCTGTAGTAGGGCCGAACGGGAGCGGGAAATCCAATATATCGGACGCTGTTCGCTGGGTACTCGGAGAACAGTCGGCCAAATCACTTCGTGGTGCCAAGATGGAAGATGTCATCTTTGCCGGAAGTGAAGGAGAGAATCACCGAAATGTCGCCGAGGTCACCCTCGTTCTCGATAATCGAGACGAACAGTTGCGTCTCCCATATGAAGAAGTGAGTGTGACCCGTCGCGTGACCCGAAGTGGGGACAGCGACTATTTTATGAATAAAAAACCATGTCGGTTAAAAGATGTGATTGATTTATTTATGGATACAGGTCTTTCACGAGATGCATTCGCCATCATCGGTCAAGGGCGGGTCGAACAAGTCATTTCTGGGAAACCGGAAGATCGACGTGCCGTCATCGAAGAGGCAGCCGGTGTATTGAAATATCGTCAGCGGAAAAAACAGGCTGAACGCAAGTTACAGGACACCGAATTAAACTTGTCCCGGGTCGATGACATTTTATTCGAGTTGGCGGACCGAGTCGAACCGCTCCGTGAACAAGCGGCGCTCGCTCGGGAGTACAAAGTCGCCAAAGCGAGACATGATGAACTCGAAACAGGAATCATGGGCGCAGAAATTCAGTTGCTCCAACAGGAGATTGAGCAAGTGTCCGCACGTCACGTGGAATCGGTTCAACAGTTATCTGACTGTGACCGTTCGTTACGTGACCTCACGGAGGAACGTAGCGGGCTCGAAGCGAAGCTCGCCGAGTTACGTGAAGAATTGACAGAGCTGAACCAAAAAGAACGGGAGCATTCGACTTATGTCGAGCGTTTGACGGGTGACATCAAGCTCGCAAAAGCACAAGAAGAACACGGTGCCGAGATGAAAGAACGACTCATCCGACAACGTGAAGAAGTACGTGCAGAGATGACCGAGCTTGAAGCGCGATTGAAGGTCGTTCATGAAGAACTTGACCAAAAAGGAAACACGTTGAAACAAACGACTGCGACGAGAGAGTCACTTCAACAACAGTTGAAAGCCGCCTCTCGTGATTTCAATGCTGAAATCGAAGCGTTACAAAGTGAGGCGTTCGAACTCGCGACAACGAAAGCGACAATCGGTAACCAACAAAAGCGGGAACAACGGGATATCGATGTCGCCGTCGAGTCGAAAGAACGCCTTCTACGCGAGAACAAACATCGTCTCGATGATCGTTCCTCACAGGAAGCGACACTTTTGGCGACTCGAGAGCAGTATGAAGCGGTACAAAGTCGCTTTGAACAACTGAGTCAAAAAGAGACGCAACTTCGGGACGAAGAGACGGCAATTCGTGAAAAACGTACACGAGCCGAATCGTCTTTCTACGACCTCGAACGCCGCCGTCAGAAGACGGAAGACCGAATCGAGATGCTCGAACGGATGAAGCAATCGTATGAAGGCTATTTCCATGCGGTCAAGTTCGTCTTAAAAGACCGTTCATCAGGTGTCCTTGGTGCTGTCGCGGAACTGATCCGTGTCCGTCCTTCGTATGAAGCGGCCATCGAAACGGCACTTGGGCAGACACAGCAGCATGTGGTCGTACAAGATGAGACGGTGGGACGCCGTGAAATTGACAAATTACGAAAAGCCAACGCAGGACGAGCGACATTCTTGCCGATGACGACGATCAAACCGAGATTCGTGCCGAGTGAGGTGTTAGATCGACTCGACTCGATGAACGGATTTGTCGGTGTGGCGTCGGAACTCGTCGAAACAGATGCATCATACGAGACGTTGAAAAAGTCGTTGCTCGGTTCCGTGCTTGTGGCGGAGACACTTGAAGTCGCGAACCGTATCGCCCAATCGACGGGATATCGTTTCCGTGTCGTCACGTTAGAAGGGGATATCGTCAACGTTGGCGGATCGATGACGGGTGGTAGTCGCAAGCAGGGCGTGGCCCTGTTCACTCAGTCGCGCGAATTAGATGATTTGAAACATGGTCTCACTCAAGGCCTCGCCATGTTGCATGAGCAAAAAACACGTCTTCAAGAGTACACAGAACAGTTGGAGGACATTACGCAGCAGTTGTCTGAACTTCGGGATGAGAAACGTTCCGTTGAAACGAGCCTCCGTGAAGTCGAGTCGGCCTACCGTACTGCGGAACGTGCCTCCCTCGATGCCAAGTCACAACTGGAACTGTTCGATCATGAAATGATGCGCTATGAGCGGACGATCGAGACCTCGACTGCTGAATTAGAGCGATTGACGATTGAATTGGCCGACACGGACCGCGCCCAAGCTGACATTCGTTCACGTCTCGAATCGCTTCGGGCAGAGCAGGCGAAAAGTGCTGAGAGCACGGGTCAACTGGAATCGTTGCTGCGTCAAAACGAGCTCGATCTTCAGCGGCACACGCTCGAAGAAGAGCGGGTCCAATATGAATTGGACCGTCTGATGACCGACCAAAGTCGTTTGCAGGAACGTAGCGATCAGATGGAGCGTGAATTGACGCGGCTCGAGAGTGGAGAAGTCGTGTCATCTGCAGAACTCGAGGCGACGCTTGCTACTGCCAAACTGGATTTCAAAGAAATTCAAGAGCGGCTTCAAGGAGCGTCAACAACACTCAAGACGAACGAAGAGGCGTATCGGATCATACGTCAACGGGTCGATCAGGCAACGGAGGCAAGACGTCAAGCTGAAGCTGTCGTTCGAAAACTTGAAACGGCGAAACAAGAGTTCGAGCTGAAACGACAATGGAAGCTCGATGTGTTAGAAGAGAACGGACTCGTCGCAGAACTATTGCCGGCACTCGAAATCCCGTTAGAAGAGGCGAAAGAGGAGTTTAAGTTGCTCGTTCGTCAAATCGAAGAAATCGGACCGGTCAATCTAAATGCGATTGAAGAGTTTGATAGTGTCCACGAACGGTTCACGTTCCTGTCCGAACAGCGGGATGACCTCGTCAGTGCAAAAGAAGATTTATATGAGATCATCGCCGAGATGGACCGCGAAGTGACACGCCTCTTCAAAGAGACGTATACGAGCGTCCGGGCGCATTTCAAACAGACGTTCACCGAGCTTTTTGGTGGCGGGGAAGCGGATTTGAAATTGGTAGACGAATCGGATTTGTTGAACACAGGAATCGAAATCGTCGCCAAACCACCGGGTAAAAAGTTACAGACACTCAGTCTGTTATCTGGTGGAGAGCGTGCGCTGACGGCCATCGCTTTATTGTTTGCGATTTTGAAGACGCGTCCGGTACCGTTTTGTGTTCTCGATGAGGTCGAGGCGGCCCTTGACGAGGCGAACGTGCATCGTTTCGGAGAATACATTCGGACGTTGTCAATCGATACGCAGTTCGTCATCATCACGCACCGTAAAGGGACGATGGAAGCGGCGGATACACTATATGGCGTCACGATGCAACAGAACGGGGTATCCGAGGTATTATCGGTCGAACTGTCTGAAGCAAAACGTGTCGTTGAAATGGATGAAGAGATGGAGGAATCACGTTGAGCTTTTTCAAGAAATTAAAAGAGAAGTTGACGACATCTACCCAAGAGGTGTCACAAAAGTTTACAGAGGGGTTGACGAAGACGCGTGACGGCTTTGCAAGTGCCGTCAACGACCTCGTCTATCGCTTCCGCGAAGTGGATGAAGAGTTCTTCGATGAACTCGAAGATTTACTCATTCAAGCGGATGTCGGCGTCACGACGACGATGGATCTCGTCGAAGATTTGAAAGAAGAAGTGAAGCGACGTAATCTGAAGGACCCGGTCGCGGTGCGTGACGCACTCGTCGAAGTCGTGGCGAACCGCCTCCAAGAGGATGAATCGGACCGTGAACTGAATATGCAAGACGGACTCACGGTCATCTTGTTTGTCGGCGTCAATGGTGTCGGAAAGACGACGACCATCGGCAAGCTGGCGCACCAGTTGAAATCTGAAGGGCGTTCCGTCATGCTCGCGGCAGGGGATACGTTCCGTGCCGGCGCCATCGAGCAACTTCAAGTATGGGGAGAACGTGTCGGGGTTCCCGTCATTCGTCAAACGGAAGGGTCTGACCCGGCTGCCGTCGTCTTTGACGCCGTTCAAGCCGCCAAGTCTCGTCACATGGACGTCTTGATTTGTGATACGGCGGGACGTCTCCAAAATAAGGTCAATCTAATGAAAGAACTTGAAAAAGTAAAACGAGTCATTGAGCGGGAAGTTCCGAACGGACCGCACGAAGTGTTACTCGCCCTCGATGCGACGACGGGTCAAAACGCCATGGTTCAAGCGAAAGCGTTCAAAGAAGCGACGAACGTGAGCGGAATCGTCTTAACGAAGCTCGATGGGACGGCCAAAGGCGGAATCGTCCTAGCGATTCGGAACGAACTCGATATCCCGGTCAAGTATGTCGGGCTTGGAGAGAAGATTGACGATTTACAGGAGTTTGATCCAGAACAGTTCGTCCTTGGACTGTTCGGCGATGTTTTTGAGGACAAGACACAGGATGCCTCGATGGAAAAAGAGGACACAAACGAGGACCTCGCCTAAGTTTTGCTGTTAAGAAAAAAACTTGACAAGTAGTAGGCACGGCTGTACTATAGGTAGTTGTAAAGGGATTTCACTTAACATGTGGAGGTGAAAGGTTTGACGCTCGAAAAAACGAATCGCATGAACTATCTCATCGATTTCTATCAAGCGCTCCTCACACCGAAACAGCGCAACTATATGTCTCTTTATTACCTAGATGACTACTCGCTCGGAGAGATTGCGGAAGAGTTTGAAGTCAGCCGTCAAGCGGTCTACGATAACATAAAGCGCACAGAAACGATGCTTGAACAGTACGAGGAAAAGCTAGCCCTATTCGAAAAGTTCGAACAGCGCCAGCAACTTCTTCAGACCCTCAAACGTCAAGTCGAGCTCACCGATGACGTGAGCGCCACGATTTCTGCGCTTGAGAATTTAGAGTAGGGGGCTGAAGCATGGCATTTGAAGGATTATCAGAACGATTGCAATCGACACTTTCAAAAATGCGCGGTAAAGGGAAAATCTCGGAGGCCGATGTCAAAGAGATGATGCGTGAGGTTCGCCTCGCCCTCCTCGAAGCCGACGTCAACTTTAAAGTCGTCAAGCAATTCGTCAATGACGTGAAGGAACGCGCGGTTGGTCAGGATGTCATGAAATCATTGACGCCAGGTCAACAAGTCGTCAAAATCGTTCACGAAGAGTTGTCGAACTTGATGGGAAGCGATGTCGTCCCGATCTCATTCAGTCAGAAACCACCGACAGTCGTCATGATGGTCGGTCTGCAAGGGGCAGGGAAAACGACAACGACCGGGAAGCTAGCGAACTTGATTCGCAAAAAGCATAACCGAAGTCCACTTCTCGTCGCGGCGGACATCTACCGTCCTGCAGCAATCAAGCAGCTCGAGACACTCGGAAAACAACTCGATTTACCAGTCTTCTCACTTGGTGATCAAGTGAAGCCGGAAGAGATTGTGACGAAGGCACTCGAGTACGCAAAAACAAATCATCACGATTTCGTGTTGATCGATACGGCCGGTCGCCTTCATATCGATGAGACGCTTATGGGCGAGCTCGAAAATGTGAAGACGATTGCCAAACCAAATGAGATCTTCCTCGTCGTCGATTCGATGACGGGTCAAGATGCGGTCAATGTGGCCGACAGTTTCAATGAGAAACTCGGAATCACCGGGGTCGTGCTCACAAAGCTCGACGGAGATACACGAGGTGGGGCAGCCCTTTCGATTAAGGCAGTCACGGGAGCGCCGATTAAATTCGTCGGTCTCGGAGAAAAGTTGGATGCCCTCGAACCATTCCACCCGGAACGCATGGCGTCACGGATCCTCGGAATGGGGGACGTGCTCTCGCTCATTGAAAAAGCCGAGACACAGATGGACCAAGACGCAGCGAAGGAGCTTGAAAGCAAAATTCGTGACGCGTCATTCACGTTCGATGATTTCATTGAACAGTTGGCCCAAGTGAAAAACATGGGACCAATTGATGAATTACTTTCGATGTTACCTGGTGCAGGTAAGATGAAAGGGTTGAAGAACGTCCAAATCGACGAGAAACAACTCGATCACGTCGAAGCGATCATTCGCTCGATGACGAAACATGAGCGCGCCAATCCGGAAGTGCTCAACGCGAGTCGTCGTAAGCGGATCGCAAAAGGGAGCGGTCGCTCGATTCAAGAAGTGAACCGTCTCATCAAACAGTTCGATGACATGAAGAAGATGATGAAACAAATGTCAGGACAAATGAAAGGGAAGAAAAAAGGTCTCGGCCTTCCATTCTTCTAACAAAATCTTTTGTCAGTCGAACGAAAAAGCTGTATACTATAAAAGTTGTCAATTCTTAAACACATGATGGAGGTATATTACCATGGCAGTTAAAATTCGTCTTAAGCGCATGGGCGCAAAAAAATCACCTTTCTACCGTATCGTTGTAGCAGACTCACGTTCACCACGTGACGGTCGCTTCATCGAGCAAGTTGGTCACTACAACCCGGTTGCAAAACCAGAAGCAGAAGTTCGCATCAACGAAGAACTCGCTCTCAAATGGTTGGCAGACGGCGCGAAGCCATCTGACACAGTACGCAACTTGTTCTCTAAAGCAGGGATCATGGAGAAATTCCACAACGCGAAAAACGCGAAGTAATGATGTGGCCGACCTTTTCTGAGGTCGGCCTATTTTGTTGAGGAGGAAAAAAGATGGACTGGTTATATGTAGGGAAAATCGCCAATACGCACGGCCTGAAAGGGGAAGTGAAGATTTTGGCGGCGACAGACTTTCCAGAAGAGCGATTTAAAAAAGGAAACACGTTGTTTCTTGATGTCGACGGAACGAAACAGGAAATGACGATCACGACGTATCGTCCTCATAAGCAGTTTCACCTCGTCACATTCAAAGGGTTTGACAATATCAACCTCATTGAAAAATATAAAGGGCTGAAACTATATGTCCACGCCGAACACGTCCACGACTTGGACGAACACGAATTTTATTATCATGAAATCATCGGCTGTGAGGCTGTCGTGGATGGGGAAGTCATTGGTGTCGTCGACGACATCTTTGAAACGAATGGAGCGAACGATGTATGGGTCATCAAACGACCAGGAAAGTCGGACGCGCTCATCCCTTATATCGAATCGGTCGTCCAAGAGATTGATGTCGATGCGAAGCGTGTCGTCATCACGCCGATCCCTGGAATGATTGACGATGAAGATTGATGTATTGACGTTGTTCCCGGAGATGTTTCATGCGCTCGATCACTCCATCGTCGGTCGAGCGAAGGCGCTCGGACAGGTGGAGATGTCGTTCCTCAATTTTCGGGACTTTTCAACGAACAAGCATCATAAAGTCGATGATTATCCTTACGGCGGTGGAGCGGGCATGTTGCTCACGCCGCAGCCGATCTTTGATGCATTTCATTCCCTTGAGGCGAAGAGCCCAAGGGTCATTCTCACGACGCCTACCGGAAAACCGTTCAATCAACGAATGGCCGAAGAATGGGCCAAGGAGGAACATCTGGTCTTTCTGTGTGGACATTATGAAGGGTTCGACCAACGGATCCATGATGAACTGGCGACCGACGAGGTGTCGATCGGTGATTTCGTTTTGACAGGTGGAGAGCTCGCGACGATGGTCATGATTGATGCGACCGTAAGGCTCATTCCGGATGTACTTGGCGATCAGGCGAGCCATGAAGATGACTCGTTCTCGACTGGTCTCTTGGAATACCCTCACTATACACGACCGGCTGATTTTCGTGGATTGACCGTGCCGGAAGTGCTCTTGTCGGGAAATCACGCCCGGATCGAGGCATGGCGCCGAGAGCAATCGCTCGAACGCACGTATCGACGACGTCCGGATTTGCTCGAACATGTCGAGTTGACGGATGTCGATAAAAAGTTTCTGCAATCGTTGCGCGATTGAGAAATATATGCTATGTTTGAGCATGTGGGTTAAACCCATCGATTACCGATGTTCCGCTATTGGATGCTTGGGCATATGAAGATATGAACATTGAAGAAAAAGGAGATATGATTCATGAACACACAAAAACTGTTCCGTGAAATCACAGAAGAACAATTCAAATCGGACGTACCTGCTTTCCGTCCTGGTGACACAGTACGTGTCCACGTTAAAGTTGTAGAGGGAACGCGTGAGCGTATCCAGATCTTCGAAGGTGTTGTAATCAAGCGTAAAGGTGGCGGCATCAGCGAAACATTCACAGTCCGTAAGATTTCTTACGGCGTAGGTGTTGAGCGTGCATTCCCGCTTCACTCACCACGCGTTGCACAAATCGAAGTCGTACGCTACGGTAAAGTTCGCCGTGCGAAACTTTACTACCTCCGTAACCTTCGCGGTAAAGCAGCACGTATTAAAGAAATCCGTCGTTAAGATGGGAATTAAGCTTGTCGCTTGCGACAAGCTTCTTTTTTTCTAGTACAATAAGTTCAAATGGATAGAGGAGTGAGTGAAGTTGAAAGAAGTGTTTAGTTGGCTAAAAGCCATCGTGGTCGCTCTTGTCATCGCGTTCGTCATCCGGACGTTCATCTTCGTTCCTGTCATCGTTGAAGGAGAGTCGATGATGCCGACACTCCACAATGCGGATCGAATGATCGTCAGTAAAATTTCGAACTATGTTGGGGAGCTAGACCGAGGTGATATCGTCGTATTCCATGCGACTGAATCAAAAGACTATATTAAACGTGTCATCGCCATCCCAGGCGACACGCTCGAATATCGAGATGATGTGCTTTATATTAATGGTGAAGCGGTAGAAGAGCCGTATTTAGACGAGTTTCGTGCCCAGATGAACGGGTTCCCGTTGACCGAGAACTTCACACTCGAACAAGTGACGGGTGAGTCGGTCGTTCCAGAGGAATCATACTTCGTCATGGGAGACAATCGTCAAAACTCGAAAGACAGCCGTGAGATCGGATTTGTGTCGAAAGAGGAGATTGTCGGCAAGACGAACTTCATCTTCTGGCCACTCGATGATGTTGGCACGGTAGAAGATTAAGGTGGTGCTTTTTTGGCAATTCAATGGTTTCCTGGCCACATGGCCAAAGCAAGAAGACAAGTAACTGAAAAATTAAAGCTAATCGATGTCGTCATCGAACTCGTAGATGCACGCGTGCCTCAGTCGAGTCGCAACCCGATGGTCGATGAGATTACAGCGGGAAAACCCCGTCTCATCGTCTTGAACAAAGCAGACATGGCCGACCCCGTCGTGACGGAGGCGTGGTTACGTGCCTTGAAACGCGAAGAAGTCGAGGTTGTCGCTGTCGACGCGAAACATAGCAAAGGCTTGAAACAGCTCATCACGGGTGCTCAGAAGTTGATGAAAGAAAAGCATGACCGGATGCGTGAGAAGGGGCGGAACCCCGGACCGATCCGTGCGCTCATCATCGGAATCCCGAACGTCGGGAAGTCGACGCTCATCAACCGTCTCGCCGGACGAAACATCGCCATCACGGGCGACCGTCCTGGTGTGACGAAGCGTCAACAGTGGATCAAGATGAAAGGCGGCGAGATGGAGCTGTTGGACACACCGGGGATTCTCTGGCCGAAATTTGAGGACCAAATTGTCGGATATCGTCTAGCCGCGACCGGCGCTATCAAAGACGAGATTCTCAACTTGGATGATATCGCCTTGTATACGGTTCGTGAGTTGCATGCTCGTTATCCTGAACAATTAAAGGAACGATTCAAACTTGAAACGTTACCCGAGGACAGCGTTGAGCTCCTTGAGTTGATCGGGAAAAAACGTGGTCTCATCAGTGGCGGTTACGTCGATTTCGAAAAAGCGAGCGAACTACTTTTGAATGAACTACGACATGAAAAAATCGGACGGATCTCGCTTGAGACACCGGCTGATCACGAAATGGCGTAAAGCCCTGTGCACACAGGGCTTTTTTGAATAGGAGGAAGACCGTGACGATTCAACAGATTAAACAACAACTAGAGGACATCCGATATGAAGAATGGGTACAAATCTTCCCGACCTTGTCACGAGACCCACGAGCGGGCGTGCAAACGTTGCTTCGGCAAAAACACCGTCAATTCGAGCGAGAACGGGCGTTACAGGTCGATTTCGAAAGTCGCATGACGTATGAACATGAATGGAAGGCGCGAGGCTTCACTCGAATTGTCGGAGTCGATGAGGTCGGACGGGGACCGCTCGCGGGACCGGTCGTGGCTGCGGCAGTCTTGTTACCGGATGGGTTCTATCTCGCGGGATTGAATGATTCGAAAAAAATGTCCAAAACGGCGAGGGATGCAGCATACGCACACATCATCGAGGTCGCGGAGGTCGGTGTCGGCATCGTCGAGCCGAAGACGATTGATGTCATCAATATATACGAATCGACGAAACTAGCGATGACAGAGGCGATTCATCAAGTCGGAGAAGTAGACGCCCTATTGATTGACGCCATGAAACTCGAGCTCGACATCCCTCAACAGTCATTGGTTAAAGGGGACACGCTCAGTGTGTCGATAGCCGCGGCAAGTGTCGTCGCTAAGGTGGTAAGGGACCGGATGATGGAAGAATATGATTTGACGTATCCTGGATACGGATTTGCGAAAAATGCAGGATATGGAACAGAGGCTCATTTAGAAGGGTTAAGACGCCTTGGGGTGACTCCGATTCATCGCCGTACGTTCGCCCCCATCAAGCATATGTGAAAGGAGTGGTCGCGTTGCGGATCGATCATCAAGGGGTGATGCCGTTCAAAGTGACGGAACAGACGTCACGCCCGCTATTACTAGGGAACACAGTCGTCGGAAAGGTATTGCAGCTCTTACCTGGCAACGAGGCGGTTATGCAACTACCCCAAGGGATTTTCCGGGTCGGTGTCAATGCGAACGTGAAAGAGAACGTCACGTATAAGCTGGTCGTCACGGACGTTGAACCGAAGCTCGTCTTGAAGGTCGTCACGCAAGCGACAGAATCGCTCATGGCGGCCAAGTCGCCTCTGCAGGCGTTAGGAGAACAGCTCGGACGCCTGATGCGAGAACCGATGCTGACGCCGGACTCCGTGAAGGCGGCCGGCAAAACCGCGTTAGAAAGCGGCGCAGGTCAGGATGTAAAAGCGCTCGTCGGGGAGCTATTCAAAGCGAAAGGTGAGCCGAAGTTCGAGCAGTTCGTGCGTGCGCAGGAAGCGTTCAACGCGAGCCAAAGCCCACCGTTCGTCGCTCAAGCATTTCACATACCGCAATTGGGTCCGTTTGAAAACGTTCAACTTCGTCTAGAGGCCCCGAAACGAGAGACGATGGACTCGGATCATGCGCGGATCGTCTTGTTTCTTGAAACGCCGCGATATGGTGAGACCGGGATTGATGTGTTGATCCAAAAGCGTTACGTGTCCGTACGTGTATTCAATGAGCAACACGATTTGGCTCCATACGTCCGTACATACGAACCACTTTTGAAAGAAGGTTTAAAAAAGGTGTCATTCGAACTGTCTTCATTTTCGTATGAAGCGAAGCGTGAACACGTTCCGGCAACGTTTGCGCCGCTCGGAAAGGTGGACCTCCAAATATGAAAGACCAGAAGAAAGCGATGGCGCTCTCCTATGAGCAGTCGATGGATGCGCCCCATGTCGTAGCAAAAGGAACGGGTATCGTGGCCGAGCGGATGCTTGAAGTTGCTTTAGCGAACGGCATTCCTATCCATGAAGACCCAGCGCTCCTCTCGTTACTGTCGGCCTTGAACATTGAAGAGCAGATTCCAGAGGACGTCTATCAAGTCATTGCGGAACTTTTTGTGTTTCTTTATCAGATGGAACAGGATAAAATTTGATTTGTCTAGGGATATATGTGAAAAAAAGATGAAAACTTAAAGCAAGAACGATAGACAGCGCTTTCAGTTTTTCGTTACAATAGACGTGCCGATATTAAAGGGGACTAAGGGGGAAAACATATGAATATCCATGAGTATCAGGCGAAAGAATTGTTAAGAGAGTTTGGGGTAGCCGTTCCGACGGGTTATCCAGCCTTTACTGTTGAAGAAGCTGTTGCAGCTGCTGCGAAGCTTGAAGGTGAAGTGAAGGTAGTAAAAGCTCAAATCCACGCAGGTGGCCGCGGTAAAGCGGGTGGTGTTAAACTTGCGAAGACAGATGAAGAAGTGAAGCAATATGCTTCAGAGATTCTCGGGAAAACGCTCGTGACACACCAAACAGGTCCGGAAGGAAAAGTTGTCCAGCGTCTCTATATCGAAGAAGGTTCTGCGATTGACCAAGAATTTTACTTAGGACTCGTGCTTGACCGTTCGATCGGCCGAATTGTCATCATGGGTTCATCTGAAGGTGGAATGGACATCGAAGAAGTCGCTGAACATACACCAGAGAAGATTCATAAAGAGATCGTCGACCCGGTCGTTGGCTTACGTCCATTCCAGGCGCGTCGTCTCGCATTCAAAATGGAAGTCCCGACGAAACTTGTCAATAAGTTCAGTGACATGGTCATGAAGCTGTATAAAGTGTACGTCGAGACAGATTGCACAATCGCGGAAATCAACCCGCTCGTCACGACGAAAGACGGTAACGTCATTGCGCTCGATGCGAAGTTGAACTTCGATAGCAACGCGCTCTATCGTCACTCGGACGTCCTTGCTCTTCGTGATACGACGGAAGAAGACCCACGTGAAGTAGAAGCGTCAAAACACGACCTCAGCTACATCGCACTCGACGGAAACATCGGTTGTCTCGTCAACGGTGCCGGTCTTGCGATGGCAACGATGGATATCATCAAACATTACGGCGCTGAACCCGCTAACTTCCTCGATGTAGGTGGCGGTGCGACGAAAGAAAAAGTAACAGAAGCATTCAAGTTGATTTTGTCTGATGACCAGGTCAAAGGGATCTTCGTTAACATTTTCGGTGGGATCATGAAATGTGACATCATCGCAGAGGGGATTGTCGCTGCGACGAAAGAAATCGGACTCGACTTACCACTCGTCGTTCGCTTAGAAGGAACGAACGTTGATGCCGGGAAGCGCATTCTCGATGAATCTGGACTTGCGATCACGACGGCCAGCTCGATGGCTGACGGTGCAGAAAAAATCGCAGCACTTGTTCGATAAGGGGGAAACGACATGAGTATTTGGGCGGATAAAGATACGAAAGTAATCATTCAAGGGATTACAGGGAAGCAAGGTCTGTTCCACGGTGAACAGATGCTCGCATATAACACGAAATTAGTCGGTGGTGTCACACCTGGTAAAGGTGGCACGACGGTCCTCGACAACGTTCCAGTCTTCAACACCGTCTCTGAAGCGGTCGAAGCAACTGGTGCCAATGCATCGATCATCTATGTTCCACCTGCTTTCGCAGCGGATTCAATCATGGAAGCGGCAGACAGCGGCATCGAGCTTATCATCTGTATCACAGAAGGAATCCCAGTTGTGGACATGATTCAAGTGAAGCGCTATCTCGAGGACAAACCGGCTCGTTTAATCGGACCGAACTGTCCTGGTATCATCACACCTGGAGAAGCGAAACTTGGCATCATGCCTGGCTACATTCATACGAAAGGGCACGTCGGAATCGTATCACGTTCTGGGACGCTCACGTATGAGGCGGTTCATCAGTTGACGACAGCAGGTATCGGACAATCGACAGCTGTTGGAATCGGGGGAGACCCGGTCAACGGAACGAACTTCATCGATACGCTTAAAGCGTTCAACGAAGATGAGGACACGAAAGCGGTCATCATGATCGGGGAAATCGGTGGAACGGCTGAAGAAGAGGCAGCTGAATGGGTAAAAGCCAACATGACGAAACCAGTCATCGGTTTCATCGGCGGCCAGACGGCTCCTGAAGGCAAGCGCATGGGACATGCGGGCGCAATCATCTCAGGTGGTAAAGGTACGGCTGCTGAGAAGATCAAGACATTGAACGCGAATGGAATCGAAGTCGCTGAAACACCAGCGGTTATCGGTGAAACGTTGATTCGTGTCTTGAAACAGCAAGGATTATACGAAGCATGTGTCACGGGTCAACCGACGACATGAGAATCTTGAGGGATGCTTGCATCCCTCATTTTTTTAAAGGAGAGTTTGTGATGAATCAAACAATAGCTCGGTTTGCTGCAGCACGAATGCCAGTTGAGTTTGTGCATCATTATTTAAACGGGACACTCGGAGCACATCGCACACAATTTTCTGAACATGTCTGGAGACGGGCTGAACGAGCCTGGCACGCATCGGAGTCGTATAAACATTTCGTCACATGGGAAGACGACTTGTTTCCGAAACGGTTACTCGACATCCCCAACCCACCATATTGCTTGTTTTATCATGGAGATTTAGAGGTACTACAAGAAAGAACGACTGCGATGGTCGGAAGTCGTGAGTTGAATCGTATCAGTCAATCGCTCGTGAATCACTATCACTCTTTAATAGAAGAAACTGTATCTGTTTCAGGTGGCGCCCTCGGAATCGACGGGCTCGTCCACGCCCATGCCCTTCGCGCTCGTCGACCGACCGTGGCGGTACTGGGAGCTGGACTGAACCGGCTCTATCCGGAGGCGAACCGAGACATGCTTTTACAGATTCCACAAGAGGGAGTCTTACTTAGTGAATATGTACCAAACACGCCGATTCAAAAATTTCAATTTTTGGAAAGAAATCGTTTGGTCAGTGGTCTTGGCGATGCGTTGGTCGTTATACAGGCGAGACGAAAGAGTGGGACGATGAATACGGTCGGACATGCTCTAGAGCAAGGGAAAACGGTATTTGCGGTGCCAGGTTCACCCCTTGATCCACTCGCGGAGGGACCGAACCGGTTGATTGAAGAAGGTGCGATTCCATTGACGAATTCCGATCAAATTATTCGAGATCTCAAGATTGTACGTTGACAAACCAGTGAGAACATGAATATTATGGTAGGGATTTAAATGACCTCTAAAAGGGGAGCAGATGTATGGCAAAATATCTGGTGATCGTCGAATCACCTGCGAAAGCAAAAACAATTAAACGTTATTTAGGTCCGAATTATATGGTCAAAGCTTCGATGGGGCACGTGATTGACTTGCCTAAAAGTCAACTCGGTGTAGACGTCGAACACGACTTTGAACCGAAGTATATTACCATCCGTGGTAAAGGACCGGTATTGAAAGAATTGAAGACAGCAGCGAAAAAAGCGACAAAAATCTTTCTCGCGGCCGACCCCGATAGAGAAGGGGAAGCGATTGCTTGGCATTTAGCACGCGCACTCGGTGTCGATGAAACGACAGAATGTCGTGTCGTCTTTAACGAAATCACGAAAGATGCGATTAAAGAATCGTTTAAACATCCACGTAAGATCAATCACGATCTCGTCGATGCACAACAAGCCCGACGTATTTTAGATCGTCTTGTCGGATACGGGATGAGCCCATTATTATGGAAGAAAGTCAAAAAAGGATTGTCTGCAGGGCGAGTTCAATCGGTAGCCGTGAAGATGATTATCGACCGTGAGCGCGAAATTAACGCGTTCGACCCGGAAGAGTATTGGACGATTAAACTTGATTTAAATCATGATGGGGAAACGTTCGAGACTTCATTTTACGGAAAAGATGGGAAGAAGATGGAATTGAAGTCTGAAGAAGACGCGCAATCTGTCCTCGATACCATCGATGATACGTTTAAAGTCATTGATGTAACGAAGAAAGAACGGAAGCGGAACGCTTCGCTACCGTTCACGACAAGTTCATTGCAGCAGGATGCTGCCCGTAAATTGAATTTCCGTGCGAAGAAGACAATGATGCTCGCGCAGCAATTATATGAAGGAATCGATCTCGGTAAAAAAGAGGGTACAGTCGGTTTGATTACGTATATGCGTACCGACTCGACACGTATCTCTGATTTGGCGAAGACGGAGGCGAAGGAATATATCGAATCGACATTCGGTGAAGAGTATGTCGCCTCACAGAAACAAAAAGAAAAGAAATCAGCGAATACCCAAGACGCGCACGAAGCGATTCGTCCGACTTCAGCATTGCGCGACCCAGCTTCCTTGAAGCCATATCTGTCACGTGACCAGTTGCGACTGTATAAGTTGATTTGGGAACGATTGATTGCGAGCCAAATGGCGCCAGCCGTTCTTGATACGGTCAAAATCGACGTCGAGTCGAACGGGATGATTTTCCGTGCGAACGGGTCGACAGTCAAATTCCCTGGTTTCATGAAAGTGTATATCGAGTCGAAAGACGATGACATCGAGGACACGAACCAAGAGAAGGAAGGATTATTGCCACCTCTCGAAGTGGATGATACCGTGACGTTTGAAACGATTGAGCCGAAACAACACTTCACACAACCGCCACCTCGTTATACAGA
This sequence comes from Exiguobacterium profundum, assembly GCF_042652865.1. GTDB lineage: Bacteria > Bacillota > Bacilli > Exiguobacteriales > Exiguobacteriaceae > Exiguobacterium > Exiguobacterium profundum. The sequence continues at coordinate 466,431 of NZ_JBHSHG010000001.1, forward strand.
GGCGCGACTCGTTCGAGCGATGGAAGAACTCGGGATTGGTCGTCCGTCGACGTACGCGCCGACACTCGACACGATCCAACGACGCGGTTATGTCGTTCTCGAAGAGAAAAAGTTTTTACCGACTGAACTTGGAGAACTCGTCATCGAGATGATTGATGAGTATTTCAACGACTTCATCACGGTCCAGTTCACTGCCGACATGGAGACCCTTCTTGATTCGATCGAGCATAAGGAAGTCGAGTGGACGGAAGTCGTCGCTCCGATTTATCGTTCTTTCGAGAAACGATTGAAGCGTGCTGAAGAAGAAATCGAGAAAATCGAAGTGAAAGATGAACCTGCCGGAATTGATTGTGAAGTCTGTGGGTCACCAATGGTCATCAAGATGGGACGCTACGGCAAGTTCATGGCGTGCTCGAACTTCCCGAACTGTACGAACACGAAACCGGTACAAGTCGAAATCGGTGTCCCGTGTCCGAACTGTAAGGATGGACAAATCGTAGAACGTCGTAGTAAAAAAGGTCGTCTCTTCTATGGTTGCTCGAACTATCCGGAATGTGAATTCGTCTCATGGGATAAACCGGTTGCGAAACCGTGTCCAGTATGCGACAGTTTGATGGTCGAGAAAAAAATTAAAGACGGCGTGAAATATCAATGTACGAACTGTACCCACACCGAGGTACATCAGCAAGAGGAGGATTAATGTTGCAACAACGTGTAACTGTAATCGGAGCTGGATTGGCCGGCTCCGAAGCGGCTTGGCAACTCGCTAAGCGCGGTATTCAAGTAGATTTGTATGAAATGAGACCGGTTCGTCAAACACCGGCGCACCACACGGATCAATTTGCAGAACTCGTCTGTTCGAACTCGCTACGTGCGAACGGTCTTCAAAATGCCGTAGGTGTCTTGAAAGAAGAAATGCGTACGCTTGACTCGCTCATCTTAAAGGCGGCGGACACGGCAAGTGTACCTGCTGGGGGTGCCCTTGCCGTCGATCGTCATGAGTTTGCCGGATTCATCACCGAGAAGCTAAAGAACCACGAGAATGTCACAGTGCACAACGAAGAGCTCAAAGAGATTCCTGAAGGGATCGTCATCGTGGCGACTGGCCCTTTGACCTCCCCTGACCTTTCTGCATCACTCAAGGCGTTCACAGGAGAAGATTATCTCTACTTCTATGACGCGGCAGCACCAATTCTAGATGGTGATACGATTGATCGGGATAAAGTCTATTTGAAGTCGCGTTACGACAAAGGTGAAGCCGCTTACTTGAACTGTCCGATGACAGAAGAAGAGTTTGACGTGTTTTACGAAGAGCTGATCAAGGCAGAAGTCGTTCCGCTAAAAGAGTTTGAAAAAGAGATTTACTTTGAAGGATGCATGCCGTTTGAAGTCATGGCCGAGCGTGGGAAAAAGACGCTTCTTTTCGGACCGATGAAGCCGGTCGGATTAGAAGACCCGAAGACAGGAAAACGTCCATATGCCGTCGTTCAGCTTCGTCAAGACAACTCGGCGGGCACACTGTATAACTTGGTAGGCTTCCAAACACATTTGAAGTGGGGCGAACAGAAGCGCATCATCCGTCTCATCCCGGGACTCGAGAATGCGGACATCGTCCGTTATGGTGTCATGCACCGTAACACGTTCATCAACTCACCGAGCTTACTCAAGCCGACGTATCAGGCGCGTACACGTGACACGCTCTTCTTCGCCGGTCAGATGACAGGGGTAGAAGGATATGTGGAGTCGGCAGCGTCCGGGCTTCTAGCTGGGATCAATGCGGCGAAGATGATCGCAGGTGAAGAACTCGTCGTTCTCCCGCGTGAGACGATGCTTGGTTCGATGGCGCATTATATCACGACAGCCGACGGGAAGCACTTCCAACCGATGAATGCAAACTTCGGATTGGTGCCATCACTAGAAGACGCTCCGAAAAAGATGAAGAAACAAGAACGGTACGAGCGTTACGCGAACCGTGCGTTAGAAACGATACAACAGTATAAAGATCTTTGAACAGGAGAGCCATTTTTTGGCTCTTTTGTTTTGAAGTAAAATTTCAATTGTGTATTTTGTTTCATACTTTGAAAATTTTCAGATTATTGAACGGCTATCTATTGTCACCTTACATTCTGTATGCTATGCTAATTTCGATTTGACGAGAACATGCGTTTTTACGAGTCATCGAGGAGGCGATAAAATGGGATTTTTAGAGGATCGACAATCCTTTTTACGCTACTGCCAAATTGAACGTCGACTGTCTCCTCATACGAAACGCTCTTACGAGCAAACGCTCGACCAGTACGCCGCATATTGCCAATCGACGCATCAAGATCCCTACGATGCTCAGACGGCGCGGCGTTATTTATATGTCCTTTATGAGAAACAATTGGCCGCGTCTACGGTGTCCCAAAAAGTATCTTGTTTCAAGCAATTCGGGAAGTTTATGGCAAGAGAACAAGGTGGAGAACCGTTGTTCCACGACCTGACCTCACCGAAAAAGAGACAGTCCTTGCCGACCTTTGCCGTCCCGACGGAAGTCGAGCAACTGTTGGAGGCTGCCTCGAGGCAGGAAGATCCTTTTTTACAGGCGAGGGACGTCGCCATCGTAGAAGTGCTCTATGGGACGGGAATCCGCGTCGCTGAACTGTGTGGGATGAACCTTTCCTCGTTCGATGAGGTTTTATCCTTTGTCCATGTGATGGGAAAAGGGAAGAAAGAACGATATGTCCCGATCGGACAATATGCCGTACATGCTTTGCAGCGTTATATCGAATTACGCAAAGGTGTCGGGCTCCCGACAGAAACCGCATTATTTTTGAGTCAAAAAGGGAATCGGATGACAACAGACCAAATCCGCTATGTCATGAAACGTTTGAGAAAAGACAGTGGGGTACATAAACCACTTACCCCGCACTCGTTGCGACACAGCTTTGCGACGGACTTGTTAGAACGGGGAGCGGACTTGCGTGCCGTCCAAGAGTTGCTTGGGCATGAGTCCTTGTCGACGACCGGGCGGTATACCCATGTATCGACCGAACGACTTCGGTCGATTTATCAAGCGACACATCCAAGAAAGTAGGAGGTTACGATATGTTTCATGCAACAACGATTTTTGCAGTTCGACACAATGGCCAATGTGCGATGAGTGGAGATGGCCAAGTCACATTCGGGAATGCCGTCATCATGAAAAACAAGGCGAAGAAAGTCAGACGCCTTTATGGCGGGAAAGTCGTTGCCGGTTTTGCAGGTAGCGTAGCCGATGCTTTCACATTGTTTGAAAAGTTTGAATCGAAACTTGAAATGTATAACGGTAACTTGCCGCGAGCAGCGGTAGAACTTGCGAAAGAATGGCGTGGGGATAAGATGTTGCGTCAACTCGAGGCACTATTGATTGTGATGGATGCCGATCATCTTTTGCTCGTCTCTGGGAATGGAGAAGTGATTGAGCCGGACGATGGAATTCTTGCAATCGGATCCGGTGGGAACTATGCCTTAGCGGCAGGTCGCGCACTCGTACGCCATTCTGCTGAAAAGTCTGCTGAAGAAATCGCGCGTGCCGCTCTTGAAATCGCTGGTGAGCTTTGCGTGTATACAAATGATCAAGTCATTGTAGAAACGATTGGAGGCGCTGCTGAATGAACCGAGAGTTGACACCTAGACAAATCGTAACGGAGTTAGACCGTTTTGTAATCGGACAAAAGGATGCCAAGCGAGCAGTTTCGATTGCTCTACGAAATCGCTATCGTCGTCAAAAGTTAAGTGCAGACCTTCGCGATGAGGTTACACCAAAAAATATTTTGATGATCGGACCGACCGGGGTCGGAAAGACCGAAATTGCTCGACGGTTAGCTAAGCTTGTCGGTGCACCGTTTGTGAAGGTAGAAGCAACGAAATTTACGGAAGTTGGTTACGTCGGTCGTGACGTTGAATCGATGGTACGTGATCTCGTTGAGGCATCGGTTCGTCTTGTCAAAGAAGAGAAAAAAGAAGATGTGAAGGAGCCAGCGGAACGTGCGGCGACGGAACGCCTTTTAGATGCGCTACAAGGAAAAGCAAAAGCGACACCTACTGCATCGAATCCGTTCGAGGCGTTGTTCGGCGGACAGACACAACAGCCAGAAACCACGTCGGACACATCCAATAATGACCGTTCGCAACTTCGACGCTTGCTCGAACTCGGTGAACTCGAAGAACGCGTGATTGAAGTGGAATTAGAAGAAAAGCAGACGATGGATTTGTTTCAAGGTCAAGGGATGGAAGGTTTGTCGAATCTTCAGGATATGCTCGGTCAAATCGTTCCAAAGAAACGGAAACAACGTAAGCTGACGGTTCGTGAAGCAAGACCGCTTCTCATTGCTGAAGAAGCAGAGAACTTGCTGGACTTGAACGAAGTCCACGATGAAGCCGTGCGGCGCAGTGAACAGATGGGTATCATCTTCGTGGATGAAATCGATAAGATCGCCACAAAATCACAAGATCACGCCGGAGTATCCCGTGAAGGGGTGCAGCGTGACATTCTTCCGATTGTAGAAGGATCTACGGTCGTCACGAAGTATGGACCGGTTAAAACGGATCATGTTCTTTTCATCGCGGCCGGTGCATTCCATATGGCTAAGCCGTCTGACCTGATTCCAGAGCTACAAGGACGCTTCCCAATTCGTGTTGAATTGAGCAGCTTGACGGAAGAAGACTTCGTCAAGATTTTGACGGAACCGTCACAGGCACTCATTAAACAATATACGGCCTTGTTAGAATCTGAAGAAATCACGGTCCGTTTCACGCATGAGGCCATTGAAGAAATTGCGAAAATTGCGACACATGTCAATCGTGAGACCGATGACATCGGTGCACGTCGCCTCTATACTATAATGGAGCGCGTTTTAGAAGATTTATCATTTGAAGCGGCAGATATGCCACAAACAACCGTAGAAATCACACCAGCTTACGTACAAGCAAAAGTCGGTTCCATCGCCGACGATCGTGATTTGAGCCAATATATATTATAAGATTCTGTATGCACATACAGGGAGGAAATAGAGAATATGAACTTACTAGAAAAAACACGCCAATTAAACACAATGCTTCAACAAGAGGCAAGTGCGCACGTTGACTTTAAAGAAATGGCGGACAAAATGCGTGAAGTCCTTGAGTCCAACACGTTTATCGTGAGTCGTCGGGGACGACTTCTCGGTTTTGCAATCAAACAACAGATTGAGAATGACCGGATGAAAGCATTCTTAGTCGATCGACAGTTCCCGGAGCCATATGCTTCGAACTTGTTCAATGTGAAAGAAACGACAGCGAACATCGATATCGATAGTGAATATACAGCGTTCCCAGTCGAGAACCACGATCTATTCCTCAACTCCATGACGACGATTGTTCCAATCATCGGTGGAGGAGAACGTTTAGGTACGCTCGTACTCGGTCGATTGGCGAATGAATTCACAGAAGATGACCTCGTTCTCGCGGAGTACTCTGCAACTGTAGTTGGAATGGAGATCCTTCGTGAGAAGGCTGCGGAAGCCGAAACGTCGGCACGTAAGAAAGCAGTCGTCCAGATGGCGATTAACTCGTTATCGTATTCAGAGCTTGAGGCAATCGAACATATCTTCGAAGAGCTTGGTGGAAACGAAGGATTGCTAGTTGCTTCCAAAATTGCCGACAGAGTGGGAATCACGCGTTCGGTCATCGTCAACGCACTTCGGAAATTAGAAAGTGCAGGGGTCATTGAATCACGTTCTTTAGGAATGAAAGGAACGTATATCAAGATATTAAATGACAACTTCTTGTTTGAATTGCAAAAACTGAAATCAAACTGAAATACAACTTTCGATGTGTAATTTCCATTGAAAACACTTTTAAAAGGGACTTTATTCCTAAAAAACCGCTTTCCTTGATAAGGAGGCGGTTTTTTTTAGTACAAAAGTAATTATTTTCACCTTTTGACGTGATTTCGACAAAAAGATATTAAGCCATTTACCTATGTTTTAAAAAATATCTTTCAGAACTGTTACAGATTTGTTTCAATGAAATAGTAGATTTTCCAAATGAGGTATATTTAGTAGTCATTATATGAAAGTGAGTGAACGCCGTGAATTGGATTGGTAGTGACTATCAATTACTAAAGCAAGCCATCAACCATTCAGTCCTTAACCAAAAGGTCATCAGTCATAACCTTTCAAACATTGATACGCCGAATTTCAAAGCCAAACAGGCTGTGTTTGAGCAGACGCTTCAGAGTGAGATGCGACTCAAGCTGCAAGGTGGTCGTCCGAGTGACTCGACCCAGTCGAAGGTCATCGATCGAGCTGGTGGCGCCATGAGGAGTGATGGCAACAACGTCGACTTGGATTATGAAATGAGTGAGCTGGCACGAAACCAACTCCAGTATGAGGCGATGATGGAGCAATTGAATCGTAGGCTCGGGGGATTAAAATCTGTTATTCGGGGAGGTCGTTAATCAATGGGAATGTTTGATAGTTTTCATATTTCAGCTTCAGCGTTGACGTCACAACGGCTACGAATGGATACCGTGTCGGCGAACATCGCCAACGCTCAGACGACTCGCGGGAGACTCGTGGACGGAGAGTGGCAACCATACACACGAAAGATGACCGTGTTGCAAGAAGCGCCATTCCGGAAGCAAATGGATGCCGTTAATGGAGGGGTGCAAGTATCTCAAATCATCGAAGACGATGCACCGTATAAATTGGCTTATAACCCGAATCATCCCGATGCGGATGAGCGAGGGTACGTACAAATGCCGAACGTCGATCTCTTGAAAGAAATGGTCGATTTGATGGGTGCGACTCGTTCGTACGAAGCAAACATTGCAGCGATGAACGCCTCGAAGGCGATGCTCGTAAAAGCGATGGAGATTGGTAAAGGATAAGGAGTGTTAACGGATGCAAATTAATCCAATTCAATTGATGAGCCCAGAACTCACGCCATCACTGAATAAAACGAACCCATCTCAATTTGGGTCATACTTGAATGAAGCGATGAACGCATTGAATGAGACACAACAAGCGACTAGTCAAGCCCGTAAAGATTTGGCGGTCGGGAAAGCTGACCTTCATCAGGTGATGATTCAAAGTGAAGAGTCGTCGATTGCGATGCAACTTGCCATCGAGGTGAGGAACAAGGCTGTTGAGGCCTATCAAGAAATGATGCGAATGCAAGTTTAATTGTAGAGGATGACAAGTTGCGATGAATGAACAATTAAAAGAACGATTCAAATCCATGACCGGTGCATTAAAGGCGATGCCAGCGAAACGTAAACTCGTATGGGGCATCTCGATCGCGGTCATACTAATCGCGGCCCTCGTACTCACATTCTTCCTTTCAAGGCCAAACATGGCACCTCTCTATACAAACTTGTCTGCTCAAGAAGCGGGCGAAGTGACAGAGAAGTTGACAGCAGACGGGGTACAGTCGGAAATCAAGGCGACTTCGAACGGTGTGAGCGTGTATGTGCCGACTGAAATGGTCGATCAGTTGAAAGTGAGTTTGGCTGCTGCCGGAATTCCAAAGTCCGGCTCGATTGATTATAGTTTCTTCAGCGAAAACGCAGGGTTCGGAACGACAGACCGTGAGATGGCTGTCATCGAACGTAGTGCGATGCAGACGGAGCTAGAGCGACTCATCACACAGATTGAAGGAATCAATCAAGCGAAAGTAATCATCTCACTTCCTGAGAAGTCTGTCTTCTTGGCAGAAGATCAAGGTGAGCCTACCGCGTCCATCGTCTTGAACATCGGAGCGGGGACGAATTTAGAACCAAACACAGTAAAAGGTCTCTATCATTTGATTAGTAAGAGTGTCCCGAACTTGAAACCGGAAAACATTTCAATTATGGACCAATACTTCACGTATTATGATCTCGACCAGACCGTTGTTGCTGGAGGTTCCTCGTCAGATCCATTGGCGTTGAAGCGACAAGTCGAAAAAGACGTACGTCAACAAATCCAACAGATGCTATCGGTTCTACTCGGCGAACGGAGCGTACTCGTTTCCGTCACAGCAGACATCGACACGACACAAACGGCTGAAGAACAGAATCTTGTCACGCTGGTCGATGAAGAAAACATGGAAGGCATCGTCACGTCTGCCGAGCGGATTGCTGAAGCATACACTGGCGGAACAGGTACGGCGACAGAAGCGACGGGAACTGGTGAGAACGACACAATCAACTTCCCGGCAGCGACTGGCGATGGCACAGAAGAAAGTGAAAAGAATCATGAAATCATCAATTACGAGGTCAACCGCATCACGAAGCAGATTCAAAACGCACCATATACGATTCGTGACCTCGGAGTCCAGCTCATCGTTGAACCACCAGATGGCGCAACAAGTATCGATCCGCAGTTAGAAGGCGACCTCGAGACGATGATGTATTCCATTATTCGGACGTCGTTAGCGAAGACGGATGAAGCCATCACGGATGCTGAACTCGAACAGAAAGTTGTCGTCGTGTCGAGACCGTTCGCTGAAGTGGAAGAGGTTGCAGCAACAGAGCAACCGACACCTTGGTGGATGTATGCGGCAGCGGCGGGTGCAGTCGTAATTCTTGCCTTGATCTTCTTCGCGATGCGTAGACGGAAGCAAGAGGTTGTGGAAGAGACGAACGAATGGGAAGTTCCATATGAAGATGAAGTACCTGACCTAGACCTCGAAGAGCGAGGCGAAGGTGCAGTGAAGAAGAAACAGTTAGAAAAATTAGCTGAAAGTAATCCAGAAGAGTTTGCTAAACTGCTTCGTACTTGGATGTCTGAGGAGTGAGTAACGTGAACTATGCAAAACAATCGAATCGCGAAAAAGCAGCGATGCTCATGATTTCCCTGGGACCTGAAGTGGCAGCGAACGTCTACAAACATCTTTCAGAAGAAGAGATGGAACAACTGACGCTTCAAATTTCAGCGTTAAAAAAAGTGTCCCCGGAAGAAAAGGATAGTATTCTCGGTGAGTTCCATGAACTCGCCATGGCACAAAGTTATATCACTCAGGGTGGAATCGGGTTTGCGAAAACTGTCCTTGAAAAAGCAGTTGGTGAAGACAAGGCGATGGCATTGATTCATCGTCTGACTTCCACCTTACAGGTCAGACCGTTCGAGTTTGCACGAAAAGCAGACCCGAAACAGTTATTGAACTTTATCCAAAACGAGCACCCACAGACGATTGCGTTAATCTTAGCGCATTTAGAACCCGTCAAGTCAGGGCAAATCCTCTCGGAACTTCCACCTGAGATTCAATCGGAAGTCGCAAAACGGATTGCGACGATGGATCGACTCAATCCAGACGTCATCCATGAAGTGGAACAAATCCTTGAGAAGAACTTGTCGCAGACGGATATGCAAGATTATGCCCAATCTGGTGGAATCGAAGCAGTCGTCGAAGTCTTGAACGGTGTAGACCGGACGACCGAACGTACCATTCTCGATGCGCTCGAAATCGAAGACCCGGAACTTGCAGAAGAAATCAAAAAGCGGATGTTCGTCTTCGAAGATATCGTTACGCTCGATTCTCGTGCGATTCAACGAATCATTCGCGAAGTGGCGAACGACGACTTGTTACTTGCGCTCAAGGTCTCTTCGGAGGAAGTCAAACAAATTATCTTCAAAAACATGTCACAACGTATGGTCGAAACGTTCAAAGAAGATATGGAATTCATGGGACCGGTACGGTTGCGTGACGTCGAAGAGGCACAGAGCCGAATCGTCGGAATCATTCGTCGCCTAGAGGACGTCGGTGAGATTGTAATCAGTCGAGGTGGAGGAGATGACATCGTTGTCTAATGTGATCAAACGCCAACGTGCAACATCGAATATTCCGCAACGGATTGAATCCAAGCGCTTAGAAACACCCATTATAGAACCGAATGACGGAATCAATCATCACGATGTCATTCAGTCGCGCTATGAGAAGTTGAAGCAGGACGAAGAAGCATTTCAACAGTTTCAGTTGACCGAAGTCGAACAGTTGGAGCGGTTGAAACAACAGGTGTTCGAGGAGGCGCGTTCAGAAGGGTATCAGGAAGGTCTCCTTCAAGGTAGACAGGACGGATTGGCTGAGTTCGAGGACATCACCACAAGATTAAATTCCGTTTCGACCGAACTTGAACTCTTATTTGAAGAAAAATGGAGACAAGCGGAAGAACAACTCATTGAGCTGGCAATCTCGGTCAGTGCACATGTGACAACGGAACTTGTTCGGAAAGATGAAGAACTCTTTGCGACGATGATCCGTGATCAAATGTCACATTGGATCGATGCCGAAGCAATCACAATCTTTGTTCATCCGACACGTCTTGCCTCGATTCAGCAATTCGAAGCGATGTGGCGGACAGAAGAGACACCCCCTTTGAAATATCGTGGGGACGGATCATTGGATGAAACGGCAGTCCGAATCGAGTCGCCACATCGTGGGAATGAAGTCGATTTAACGTATAGTTTCGAACGGATTCAAGCTAAAATCGAGGAGGTTTTAGCGGATGGTGCTTATTGAGCAGGTTCTTGACTCAATCAAGCAGTCTTCGGACGGCGAGTTCACACGAAAAATCGGTCGAGTTTGCCGTGTCATCGGATTGATGATTGAGTCGAATGGGCCGAGTGCATTTGTCGGAGAACGCTGTTTGATTGTCCTTCCGTCGAATGAAACGGTTGAAGCAGAGGTTGTCGGATTCAATGAAGAGCGTGTTCTGCTCATGCCATACGGTGAAACTACGCAAATTGCGCCAGGGTGTCTTGTAAAGGGAACGGGAAAAATGCTTCAAGTTCCTGTAGGGGAAGAGTTGATTGGTCAAGTGCTCGATGGTTTGGGACGTCCACTTTCAGGTGAGCGTCTTGTGACCGGTAAGCGTTACGACGTTCAACGTAAACCTCCGAATCCTTTGAATCGACCAAGGATTTTAGATGCGCTGTCGACCGGTGTACGCATGATTGATGGACTGTTGACTGTAGGAAAAGGACAACGGGTCGGTTTGTTTGCTGGTTCCGGTGTAGGGAAGTCGACCTTGCTCGGGATGATTGCCAAACGATCTTCGGCAGATATTAACGTCATCGCCTTGATTGGAGAACGGGGTCGGGAAGTAAAAGAGTTCATCGAAAAAGAACTCGGACCAGAAGGCATGGCTCGTTCCGTCGTGATTGTAGCGACAAGCGACCAACCCCCGCTTGTCCGGTTGAAGGGAGCTTACACGGCGACCGCGATTGCCGAGTACTTCCGGGACCAAGGGAAAGAAGTGGTCTTGATGATGGACTCGGTGACACGTTTTGCGATGGCACAGCGTGAGATTGGTCTTGCGACGGGCGAACCCCCAACATCGAAAGGGTACACCCCATCCGTATTCGCCATGTTACCTCAACTATTAGAGCGAAGTGGAACAGCGGCGACAGGTTCAATCACTGCATTCTATACGGTCCTCGTCGACGGGGATGATATGAATGAACCGATTGCCGACGCGGTGCGGGGGATTTTAGACGGACACTTTGTGATGGACCGGGCGCTCGCAAACCGTGGGCAATTCCCGGCAATCCATGTACTAAAATCCATCAGTCGGGTCATGAACCAAATCGCTTCCCCTTCACACAGAGATGCAGCTCAAACGTTCCGCAGTTGGCTCGCGACCTATATTGACGCGGAAGATTTAATCAATATCGGAGCGTATAAAAAAGGCACCAATCCTTCAATTGATACCGCTGTGGAGAAATATCCATACTTGTTGACGTTTTTGAAACAATCGATCGAAGAAGATGCTGCTTTCGAACAGACGATGACCCACTTGTCACATATTGCACGAGGTGAATCATGAATAGACTCATATTAGAACGAATCATGCCGATTGCGGAACATGAAAAAGAAGATGCCGCCATAGAAGTCAGAGGATTTAAGGCAAGACTTGAGACAGAGATGGAGAAGCTATATGACCTTCTTCTCATGTATGAGTCGCTCATCAAACACCAAGACGAACAATCTGGAAACATCGACCTTCTCATGTCGCAGTATCGAGAAAAGACGCGAGAGCAAGTGAAACGTCAAATCGAAACGCAACAGCTCGTCGTACAACAGGCCCGCAATCGCTATCATGCGTCGCAAGAACGATTGCTCGGTAAAGTGGTGGAAGAAAAGAAATACGTGACGCTCCATGAAAAGGTCAGCATGCAAGAGATGACGGTAGCTAAACTTACAGAGCAACAAATGATGGATGAACTTGCTGTGATTCATCATGGGAAAGGGAAGTAGCATGGCAAAAGAGAACAATAAACGAGGCAAGCAAATGATTGTGGCGTTGGTCCTCATTCCAGCAATCTTCATCTTAGTCGGTGGGATTGTCGTCATGAACTATGCGATGGACCGTCCGCTCTTATCCGTTCCCTTATTAGAAGTGAACGAGGACGAGAAAACGGAAGAATTAAAAAAAACGGAGACGCAGGTGAATGTGACGGGAATCGATTCGGACGCAGCGAACCGATTAAAAGCGGCGAACAGTGAGATTGAAAAACTTCGCAACGAAAATGTTGAATTGACGAACGAAGTAAAGGCTAGACAAGAAGAAATCACCGATTTGATTCGTGAACGAGATCGACTCGTCTCGGAACTAGAGACAGCGTCAAAAGAAGAGGAGACCTCATCTGATGTCGCCAGCGTTTATGAAGAAATGTCAGCCAAACAGGCGGCAGCTATTATGGGTGAACTCGAAAGCCCTCAAGTTGCTGAACTGTTGAAGGAGCTATCACCTAAGCAACAGGCAGACATCTTAGGACGAATGAATGCGCAACAGGCTGCGGTTGTGACGCAGCTTCTCCAATGAACACAAGAAGGGAGGGCCAACATTGAATATCGCTTTATTGACGCAAGCCATTCAAGGATCGATGGCTCGTACTGGAGCAGTGGAGGGAGAATCACAGGGAGCAGGTGGATTTTTAAGCCTCCTTTCTGCGATGCTTGCCCCAATGCAAGGCTCAGGGGAGCAGGCAGAACTTCCTCAACTTGAAGAAGGTGTGCTTCCTGAAGGATCAGTCGATTTGGAAAAAGTGGCACAGGAACTCGAAACATGGTTTCAAAAGCCTGATACATTGAAGTGGCTAAAATCACTGCCACAAGATGCGTATCGGACGTTTATGGATGCATATGTAAGTTTACTCGGTCAATTGTCTAATCCTTCGCCTGAGACTGAAATCCCGTCTTCGGTTTTACCGGCGATTGTACAGACGACGACTACGCCGAAAGTCCATACTACGAAGCAAACAGAGGGAAATGCTCAGACGACCAACATTGCACTAACTCAACAAGTTCCAAACCAAGAACTTGCCAAACAGGTTCAAACGATGCAACGGATCATCACACAGTATAAAGGACCAATCGAAGGTACATTGAAAGAAGTTCCCATCTTGCCAAATGTTGAAACCGTAAAAATCGCAAAACCTGCGCTACAGCCAAATAACGTAGACTGGATGCCGAAAGGGATGAACTGGTCAAGACCACAGATTGACGTGGACACGGTCATGTATGCTTCGAAAGGATCCCTTCCTGAAAATTTACAAGCTCGGATTGAAGCGGCTTTGCAAAAGGCACCGTTCAAAAGTGGGGCAGATGGTTCAAAAGTCTTCACTGTAAGATTGTATCCGGAGCAGTTAGGGGAACTCGTCGTCAAGCTAGAGCGGAAGAATGGAGAACTTGTCGTCAAGATGTTTGCCAGCAATCAAGAGGCGAAGCAACTGATCCAGTCACAGGTTCAACAGTTGCAACAAACGTTGACACCCCATTCGCAAAACGTTCGGGTCGAGGTCAACTTGACACAGCAAGCGCTCGATTCAAAATCAGCCTTGTCCGATGGTTCCGAGCAACCGGAACAAGAACAACCACAAGAACAGCCTAAAGGAGGGTCTGAAGATGACGAGCATCCAACCGAAGACGAATGATTATACATTGCCAGATCAGTCGCTCCCAAAAGCGACAAATCAATACGATAAAGACATGTTTATGAAGTTGCTTCTCGCTCAAATCGCGAACCAGGACCCGATGTCGCCGATGGAAGATAAAGAGTTCATCGCACAGATGGCGCAGTTCTCGTCTCTCGAGCAAATGCAAGCCATCTCAAAACAACTCGACTCGGTTCTCGTCGACCGTCACATGTCGTCGATTTCTGAATACAGTAGCATGATTGGGAAAACAATCAACTTTACAACCGAAACGAGTGAAGAGACGACGAAAGGCACAGGTCGTGTCGTTTCCATTTCTCGTAACGACTTAACCGGATATATGGCCGATCTTGAAGACGGAACATCCGTCAGCGTGTACGATATCACATCGATCAAATAAGCATAGGAGGAATGCATTATGTTAAGAGCAATGTACTCAGGAATCAGTGGATTGAAGAACTTCCAATCGAAGCTAGACGTCGTCGGGAACAACATCGCCAACGTCAACACGTTCGGTTATAAAAAAGGTCGCGTTACCTTTAAAGATCTCGTTAGCCAGCAAGTCGGAAGTGCGTCAGGTGGGAACGGGACAACAGCCGGTGGAGTCAACCCGAAAGAAGTCGGTCTCGGGGGAACGATGGCTACGGTCGATAACGTATACAACCAAGGAGCGATGCAAAACACGGGACGTGCCCTTGACGTCGGGATTTCAGGTGAAGGGTTCTTCGCAATTAATGTGAACGGGCAAACACAATATACACGTGCCGGTAACTTCTATACTGATAATGCTGGAGATATCGTTAACGGTGATGGAGCATATGTCCTTAGTACAACAAATACAAAAATCACTGTTCCGGCCGGTGCTAAATCTCTTTCAATTGGTAAAGATGGACAAGTCAGTTATGTAAATGCTGCAGGGGCTTCTGTGAACTTGGGTCAAATTCAAGTCGTTACATTTGCTAACAACGCAGGTCTGTCTAAGGTTGGTGCAAACAACTATATTCAATCTCAAAACTCTGGCGCACCGAATCCAGGTGTACCGGGAGTCGCTGGTCGTGGAGAACTTGTCTCAGGCGCACTCGAAATGTCAAACGTTGACCTTTCAGAAGAGTTCACAGAAATGATCGTGGCACAGCGTGGATTCCAGGCGAACACACGCATTATCACAACATCGGACGAGATCCTTCAAGAGCTCGTCAACTTGAAACGCTGATGATTCGTGTCACGGCATTTCGCGGTGAGGAGTTCGTGCTGAACGCTTTGCTCATCGAAACGGTGAAGGCAGAGCCCGACACGATCATCCAATTGTTTAATGGCAAAACGTATCTCGTAAAAGAAACGAAAGATCAAATCATTGAACGAACTGAAGCCTTTTACCGCTCAATCGGTTTAGTCGGAACGATGTTCACAAGAGGTGAAGAAGATGAGTGAAGAAGAAAAGAAAAAAGGTGGCGGCCTAAAAGTCGTAATCATCCTGCTTGTCGTCCTGCTCGTCATGGGCGGTGCCGGATTCATGACTTACAAATATGTCTTTGGTGATAACGTCACTGCTAAAACGAAACCTGTCACAGCTGAAGAGTTGGCAGAACGGAGTTTCATGACTGATGACATGACGACCAACATTCAAGACGAGCGTTTCATTAACGTTCAATTTACGATTGTCACAGATTCGGCTGAAACGAAAGAGAATTTAGAACTACGCAAGTTCCAAGTTCACAACGTCATTTTGGGTGATTTATCCGGGATGACGAAAGCCCAATTGGCAACAAAAGAAGATATGCAAAAGTTCGAACAAACATTACGAGAACAACTTAACGGACTGCTTGAAGAAGGTGAAGTCCAACGCGTCTATATGACGAAGAAAATTATTCAGTGAGGTGGCATCATGGGAGAAGTACTGTCTCAACAAGAAATTGATGCCTTACTATCTGCTTTAAGCAGTGGGGATGTCGAAGCGGACTCCTTTCTCGCGCAAGAGGAAGAGAAGAAAGTTCGACAATACGACTTCAAGCGAGCCGTTCGATTTTCAAAAGACCAAATTCGCAGCTTAACTCGGATTCACGAACATTTCACGCGTATGCTCACGACATTTTTTTCGGCTCAACTTCGCACATATGTTCAGTTTTCGGTCAACTCGGTCGAACAATTACCGTACGATGAATTCATTCATTCCATTCCGAGCATGACGATGATCAACTTGATTGAGGCGCCACCGTTAAACGGACGATTCATCATCGAAGTCAATCCGAACATCTCATACGCGATGCTAGACCGGTTACTCGGAGGTCCTGGTGTCGAGATGGATAAAATCGAATCGTTCACCGAAATTGAGATGCGGATTTTGACGCAATTGTACAAACGAGCCTTTTCGACTTATGGAGATGCTTGGGAATCGATTGCTGAGATTAAAGCAGAAATGTCAGCTGTTGAAGTGAATCCGCAGTTCCTGCAACTCGTTTCACCAAACGAAACGGTCGTCTTGATTTCGATTGGTGTGACGATTGGTGAAGTGAGCGGAACCATCAACGTTTGTCTTCCATTCGTGACAATCGAACCGGTATTGTCCAAACTATCGAGTCATTATTGGATGCAAGAAGCGAATCGACGGAATGCAAGTCAATCGAGTAAAGAGCCACTTAAAGCTCAATTGATGAACTCGACAGTCGAAGTTGTATCCTTACTCGGTGGGACGACAATCACGTTTGGAGATTTGTTGCATCTAGAAGTCGGAGATTGTTTGGCACTCGATCAATTAGCAAAAGAACCTCTGTCCGTCATGGTGGGGGAAAATAAAGTATTTAAAGGGCAAGTCGGTGTGAGCGGGAAGCGAATGGCGGTTCAAGTGCTTCACCGTGTGAAGGAGGAAGAGCAATGAGTGAGATGCTGTCACAAGATGAAATTGATGCGTTATTACGTGGGACAAGCGACAATACGCCGACGCCAGAAGTCGAAGCAAAAGAAGAACATTTAGATTCGATGGAGAGCGACGCACTCGGAGAAATTGGGAATATTTCATTCGGGAACTCGGCAACAGCCTTGTCAACATTATTACAACAGAAGGTTGAAATTACGACACCGGTTGTCAGTGAAGTGAGAATTGAAGCGTTACGCGAACGCTATCCCACTCCTCACGTGGCACTTCGAGTTGGCTATACAGAAGGAATCCAAGGGGAAAACGTTCTCGTATTGACTCGCGAAGATGCGGCAATCATCTCCGACCTCATGTTAGGTGGAAGTGGAGAGAATGTTGATCCGGAGAGCCTTGATGAGATTCGTTTATCAGCTGTTCAAGAAGCGATGAATCAAATGATGGGTGCGGCAGCAACGTCTTTATCGACGGTATTTTCGAAGAAAATTGACATCTCGCCACCGCTTGTCGAAGTGTTTGATGCAACAAAAAATCAGACAATCATCGATCGCCTTGAACTATGGGAGACGATGGTACTCATTGAGTTCAATCTCAAAGTAGGCACGTTGATTGATTCAACGATTGTCCAGATTGCACCAATTCAGTTTGGAAAGCAGTTAGTCGACGAGTTGATGAAAGCGACTGGAGAGGTCCAAGCGGCATCAGAACCGGTAAAAGAGCAGCCGAAAGCGGAAGCACCGAAACCACAGCCGCAAGCACAACAACCAGCACAGTCCGTTGCCCCACAACCAAACAAGCAAAAATCTATGCCGGAAGTAGCTGTGAGCCAGGCGGAATTCATGCCACTCCAATCACCGGCGTCACAAGAAACGGCCCCAGCAAATCTTGGGTTGCTGTATGATGTCCCGTTAAACGTGACAGTAGAGTTAGGAAGAACGAAAAAATCCGTTCGGGAAGTACTTGAGTTATCACAAGGCTCCATCATTGAACTCGACAAATTAGCAGGTGAGCCGGTAGACATTTATGTCAACCAACAGCGAATCGCTAGAGGAGAAGTCGTCGTCATTGAAGAAAACTTTGGGGTACGTGTAACAGAAATTATTCAACCGCATGAGCGGATCGGAATCGTTTAAGGAGGAATTTAGAATGAGTGCAAAAGTATTAGTAGTAGATGACGCAGCGTTCATGCGTATGATGATTAAGGACATTTTGACAAAGAACGGGTACGACGTAGTAGGTGAGGCGGAAAACGGAGCGGACGCTGTCGCGAAATATCGTGAACTCACACCGGATCTCGTCACACTTGACATCACGATGCCTGAGATGGATGGACTCGCAGCATTGAAAGAAATTCGTAGCTTCGACTCGAATGCGAAAATCATCATGTGTTCAGCGATGGGACAACAAGCGATGGTCATCGATGCCATTCAAGCTGGTGCAAAAGACTTTATCGTCAAGCCTTTCAATGCAGAGCGTGTCATCGAAGCAGTTTCTAAAACGGTCGCACAATGAAGAAATGGTGGTTGATTATTCTTCTCGTGGTTGGGCTCTTCGGTCCAACCACGGTTGAGGCCGCCACCGTAGACCAACAATTCGAGCAACAACAGACAGATGAACAGGAAAGTAACGTTCCAACGACAGCGTCAACCATTGGCAATGGCGTGAAAGTCGTGTTAAGTCTCGTGGTCGTGGTCGGCGGATTTATCGTTTTGATGCGTTGGCTCGGTTCCAAAACACAAGGCGTGAAAGCGACTCAACATATGAAACATCTCGGAGGCGTCCCTCTTGGGAAAGACCGCTCTGTTCAGCTCGTGAAGCTCGGTGACCAGGTATATGTACTCGGTGTCGGCGATTCGATTCAACTGATCGATCGACTTGATGCGGACACGATGGAGGAAGAGCAAACGGAAACCTTGTCACTCCGAACGTCAAATTCGAATGCATTTTTAGACACCTTTAAGAAACAACTCGCTCAGCTAGAAGAAGTGAGGAAGAAATCATGACAACGTTTGAGCAATTGATCAATTTAGAAACACCGGACAGTACATCGACATCCATCAAGCTATTGATTTTGTTAACATTGCTGACGCTCGCACCATCCTTTTTAATCTTGATGACTTGCTTTACCCGTGTCGTGGTCGTCTTGTCATTCATTCGACCGGCGCTCGGTACACAGCAAACGCCACCGAACCAATTGATTGTCGGATTGGCACTGTTCATCACACTGTTCGTCATGTCTCCAGTTCTCTCTGACTTAAATGAGAACGCATTAAAACCATACCTCGATGACAAGATCTCACAAAATGAGGCGTTCGATGAGGCAAGTGGGACGATGAAAGAGTTCATGTCGAAATATACAAGACAAGAAGATTTACAACTGTTCTTAAAGTATGGGAATTACGAGCAGCCGGAGACACTCGATGATGTACCTCTCCTCGCTTTGGTTCCTGCTTATGCGATCAGTGAGTTGAAGACCGCTTTCCAAATCGGCTTCATGATTTTCTTACCGTTTTTAATCATTGATATGGTAGTCGCAAGTGTCCTCATGTCGATGGGGATGATGATGCTTCCTCCAGTCATGATTGCACTGCCGTTTAAATTATTATTGTTTGTATTGGTCGATGGCTGGCACTTGATTGTGGAATCATTGCTTAGAAGTATGTAGGGGGAACGGACATGACACAAGAAATGGTCATCTATTTGGCGACAGAGAGTGTGTGGACCTTATTAAAAATATCAATGCCACTTCTACTCATCTCACTGATCGTCGGTCTCGTGATCTCGATTTTACAGGCCACGACTCAAATTCAAGAACAAACGTTATCGTTCGTTCCGAAAATTATCTCGGTCTTCATCGGTCTCGTCATTTTTGGACCGTGGATGCTTCAACAGATTGAAGGGTTCACGCGTTTGATTTTTGAGTTGATGGTCGAGGTTGCTTCGAAATGAATGCAGTCGACTTCATCAGTATGTATGGATTAACGTTCGCGCGACTGTCTGGCTTTTTTGTCAGTGTCCCGTTGTTCTCGACGAGACAATTACCGGTCATGCACCGCGTCGCGTTCAGTGCGTTTTTAGCATACTATGCAATGTTCACATTGACCGAGCCAATTCAAATGACCAATGCGTTTGTCCTGCAAGTCGTCTATGAAGTCATGATCGGACTTTTACTCGGACTGTTGATCAACATCCTATTTTTTGCACCGCAAATTGCCGGTGGGGTCATCGATTTACAGCTCGGATTAGCGATGGCATCCGCATATGATCCGATGTTTGGCGGTCAATCACCATTGATTGGACGATTTTATTATATTTTTACGCTATTCATTTTGTTGACGAGCAACCTGCATCTTCTGCTGATTGACGGCATTTATTATAGCTTTCAAATCTATCCGCCTGGCCAACCGATGATCAACTTTACTGAAGCTTCATTGATGATGGCTGTAAAAGTCGTCACGATGACAATGATGGTCGCGTTGCAATTAGCGTTGCCGATGATGGCTTCCTTACTGCTTGTGGACTTAGCTCTCGGTTTTTTAGCGAAGTCAGCACCGCAATTCAATATCTTTGCCATCGGATTTTCATTTAAACTTATCGCTGGTTTTGCCGTCATGGTTTTATTGATGGGACTGACATTGACAGGAATCAGCCAGTTCATCCCGCTATTACAAGAAGTGATGCACGACTTTATGCTCATATTAGGAGACGCCTCATGAAGAAGCCTCTATATCCTTTATCGGTCAATCTACAGTTTTTTGCAGGTGAAAAGACAGAAAAAGCGACGCCACGTAAACGGGAAGACTCCCGAAAGAAGGGGCAGGTCGCCAAGTCAGCCGATTTGACTGGAGCGTTCGCACTTTTTGCGATGTTTCTTATGTTATCTTTTTTCGGTCCCGTGATTGGGCAGCAATTGCTTTCTTTAATCAGCGATTTACTCAGCCCAGAGTATTTATTGTTTAACGTGACGGGCGGCATGTCGGATATGGTCGTCGACTTAATGCTCCGTGTCGGTTTGATTTTGGCTCCGTTCTTTATCGTCGCCGTCGTGTTTGGGATTCTCATCAATTACCTACAAATCGGAACGTTATTTTCTTTAGAAGCCATTCAACCAAAGCTTGAGCGGATCGACCCAATCAAGGGGGTCAAACGCATCGTCAGTATGAAAGCGGTCGTCGAATTTTTAAAGTCCTTATTCAAATTGTTAATCATCCTGACAACCGCTGTCGCTGTCCTTTGGAAAAATCAGAAAGAACTGTCTCGGATGGCCGTCGAACAAGTTCGTGAATCGATTGTCGCACTCGCGAGTATCACAATCGAACTTGGTCTTTGGGTAAGTGTCGCCTTGCTCGCACTTGCACTACTCGATTTATTCTACCAACGATTTGATTTTGAGAAATCGATCCGAATGTCTAAGCAAGATATAAAAGATGAGTACAAAAATACTGAAGGTGACCCACTCATCAAATCTAAAATCAAACAGCAACAACGGGAAATGGCGATGCGACGGATGATGCAAGAGATACCGAATGCCGATGTCGTCATCACGAACCCGACCCATTACGCGGTCGTCATTCGATATGATGACACGAAAGATTTTGCGCCGCTCGTGGTCGCCAAAGGGGTCGACCGGGTCGCCTTTCATATTCGAGATGTCGCAAAAGAACATGACGTGGCCATTGTTGAAAATAAACCACTCGCGCGAGCGCTCTATGCGCAAATCGACATCGGTGAAGTGGTAGACGAATCGTTTTATCAAGCCATTGCGGAAGTACTGGCATTCGTCTATCAAATGAAGCAACCGTCTTGAGGAGGAGTATGTGTTGGCAGTAAAAGCGAAAGACTTTGCAATTTTGATTGGTGTGTTGATGATTGTCATCATGCTGATCATCCCGCTACCGGGGTTTTTATTAGACTTTTTAATCATCGTAAATATTTTGATTGCCATCATGATTCTACTTGTGGCGATGAATGCCCGGGAAGCACTCGACTTCTCCGTATTCCCTTCTCTCTTATTGATTGTGACGTTGTTTCGTCTTGGTTTGAACGTATCGACGACCCGTTCGATTCTATCGAACGGTTATGGTGGGGAAGTCATTGCGACGTTCGGTGATTTCGTCATCGGCGGAAATGTCCTTGTCGGATTTGTCGTCTTTCTGATTCTTGTCATCATTCAATTCGTCGTCATCACGAAAGGAGCAGAGCGTGTATCGGAAGTATCTGCTCGCTTCACACTCGATGCGATGCCGGGGAAACAGATGGCCATCGATGCCGATTTGAACTCTGGTTTAATTGACGACAAAGAAGCCCAGATGCGTCGCCGTAAAATTCAAAGCGAGGCGGACTTCTATGGATCAATGGACGGGGCATCGAAGTTCGTTAAAGGAGATGCCATCGCTGGTATTATCATCGTTACGATCAACTTGATCTTCGGTATTATCATCGGTGTCGTTCAAATGGGATTACCAGTTGGAGAAGCGTTCCAAACGTTCTCACTCATGACAATCGGGGATGGCTTGGTCAGTCAAATCCCAGCACTTTTGATTTCGACCGCGACCGGGATCATCGTGACCCGCGCCGTCTCGGATGGAAACTTAGGGGAAGACGTAATCGACCAGCTCGGTCAAAACCCATCACTCCTTTATATCGCCGGGTCGATTGTCTTCATGCTTGGTTTTGTATCACCGCCCCTACTTCCTGTGACGATGATCATAGCCGGAACGGCATTCTTCGGCGCCTACACGATGCGTCGAAATATCCGTCAGGCAACGGAAGAGCCGATGCTCGAAGAGGAACCATCGACAGCGCCGACAGAATCAGTCGTCTCGCTGTTGCAGATTGACTCGATTGAATTTGAATTCGGATATGGCTTGATTCCGCTTGCAGATGAGTCTCAAGGCGGTGACTTGTTAGACCGCGTTGTCATGATTCGTCGTCAACTCGCACTCGAGCTTGGCTTCATCTTACCGACGGTCCGGATTCGCGATCACTTGCAGTTATCACCGAACGCGTACCGAATCAAAGTCAAAGGGAACGTCGTTGCAGAGGGAGAGCTATTGCTGGATCATTACTTGGCGATGAGCCCGGGCATCGAAGACCCTGAGGTATATGGAATTGAAACAACGGAACCAGCATTCGGTCTTCCTGCCCTTTGGATTGATGAAGAAACACGAACTCGGGCAGAAATGAGCGGGTATACCGTCGTTGATCCGCCTTCTGTTGTCGCGACTCACTTGACCGAGACGTTGAAGAAACATGCGGCAGATTTACTCGGTCGGGAAGAGACGAAACAACTCGTCGAGCACCTGAAAGAGACGCATCCGGTTCTCGTCGAGGACGTGACGCCGTCAGTCCTTTCGATTGGCGAAATTCAGAAAGTGTTACGCCACTTACTCCAAGAAAGTGTTTCCATTCGAAACTTGCCGCTTCTGTTCGAGACGATGGCAGACTACGGAAAAGTGACGAAAGATGCGGAAATCTTAGGAGAGTATTGCCGTCAAGGCTTGTCCCGTCAATTGACCGATCAAGTCAAACCACCTGAAGGTCCCCTTTACGTCGTGACACTCGGCGGACAGACGGAACAGACGGTGCAAGACGCGGTTCAGAAAACGGAGTTCGGGAACTATTTGGCGCTCGACCCAGAGCAAGCTCGAGAGATTATCGAGCGCACTGGCGAACAACTGTCGATGTTTGAACGATATGGGGCATCGGCTGTGATTTTATGTTCCCCAACGATTCGTCTGTTCGTTCGTCAATTACTCGAACGGTATTATCCAGATGTGCCGGTATTGGCTTATAACGAATTACTCAGTTCCGTCGAAGTGAAAAGTATTGGGGTGATTTAACATGCAGATTAAAAAGTTTACGGCGAAGACCATGGCTGATGCGATGGCGAAAGTGAAACAAGAGCTCGGAGACGAAGCGGTCATCCTCAACTCACGACAAGTGAAGACAGGATGGTTCGGTCTCTTTGCGTCAAAGCAAGTGGAGGTCATCGCAGCCCTCGAAAAAGAGCAAGTCGTCACAAAGCCACGACAGCCTGTCCCTGTTCGGACAGCACCAACACCACCTGTCGTGACGCAGACGCCACCACGTGTGATCGGAGGAGCGGGACCGAGACTACACGCCTCGTTGCAACACGTCGAATCGCTGCTCTCGACTGAATCCTTTGCGGATGAGTCGTGGGAGGAAACGCTGAACGAACTATACTACACGACAAAATCTGTAGAAGAAGCTGAACGTTTCGTGTACGAACAAGTCAAATCGTCGTTCATTGAACCGCCTGAAGCTAAACGATATGTTATGGTCGTTGGACCGACGGGGGTCGGCAAGACGACCACGCTCGCCAAACTTGCGGCGCACTTTAAACTGACGGAAGGCAAAACGGTCGGATTGATCACGACCGACACGTACCGAATCGCTGCCATCGAACAGTTGAAGACGTATGCTGAAATCATGAGTATTCCGGTGGAAGTGGCATATGACTTTCATGACTTCAAGCGTGCCAAGCAATTGTTTGCTCGTAAAGACATCGTGCTAATCGACACGGCGGGACGAAATTTCCGCGATCCGGCTTACGTCGAACAGTTTCATGAACATCACGACTTCACTGAAACAAGCCTTTCGCTCGTTTTGAGTTTGACATCCAAAACGAAGGACATGGATATGATCTATTCGCAATTCGAGTCATTGCCTCTTAGCTCACTCATTTTTACGAAGGCGGACGAGACAAGTGATATCCACGCGATGTACCGCATGGTGAAAAAGAGCGGTCTTCCGGTCGCCTGGATGACAGACGGCCAAGAAGTGCCGGACGATCTGATTCGGGGGCATGCGGACGCACTGACGAAACGACTGTTTGAGAAAGAAGGGTGGGCAAGATGGACCAAGCAAGGCGTTTAAGAGCAATCAATGCTGCCCATCCGACGACAATCGCCTTTGCTAGTGGGAAAGGTGGGGTCGGAAAGACGAACGTCTGTGTAAACACGGCCATCGCCCTAGCTGAACTCGGAAAACGAGTGTTGATTGTCGACTTTGACATCGGAATGGCCAATGTGCACATCTTGATGAATGCCATGAAGTCCAGAACGATGATCGAGACCGTCAAAGCTCGTATTCCATTGGCTGCAGCTGTTCAGAAAAATGTATATGGTGTCGATATATTACATGGAGGGAGTGGGCAGGACCAACTCGTCCATCTCTCAGATGATGACATGCAATTTCTCATGCGAGAACTCGAAGTATTGACCGAATATGATTATGTCCTGTTCGATATGGGGGCTGGAGCGACGGACACCTCACTCCAATTCATCGCGGGTTGCGATGAGATGTTCTTGATTTTGACTCCAGAACCTACCTCGCTAATGGACGGTTATGCATATACGAAACTGGTGCACCATCAGTACCCGGACTTACCGCTTGGCGTCATCGTCAACCGAGCCCAGTCCGGTGAGGAAGCCCTTCAATGTTTCGAACGGATGGAAGTCGCATGTAAACAGTTTTTAAATAAGACGATTCGATTCCTCGGCTTTCTACCAGACGACTCATCTGTCAGAAAGGCAGTCATCGCCCAAGTCCCGTTTTATCAATACAACCGAAAGAGTGATATTAGCTGGCGCCTCGAACGAATTTTGACAACGCTTACGGGTACGCCTCCGAAACCACGTCACTTGATGGACCGTTTGATGGGGAACTTACGAAAACAGTGGAACCGAGTATAACGACAGGGAGGCAAATGAGATGGACGTGAATGAATACTTAGGGTTGTTTTTAGATGAATCCCAAGAACATATCCAATCGATCAACACACAATTACTTAAATTAGAACAATCGGGTGGGGCGGATGTTGTACAGGAGATCTTCCGGTCGGCACACACGCTAAAAGGGATGTCTTCGACGATGGGGTACGAACGCGTTGCCAACTTGACACATGAGATGGAGAGCGCGCTCGACCTCGTCCGTGGCGGCAAAAAGGAAAGTAACCAACTCTTGTTGGATACGATGTTCATCGCCATGGAACAGATGGAAGACATGATTGCGGACATCGAAAGCGGAGGACAAGGCGCGAACGTGGATGTATCAGAAACGGTCGCCGCATTCCAATCCTTCATCGGTGGGAAAGAAGTCGCAGTCGAAAAAACTTCAGAGACGAGCACGTTTGAGATTGATTTATATACGAACTCGGTCATCGAGCAAGCCAAACAGACAGGCTTTGAGGCGTATCAAATCACAGTCAAACTGTCTGACGCGGTCGTCTTGAAAGCGGCCCGTGCGTATATGGTATTCGATCGCCTTCAAGAACTAGGTGAGGTCGTCAGCACACATCCGGAGACAGAAGAAATCGAACAAGAGCAATTTGACTTGTCGTTCGACGTCTTATTCTTGTCACAAGAGACGGCAGAAGTGATTGAACATGCCATCGCTCAAGTATCGGAAGTGGAGCGCGTCGAAGTCAATGCGTTTACAGAAACAGCGGTCAGTGAGCCAGAAGTCGCTGTGACAGCGGAGACGATTGCACCTGAACCTGTCGTTCAAGCTACCTCGGACAAGGAAGAAGCGAAAGATACGAAAGAGCAAGTAGCCGCTCAAGCACAAGCAAAAACGATTCGCGTCAACTTAGAACGAATTGATCGTCTGATGAACTTGTTTGAAGAGTTCATTATCGACCGTGGACGCCTTGAGCGCCTGGCGGACGAAGTCGGTCAACCAGAATTGAATGAAACGGTCGAAAAAATCAAGCGGGGAACGAACGAGTTACAATCACTCGTCTTGACCCTCCGGATGATGCCAATCGAACAAGTGTTCAATCGCTTCCCACGAATGGTGCGTTCGGTCGCAAAAGAGATTCATAAAAAAGTCCAGTTGGACATTTCAGGTGCTGAAACAGAACTCGATCGCACGGTCATCGATGAAATTGGCGATCCGCTCGTCCACTTGATCCGTAACGCCATCGATCACGGCATCGAACGTCCGGAAGTACGTCTTCAAGCCGGAAAACCGGAGCAGGGCATGCTTGCACTCCGTGCGTATCACGGCGGAAACCGAGTCTTCATTGAAATCGAGGACGATGGTGCCGGCATCAACGTCGACAAGGTTCGTTCGAAAGCGTTGGAGCGCGGCGTGATCACAGATGAAGAAGCGACGACGATGTCTGAGAACGAATTGGCGATGCTGATCTTTGCTCCGGGCTTCTCGACGGCAGACGTGGTCACTGACTTGTCAGGACGCGGTGTCGGACTGGATGTCGTCAAAAATAAAATCGAGTCACTCGGTGGGGTCGTTTCTCTAGAGACGGTTGGGGGACAAGGCACGAAGTTCCAGGTCAGCTTACCGCTCACCCTCTCTATCATCTCGGCGATGCTCGTTCAAGTGGGAGAGGAATCGTATGCGATTCCATTGACATCGATCCTTGAGACGACATTACTTGATGAAGCGGACATTTTGACAGCACACCGTGAGCGAGTCTTCGACTTCCGTGGTCAACTGGTCCCACTCGTCTACATGAAAGAAATGTTTGGCATCGAATCAGAGACGAAGTCGCAATTCCCGGTCGTCGTCGTTCGAAAAGGCAACAAACTCGTCGGCGTCGTCGTCAACGATTTGATCGGTCAACAAGAAATTGTCATGAAACCGCTCGGTACGTATCTTGAAGGGATTCCAGCTATCTCTGGTGCGACCATTCTTGGTGACGGTCGCGTCGCCCTTATCGTAGATAGTAACGATCTCTTTTAAGGAGGAATATTGATGGAACAGAAATGGGTAGTCTTTTCACTTGAAGAAAATACGTATGGGATCGACGTACAGTCGGTCCGTTCAATCGAGCGACTTCAGCCGATCACACGAGTGCCGAACGCACCGTCACATGTGAAAGGTGTCATCAACCTTCGTGGTGTCGTCACGCCGGTCATCGACCTTCGCTTGCGACTCGGCTACGAAGAAATCGAACCAACGGATGAGACGCGCATCCTGATCGCCTCGTTGAATCAAGGAGATGCCGGATTTATCGTCGACCGTGCGAATGAGGTCGTGGAAAGCGACGAAGTACGAATCGAACCGATTCCGGAATCGAGCCGCGATATGCTCTCGGCACATCTGACAGCCATCGCAAAAGGAGAAGATAAACTCTTCTCTTTACTCGATGCGAATGCGTTGTTTGAGGAACAGTATGCTGAGTGAGTTTGAACAAGACCTGTTAAAGGAACTGGGAAATATAGGGTCTGGACATGCGGCGACTGCCTTGTCGGCAATGCTGTCGAAACCGGTGAACATTACCGTGTCTTCTGCCGAAATGGAACCGATCACCTATTTACCAGAGCGAGTCGGCGGTCCGGAACGACATGTTGCCTCGGTCTTGTTGGAATTAGATGGTGATATTCGTGGAATGATTCTCATTTTGTTTGCCGTGGAAGATGCCGAGCAAATGGTTTCGACCTTGATTGGGATGCCATATTCATTTGATTCTTTTGATGAGCTCGGCCAATCGGCTTGGGAAGAGGTCGGGAATATTATGAGCGGTGCTTATGCGCGAGCGCTAGGTGACTGGTTACAGACACCGATTATGATTCAAGTGCCGGCAACGGCCATCGATATGGCAGGTTCGATTGTTGAATTTGTCGTCACGTCTGTACAACCTGAGGAAGACGCGGCGCTCTATATCGACACGACATTTATGATTGATCAAAAAGTAAGTGCAGGACATGTGTTGTTCCTACCAACACATGGGTCGCTCAAACGGATTCAAGAACGGTTGCTTGGCAATGGCTGATGTATTAAAAATCGGCATTGCCGAATGGAAGCAGACGACCGCACCAAATCGGTTACGTACAGCCGGACTCGGGTCATGTGTGGGTGTCATTTTATATGACACCCGCCTCCAATTGGCAGCGATGGCACATGTCATGTTGCCGGACTCGACGATTGCTCGTAAGAACCAGACGATTGAAGTAGGAAAATACGCAGATACAGCCATTGATACACTCGTGCATTCATTGAAACGAGAAGGGGCCACACGGCTTCAAGCAAAGATGGCAGGCGGCGCTCAGATGTTTCAGTTTAAATATGAGAACGAGGCGATGCGAATCGGTGAGCGAAACGCCGAGGCCATCCGCCAAGCATTAAAAGTCCATCGTATTCCGCTCGTGGCAGAAGATTGTGGCGGACATAACGGGCGGACAATCGAGTTTGATGTCGCAACATCTGTCTTATCGATTCGGACGGTGAGCGTGGGTACGAAAGAACTATAAGGGGGGATCGACATGACGACTCATCTTACACAGTTGTGGGATCGCTGGAATATGGACCGTGATATGGATACAGCAAACGAATTACTAGCACATTACGAGTTTCTCATCCACTACCACGTACAACGGATGATCGTGACGCTTCCAAAGAGCGTCGAACGCGACGAATTGAAAAGTTTGGGTTACATGGGATTGTACGATGCCCTTATGAAATATGATCCAGAGCACAATAATAAATTTGATACGTATGCTGCGTTTCGGATTCGTGGAGCCATTATCGACGGTTTACGAAAAGTGGATTGGTTACCTCGGTCGGTTCGAGAAAAAGTGAAAAAAATCGATCAGGTGGCAGAACAGCTTGAACAGTCGTTACATCGTGCTCCAACGAAGAGCGAGTTAGCTTCGGCATGCGACTTACCGATTGCAGAAATCGAACGAACGATGGCGGAAGGGTACTTTGCCAATATGTTGTCGATTGATGAGGCCGTGACGTTGCAAGAAGAAGGAAAAGTCATGTCTGTCACGTATTTCGACCCGGATTCTGAAAAGCCAGAAGATACGTTGTTGCAACGCGAATTGATTGATGTGCTGGCAGCAGAAGTCGACCATCTATCCGAAAAAGAACGACTCGTCGTCTCTTTGTTTTACTTTGACGAACTGACGTTGACGGAGATTGGGGAAGTGCTCGAACTGTCAACATCACGGATTTCGCAAATTCATTCCAAAGCGTTAAAGACATTAAAACACGCGCTCGGTCGGTCCTATTTAGAAGAAAAGACATCGTAAGGAGATGAACAAGTGTATATTGTATATGTGATCACAGCTTGTTTGGTTGCTTACGGTTTTTTATTCGGCTACCGACAAGTCCAAGCGCTTCAGGAACGAGTCGAACGGCTCGAACGAGAGAAGCAAGAGACCGAAACGTTGCTTCTTTCATTTATGGAGTCGATGAACGACCTCGTTGTTCAAGAACCCGTTGAACGTTCGAACGTGGTTCAACAGGAAGAAGCTTCATCGCTCCCTGTCAATGAGTCCGTCCAAACGGTCGTAGAGGCGACAGAAGAGACGACCCCGTCCGCGTCAATCGACGTGGACGATGTCTTGTTGCGACATTCCGTGCGGGACGCTGCCCGTATCCTCGGAAAAGGCGAGGGCGAGCTTGCGCTTTATGCGAAACTTCGTAAAAAGTGAGAGTTGCCGGATTTCGTGACATATGCTATAGTAATTCTCGGTGTTAAACACATCACACACGTCTCGGGATGATATTCCTCGGTGCCGAAAGGTCGGAATACAACAATGAACGAGGCGGAGGACTTTTTTAAACCACAAGGAGGAAATTTATCATGGCAGTAATTTCAATGAAGCAATTGCTTGAAGCTGGTGTACACTTCGGTCACCAAACACGCCGTTGGAACCCAAAAATGGCGAAATACATCTTCACAGAGCGTAACGGGATCTACATCATCGACCTTCAAAAGACGGTCAAAAAAGTAGACGAAGCTTACAACTTTGTTCGTGAACTCGCGGCAGAAGGCGGAAACGTCCTCTTCGTTGGTACGAAAAAACAAGCTCAAGATACAATCAAAGAGGAAGCAATCCGTTCTGGAATGTTCTTCATTAACGAGCGTTGGTTGGGTGGAACACTCACTAACTTCTCAACAATCAAAAAGCGTATCAACCGCTTGAAGCAACTCGAAAAAATGGAAGAAGACGGCACGTTCGAAGTACTTCCTAAGAAAGAAGTCATCATCTTGAAGAAAGAAATGACTCGTCTTGAGAAGTTCCTCGGCGGAATCAAGGATATGCCTGGTGTGCCTGACGCCCTCTTCATCGTTGACCCACGTAAAGAGCGTATCGCAATCGCGGAAGCTCACAAATTGAACATCCCAATCGTTGCGATTGTCGACACAAACTGTGACCCAGACGAAATCGACTACGTAATCCCAGCGAACGACGATGCAATTCGTGCAGTTAAATTGCTCACTTCTAAGATGGCAGATGCAATCATCGAAGCGAAGCAAGGTGAAGAAGAAGTTGCTGAAGAAGCTGTAGCGACAGAAGCTGAAGCTACAGAAGCTGAGTAATCAGTGAGACAATAGGTGATAAAGGGAAAGCCTTTTATCACCTTTTTTTAGGACATGTAATCAAAAAGCCCTGTGCTTTTTCTTAAAATTCGTTAGTTTTACAAGGAGGAATTTCCGATGGCAGTTACAGCAGCAATGGTAAAAGAACTTCGTGAAAAAACAGGAGCAGGAATGCTTGATTGCAAAAAAGCACTCGTTGAAACAGACGGTGACATGCAAGCAGCAATCGACTTCCTTCGCGAAAAAGGAATCGCTAAAGCAGCAGCAAAAGGTGATCGTATCGCCGCTGAAGGTTTGACAGCAGTAGCAGTTGAAGGCAACAAAGCTGTGCTCGTCGAAATCAACTCAGAAACAGACTTCGTTGCGAAGAACGAGAAGTTCCAAACACTCGTAAACAACGTAGCAAAAGCAGTACTCGCATCAGGCGCAACAACTGCAGAAGCTGCACTCGCGGCTGAGTACGAAGCAGGTAAAACACTTGAAACGTACATTCAAGAAGAAGCTTCGACAATCGGAGAGAAAATCTCACTCCGTCGTGTAGCTGTTCTTGAAAAAGCTGACGATGCAGTATTCGGTACGTACCTCCACATGGGTGGTCGCATCGGGTCAGTCGTTGTAATCGACGGCACATCTGACGAAACAGTTGCTAAAGACGTTGCAATGCACGTTGCTGCAGCACGTCCACTTTACGCGACACGCGATGAAGTATCAGCTGAAGAAATCGACCGCGAGAAGAAAGTCTTGACTGAGCAAGCACTTAACGAAGGCAAGCCTGCTAACATCGTTGAGAAGATGATTGCTGGTCGTATGAACAAGTACTTCGAGGAAATCTGCCTCGTTGACCAAACGTTCGTAAAAGACAGCGACTTCAAAGTTGGTAAGTACGTAGAATCAAAAGGCGGAAAAATCAACTCGTTCGTACGCTTCGAAGTAGGAGAAGGTATGGAGAAACGTGAAGAGAACTTTGCTGAAGAAGTTATGAACCAACTTAAAAAATAATCTGTGTCACAATCAGTGATGCAACTAAAAATGGGAACACGTCTGTATAACCTTGAGTTAGTTCGTTAAGGGAGCGTGTTCCCTTTTTTCAAGCAAGAGGAGGCAAAGTTATGGAACCGAAATATAAACGAATTGTGTTAAAATTGAGTGGAGAAGCGCTCGCTGGAGATCAAGGTTACGGGATCGACCCTAACATTGTAAACTCAATCTCAAGTCAAATTAAAGAATTGATCGAGATGGGTGTAGAAGTCGCCGTTGTTGTAGGTGCCGGAAACATTTGGCGTGGAAAGACGGGTAGTGAACTCGGGATGGATCGGGCAAACGCAGATTACATGGGTATGCTCGCAACTGTATTGAACTCACTTGCTCTTCAAGATAGCCTTGAAACGTACGGTGTCCAAACGCGCGTCCAAACATCAATTGAAATGCGACAAGTTGCTGAACCATACATTCGTCGTCGCGCAATGCGTCATCTTGAAAAAGGACGCGTCGTTATCTTTGCGGCCGGCACAGGAAACCCATATTTCTCAACGGACACGACAGCTGCCCTCCGTGCGGCTGAAATCGAAGCTGATGTCATCTTAATGGGTAAAAACAATGTGGACGGCGTCTATTCAGCTGATCCGAAATTGGACGCGACGGCAGTGAAGTACGATACGTTGTCTTATCTTGACGTCTTAAAGGATGGACTTCAAGTCATGGACTCGACAGCAACGTCACTTTGTATGGACAACCACATTCCATTGATTGTATTCTCATTGCTTGAAGAAGGTAACATTAAACGTGTCGTTCTCGGGGAACATATCGGAACGGTAGTAGGAGGAGTCAATTCATGAGTGTCAAAGAAGTATTGAAAACAGCTGAAGAAAAAATGGAAAAAGCGCATTCTTCACTTAAACGTGATTTTGGAACGCTTCGCACTGGCCGTGCCAGCGCATCGATTTTGGATCCTGTCCAAGTTGATTACTATGGTGTCCCAACACCACTCAATCAAGTGGCAAACATCAATACACCAGAAGCGCGCCTACTTTTGATTCAACCATGGGATAAGTCAATGGTTTCTGAAGTAGAGAAAGCGATTCAAAAGGCAGACCTCGGCTTGTCTCCATCATCTGACGGTACGGTCATTCGTTTGGCGATTCCTGCATTGACGGAAGAACGTCGTAAAGAATTAGTTAAAGTCACGAAAAAATACGCAGAAGAAGCGAAAGTCGCTGTCCGTAACGTTCGTCGTGACGCAAATGAAAACTTGAAGAAACTCGAGAAAGATGGCGAGTTAACAGAAGACGATCTCCGCGGATATGCAGATGACGTTCAAACGTTGACGGATTCGTATATCAAGAAGATTGATGAATCTGCAGCAATTAAAGAAAAAGAAATCATGGAAGTGTAATCACGGAAGTGGTATACCAAAAAGCTGTGTGGGGACCCTTTTTCTGAGAGGGTCCTTCTTTCATACAATCAGGAGGATAACAGAATGTTTAAATGGGTGAATCCTAAAACGAAAATCGAGGCGGAGTTAAGTGTTCCTGAGCACGTAGCCATCATTATGGATGGAAATGGACGCTGGGCCAAAAAACGTGGTCTCCCTCGCATCATGGGTCACCGGGAAGGGATGAAGTCCATCCGGGAAGCGGTACGAACAGCACAAGAACTCGGGATTCGGTCTCTGACGCTTTATGCGTTCTCTACAGAGAATTGGACTCGTCCGGAAGAGGAAGTCTCATTCTTGATGAAACTACCGAAACAGTTTTTGGAGACCGATTTGAAAGAACTCCACGAACAGAATGTACGAGTGCTCGTTGCGGGAGATACGTCGAAACTCCCACGAGAGACACGAGAAGCCGTTAACGAGGCGAGAGAACGGACCGTTGCGAACACAGGGTTGAATCTTGTCTTCGCACTCAACTACGGGGGACGGGATGAGCTCGTTCAAGCGATGCGCAGCATTGCAGGAGACGTTCAGTCCGGTTTGGTTCAGGCAGACGATATCGATGACCGTATGATTGGTGAACGACTCATGACACACGTTCAAGACGTGGATCTCGTTATTCGGACGAGCGGGGAACAACGACTCTCTAACTTTTTATTATGGCAAAGCGCATATGCTGAACTTCATTTCACAGAAGTATTGTGGCCGGAATTTAAGCGTGAGCATTTTGTAGAAGCGATTGAATCATACAACGCGCGCACGCGACGTTTTGGTGGGGTGTAACATGAAGACACGTATTATTACAGGACTATGGGCAGGAGCCATCTTCATCACGGTAATTGCGCTTGGAGGAAATGCATTTGTTTCATTGATGGGGATTTTAGCACTCATCGGATTGAGTGAATTCACGTTGATGCGACAGCATAAGCTGTTGGCGTTTCCGTTCTTGGTGACAGCGCTCCTCGTGGCGTTCCCATTCCTCTTATTATTGATTGAGAATCAGGTTGTCACGGATGAACTTCCGTTCTCGATTGAACAATGGCTCGTCTTAGGGCTCGTGCTGTTGCTGTTTTGGACAGTGGTCACGAAAAATCGGTTCACGTATGAAGACGCTAGTTTTTACTTCGTCTCAGCGGTCTATTTGGTCGTCGGTTTCTCTAGTTTTGCGTTAGTCCGGCTCTCTGAGGACGGTCTATCGAAAGTGTTGCTGATCTTGTTTATGATTTGGGCGACGGACTCGGGAGCATATTTTACCGGAAAGGCATTCGGGAAAGCCAAATTATGGCCATCGATTAGTCCGAACAAGACGATTGAAGGGGCGATTGGGGGCATTGTGTCTGCGATTGTACTCGGTATCATCTTCGTCTGGATTGATCCGATCTTGCCGATAATTGAGGTCGTCATTTTAGCGATTGTCGTGGCGGTAGTCGGACAGCTCGGAGATTTGGTGCAGTCTGCTTATAAGCGCCAGTATGGAGTCAAAGATTCGGGTCACCTGTTACCAGGACATGGTGGCATTTTAGACCGGTTTGATAGTATGATTGCGGTCTTTACCGTCATTTGGGTGTTTAATCTGCTTTAAAAAGGAGTGTCGAAATGAAGCGAATTAGCTTAATTGGTGGGACTGGTTCGATTGGCGTTCAAACTTGTGACGTCATCGAACAGCACCCCGACCTGTTTGAACTTGAGGCGTATGCGTTCGGAACGAACGTCGATGTCGCCACGGAATGGATCAATCGACTTAGACCAAAATATGTGTCGGCAACGAGTATCGAAGTACTCGAACAGTTGAAGCCACGTCTTACATATGAACCTCTCTATTTTATTGGACCGGAGGGGCTGAAAGAGTGTGCGACGGCAGAACGGGCTGACATCGTCGTGACGGCAGTCGTTGGAGCAGTTGGACTCGAACCGACGCTTGCGGCGATTCAAGCAGGGAAAGATATTGCACTCGCCAACAAGGAAACACTCGTTACCGCAGGACATCTTGTCAAAGCGGCCGTGAAAGAACATGGGGTCAACCTATTGCCTGTCGACAGTGAACACTCCGCGATTTATCAATGTTTGAACGGGGAACGAAGAGAAGATGTATCAAAGATTATTCTAACGGCTTCAGGCGGTAGTTTCCGTGATCGTTCACGTGATGAGCTGGCTGATGTGACTGTTGAAGACGCACTGAATCATCCGAACTGGTCAATGGGAGCAAAAATCACAATCGATTCGGCGACGATGTTCAACAAAGGTTTGGAAGTCATCGAGGCACACTGGCTGTTCGATATCGATTATAATGATATTGAAGTCATCTTGCATCGTGAATCGATTATTCATTCGATGGTCGAATTTAAAGATGCTGCCGTGATGGCCCAGCTTGGAAACCCGGATATGCGTGGTCCGATCCTTTATGCGCTATCGGGACCGAAGCGGCTTGAAATCGAGGGGAATAAGCGGTTAAACTTGAAGGAAATCGGAAAGCTGCATTTTGAAGAGGCTGATTTCAATCGTTACCCGGCACTCCGGTTAGCGTTCGAAGCAGGAAGAGCCGGTGGTTCCATGCCGACCGTCTTGAATGCAGCCAATGAAGTGGCAGTGGACCTATTCTTGAACGGTCAGATCACGTTTTTAGAGATTGAACGACTCGTCGAAGAAGCGATGGCTCGACATGAGGTCATTGCCGAGCCGACGCTCGCGCAAATTCTAGAAGTTGACCAAGCAGTACGTCAACAGATTCAGCAAGGAATTGAAGGTGGGGAATAAATCATGACGACTTTTATCGCCATCGTTTTGATGTTTGGCGTTCTCATTTCGGTACACGAATGGGGACACCTCGTCATGGCGAAACGGGCAGGCATTCTCTGTCACGAGTTTGCAATCGGATTCGGTCCAAAAATTGTTTCATTCCGTAAAAATGAAACGCTCTATACCATTCGTCTTTTACCAATCGGTGGCTACGTCAAAATGGCCGGAGAAGATTTTGAACCGATTGAAGTCCGAGCGGGTCAGCATGTCGGACTTCGTCTCACTGAACAGGGGACGGTCGATCGTGTCTACTTCCAACCGGACACGGCTACAGATGTCCATGTCGTCGGAACCGTCGATAAGTTCGATTCGACACATGAGTTGAAAGTTCAACTTCTCATCGATGAGGAAGTGCGGGTCTATTCATTAGAGCGAGACACACTCCTTGTCGACCAAGGGATGGAAATTCAAATTGCACCGTATGATCGAACGTTTGGGGCCCAGTCGGTTTGGAAGCGTGTCTTGGCCATCGCAGCCGGTCCGGCGATGAACTTTGTCTTGGCGTTCATCTTGCTCATCATTGTTGGGCTCGTTCAAGGAACCCCAACGAACGATGGTCAAATTGGTACGGTTCAACCGGATTCAGCCGCTGATGAGGCTGGTTTGATGAGTGGGGATGAAATCGTCTCGATTGAAGGCGAGCCGATTACCGATTGGCTCGACTTGCGATCTGCTTTAGAAGACCGCGCGGACACCCCTACGGAAGTCACGTATGTCCGTGATGGAGAGGAAGCAACTGTCACCCTTACACCACAAGCAGTCGAACAAAACGGAGAGACGGTCGGGATTCTTGGTGTCACGAACGCGCTCGAACGATCACCGGTCAAAGCCGTGACGACGGGGGCGGAAACGACATGGACGATGTCGACGCTGATCTTCTCTGCGGTCGGTGATTTGGTGACAGGACAAGTCGGTGTCGATCAACTAGCAGGTCCGGTCGGGATTGTACGGATGACAGATGAAGTAGCGGCGAGCGGTTTGATCATGCTGTTGAATTGGACAGCGCTTCTCTCCGTCAACCTTGCCATCTTCAACTTGCTCCCATTGCCAGCGTTAGACGGAGGACGTTTGATTTTCCTCTTGTTCGAAGCGGTACGCGGACGTCCAATCGATCCGAAAAAGGAAGGATTCGTCCACTTTATCGGATTCGCACTCTTGATGATTTTAATGTTGATTGTCACTTGGAACGACATTCAATCATTCTTTAAATAAGCTGTTTGTAGAGAAGGGAAACGTTGAACTGTATGAAACAATCTAGATTGCTCATGCCTACATTGAGAGAAGTGCCGGCTGACGCGGAAGCAGTCAGCCATCAACTCCTCGTCCGTGGAGGATTCATCCGTCAAAATGCGGCAGGAATTTATTCTTATCTTCCACTCGGACATAAAGTGTTACACAACATCCAAACGATCATCCGTGAAGAGATGAATCGTGCCGGAGCTCAAGAGCTATTGATGCCTGCCATCCAACCGGCAGAACTTTGGGAAGAGACAGGACGATGGGGTATTTACGGTCCTGAGTTGATGCGCTTGACGGACCGTCATGACCGTCGCTTCGCACTCGGTGCGACACACGAAGAATTGATTACATCGATCGTCCGAGACGAGCTCAACTCGTATAAAAAACTTCCGATGAACTTGTACCAGATTCAAACGAAGTATCGTGATGAGCGTCGACCACGTTTTGGATTGCTGCGCGGACGCGAATTCTTGATGAAAGACGCCTATTCATTCCACGCGACACAAGAAGACTTAGATGAAGAATATACCAACATGTATAATGCCTACTCACGTATCTTCGACCGTACAGGACTGAAGTATCGTCCGGTCGTCGCAGACTCTGGGGCAATCGGCGGGAAAGACACGCATGAATTCCAAGCGCTTGCGGATATTGGTGAAGATACAATTGTCTACACGGACACGTCGAACTATGCGGCGAATATCGAGATGGCCGAAACGCTCGACCGTTATGAGATGCAACAAGCTGACGTTCGTCCCCTCGAAAAAGTGAACACGGAAGAAAATCGTACGATTGAGGACGTGGCGGCATTCTTGAATGTGGATCCGAAGACGACAATCAAATCTGTCTTGTTTAACGTGGATGGCGAAACCGTCATGGCAATCGTTCGTGGCGACCACGAAGCGAATGAAGTCAAAGTGAAGAACGCACTCGGTGGACTCGACATTCAACTCGAAGAAGAAGCGAAAATCGTTGAGTTGTTCAACTGTGCACCAGGTACACTCGGACCGATTAACGCTCCAGTCAAAGTCGTTGCCGACTATGCGGTCAAATACTTAGTGGATGCTGTCTGTGGTGCTAACGAGGCGAACACACACTACACGGGTGTAAATGCTGCGCGCGACCTTGCCGAGATGACATACCACGATTTACGTTTCGTTGTCGAAGGCGATTTGGCACCGGATGAGTCCGGTCCGGTTCGTTTTGCTCGTGGGATTGAAGTGGGACAAGTATTTAAACTCGGAACACGATATTCAGAAGCGATGGGTGCGACATTCCTCAACGAAGAGGGTCGTGCCGAACCACTCATCATGGGTTGCTACGGCATTGGGGTGTCACGCACACTTTCAGCCATCGTCGAACAACATCACGACGACCGTGGAATCATTTGGCCACGTAACGTAGCGCCGTTCGATCTCCATTTGATTGCAATCAACGCAAAAGATGAGACGCAAGTCGAGTTGGCGAACCGTCTTTATGAAGAGCTCGGTCAAACATACGATATCTTGTTCGACGACCGGAAAGAACGTGCGGGCGTAAAGTTTGCCGATGCAGATTTGATCGGACTCCCGATTCGCGTGAACGTCGGGAAAAAAGCTGGCGAAGGCATCGTTGAAGTGAAAGTACGTGCAACAGGTGAAGTGATTGAAACATCAATCGATGAATTGAAAGAAGTCATCGCTTCAAAATTTAGCGAAGTTCATTAATGGATGAAGGTGACAGCGGAAGCGGTCACCTTCATTTGTCGAATTGGCATAAAGGGGGAAAGACGGACCCGTGGAAGCAAATCAAAAGATGCAATTATTATTAAGTGACCTTGGGATCACGACCGAGACGGACCTGTTTGATCAGGCCGAACTCTCACGACTCGTCGTCAATAAGAAGCGACGGACGTGGACGTTCTATTTTTCATTTCCAGCAGTATTGCCATACGACGTGCATCAATTGTTCATGAGTCGACTAGAAAGCCGTTATGCAACGTTTGCGGATGAGGTGTACGCTCGGTTCTCGACAGTAGCGGGTGGGAGCGAGCAAGACTATATCGACTATTGGCCACGAATCGTCAGCGAGTTGAGCCAAGTATCTGGCGCGATGCGCAGTTATTTCGGCTCCGTTTCGCCACGATTCGAGCAGAACAAACTTATGATTCCGGTGCGTTCCGCACCTGAGGCGAGTTATGTGGACAAAGAGCTCTGTCAAGAAGTACAGGCGCTCTATAGTGCCTATGGGTTCACAAAAAAACCGTGTCAGGCTCAATTTTCGGAAGACGCTGAGGCAAATCAAGCCCTTCGCGAACAGGTCGTTCAAGAAGATATCGAACAAGCGAAAATGGCACTGGCTGCCCAATTCGCCAAGGCAACAGAAACGAACGACGAACCGATTACAGAAATCCGGATGGGTGCGCTCATTAAAGATGAGATTGTCCCAATCAAGACGATTATCGAGGAAGAACGACGTGTCGCGATTCGTGGACTCGTCTTCTCAGCAGAGCGCAAAGAGTTGAAGAGTGGTAAGAAACTATTCACGTTCAAGATGACGGATTACACAGACTCATTGATTGTGAAGGTATTTGCACGCGATGACGATGACGACCGTATGCTTAGTGCCGTCAAAAAAGGGATGTGGATTCAAACGGCCGGTCGGGTCGAAGATGATTCGTTCATGCGCGAACTATGTATGATGGCATCTCAACTTCAAGAAGTGAAAGTAGAACCACCACGTGACGAATGGGAAGGTGAGAAACGCGTCGAACTTCACGCGCATACACAGATGAGCCAAATGGATGCCGTCACAAATGTCTCGTCGCTCGTCGCTCGTGCCGCAAAATGGGGACACCGTGCCATTGCCATTACCGACCATGCTGGAGTTCAGGCGTTCCCGGAAGCCTATTACGCCGGGAAGAAAAATGATATCAAAGTGTTATACGGAGTCGAGGCGAACGTCGTCAACGATGGTGTCCCTGTCGCTTATCATGCGACCGATGTGGCATTGGATGATGCGACATACGTCGTCTTCGATGTCGAGACGACGGGACTTTCTGCCGTCTACAATAAAATCATCGAACTCGCTGGGGTTAAAATCAAGGACGGAGAAATCATTGACCGGTTTGAAGCGTTCGCCGACCCGAAACATGCCTTGTCAGCGACCACCATCGAATTGACAGGGATCACGGATGACATGGTTCAAGGTCAACCGGACCCGGAAGTGATCACGAAACAGTTCGTCGAGTGGTGTGGCGACAGCATTCTCGTTGCCCATAACGCGTCATTCGACATGGGCTTCCTCGAGGCGACACTCCGTAGTGGTGGGCATGAACCGGACGATTACCCGGTCATCGACACGCTCGAACTTGCTCGAACGCTGATGCCGACGTTGAAGAATCATCGACTCAATACACTCGCGAAGCGATTCGATATCGAACTGACACAACATCACCGTGCCATTTACGATGCGGAAGCAACGGCGTATTTGCTCATGAAGTTACTCGATCTCGCTAAGCAGATGTTCGAAATGACGACACATCGCTCGTTGAACGCGAAAGTCGGCAGTGACGTGTCGAAGATTCGTCCGTTCCATGCGACCATCTACGCGAAAAACAAAAAGCCAGGACTTCGTCATTTATACGAGCTCATCTCCTTATCTCACATCGATTACTTGTATCGGATGGCACGCATGCCACGTTCCGAGCTTGTGAAACGGCGAGAAGGATTATTGATTGGTTCGGCTTGTGATAACGGGGAGATTTTTGACGCCGCCTTGAACAAGTCGGATGATGAACTCGAGAAGATGATGTCATTTTATGACTTTATCGAGATTCATCCCCCGGCACTCTACCACCATTTGATTGATAAAGAGATTGTGACGAATGAATTAGAACTCCGCGAAATCATTAAGCGCATCATTCGTGTCGCCGAGAAGGCCGAGTTACCGGTTTGTGCGACAGGGAATGTGCACTATCTAGATCGGTCC
The DNA here is from genome assembly GCF_042652865.1 of Exiguobacterium profundum. Classification (GTDB taxonomy): domain Bacteria; phylum Bacillota; class Bacilli; order Exiguobacteriales; family Exiguobacteriaceae; genus Exiguobacterium; species Exiguobacterium profundum. The sequence continues at coordinate 507,974 of NZ_JBHSHG010000001.1, forward strand.
GACCGGTCTTATCGCGAAATCTTGATTCGTACACAAGGTGGGGCAAACTTCATCAATACGCGTAAGGAATTACCACATGCGCACTTCCGGACGACAAAAGAAATGATGGAAGAGTTCAAGTTTTTAGGTGACGATTTAGCGCGTGAAATCGTCATCACGAATCCGAATGCAATCGCCGATCAGATTGAGTCGATTCAAATCATCCCGGATGATTTGTACACACCTAAAATTGAAGGGGCAGATGATGAGGTTCGGAATATGAGCTACGACATGGCTCGCTCCATCTATGGAGACGAGTTGCCTGAAATCGTGGAGGCGCGTCTTGAGAAAGAGCTCAAATCGATTATCGGTCACGGGTTCGCCGTCATTTATTTGATTTCACATAAACTCGTTAAAAAATCACTCGATGATGGATATCTGGTCGGTTCGCGGGGGTCGGTCGGGTCGAGTCTCGTCGCAACGATGACGGAAATCACCGAAGTCAACCCGCTACCGCCTCACTACGTCTGTCCGAACTGTCAGCACTCACATTTCTTTAATGATGGATCGGTCGGTTCGGGGTATGACTTGCCAGACAAGGAGTGTCCGGAGTGCGGCACGTGGTACAAAAAAGACGGTCATGATATTCCGTTCGAGACATTCCTTGGTTTCAAAGGGGACAAAGTACCGGATATCGACTTGAACTTCTCAGGTGAATATCAACCGCATGCCCACGCCTATACAAAAGTACTGTTCGGAGAAGAATACGTCTATCGTGCCGGGACAATCGGAACGATTGCCGACAAAACGGCTTATGGATACGTGAAAGGCTATGCGACCGAGAACGATAAGATTTACCGGAACGCCGAAGTCGACCGTCTCGTTTCTGGGGTCACCGGTGTAAAAAGGACGACGGGGCAACACCCAGGGGGTATCATCGTCGTACCGGACTATATGGATATCGCGGATATCTCCCCGATTCAATATCCGGCGGATGACAATTCGTCTGAATGGAAGACGACTCACTTCGACTTCCACTCCATCCATGACAACTTATTGAAACTTGATATTCTCGGGCATGATGACCCGACCGTCATCCGGATGTTACAGGATTTGTCTGGTATCGATCCAAAGACGATTCCGACAGATGACCCGACAGTCATGAAGATTTTTTCTTCACCAGAAGTGCTTGGGGTGACACCAGAACAGATTGAATCGAAAACCGGGACGCTCGGGATTCCAGAATTCGGGACGAAATTCGTTCGTCAGATGCTTGAAGAGACAAAACCGTCGACGTTCTCGGAGCTCGTTCAAATTTCCGGTCTATCCCACGGAACAGACGTTTGGCTCGGGAACGCGAACGAATTGATTTATAACGGGACGTGCGAACTGAAGGATGTAATTGGTTGTCGAGATGACATCATGGTCTATCTGATTTACGCGGGCCTCGAACCGTCATTCGCCTTTAAAATCATGGAATCCGTCCGGAAAGGGAAAGGGCTCACGGAAGAGATGGAGTCCGAGATGCGAGAGAATGACGTGCCGGAATGGTATATCTCGTCTTGTAAGAAAATCAAGTACATGTTCCCGAAAGCACACGCGACTGCCTACGTGTTAATGGCGGTCCGGATTGCATACTTTAAAGTACATCATCCGATTCTGTACTACGCGACGTACTTTACCGTTCGAGCGGGAGATTTTGACTTATCCGCGATGATCAAAGGTCCCCAGGCCGTTCGTAAGGCGATGTCGGATATTCGAGAAAAAGGGTTCGATGCGACAGCGAAGGATAAAGGGCTACACACGGTCCTCGAACTTGCGCTCGAAATGCTCGAGCGGGGAATGAAGTTCCAAAACATCGACTTGTATCGGTCGAGTGCGACAGAGTTCTTGATTGAAGACAATACGCTGATTCCACCTTTCAACGCGGTCGATGGACTGGGAACGAATGCGGCAAAAGCGATTGTCGAAGCAAGGGAAGAAGGACAGTTCCTTTCGAAAGAAGATTTGCGGAAACGTGCGAAACTTTCGAAAACGGTCATCGAGACACTCGATACGATGAAATGTCTCGAAGGTCTGCCTGATGAGAACCAACTCTCATTCTTTGATTTTGGGGTGTAAGTTGCGATTTATCGGGAAAATATGATATATTAGTATCGAACAAAGTTGGATACTACGACGGAAAGGAGTAGGGAACCCTACTCCTTTCTTGTATGTAAAAGCCAGAAGGAGGGATGAGAGTGTCCAAAATAACAGAAGTCGTTGAATCGATTGCGTTGCCGATCGTAGAACGAGAAAACATGGAATTGGTCGATGTGGAATTTGTTAAGGAAGGTCCAGACTGGTTCTTGCGCGTCTATATCGATAAGCCGGGGGGCGTCGATTTGGACGATTGCGTCAATATCAATGAACAGCTCTCGGAAAAACTAAACGAAACCGATCCGATTGAACAGGCTTATTATCTTGATGTCTCGAGTCCTGGTGCGGAGCGTCCGCTGAAAAAGCCGAGCGATTTTGAACGTGCGGTAGGCAAAAATGTCTACATGAAAACGTTCGCTCCGATCGATGGTGCCAAAGAGTTTGAAGGAATTTTGACGGCATATGATGGGGAAACGGTCGTGATCGAGACACGCATCAAGACAAGAAAAAAAGCGGTATCGCTACCGGTTGACAAAATTGCACAAGCCCGCTTAGCGGTCACGTTTAGTTAAGGAGAGGGAAGAAGATGGGTCCACAATTACTCACTACAATCGATCAGATTGCCAAAGAAAAAGGAATCGACAAAAATATCATTATCGATGCACTCGAACAAGCGCTCATTTCTGCGTATCGCCGCAACGTGGCGAACCCGAACGAGCACGTGAAAGTCGAGTTTGATCAGGTGACGGGGGATATCCGTGTCTACGCTTTGTTAGAAGTCGTAGAGCGCCTCACGCAACCGGACCAACAGCTCTCACTCGAAGAAGCACATGAAATCGATCCGAACTATGAGCTCGGCGATTTCCATAAAGAAGAAGTCACACCGAGTGATTTTGGACGTGTCGCGGCGATGACGGCAAAACAAGTCGTCACACAGAAGATGCGTGAAGCGGAACGCGAACGCATCTACAACCACTTCGCTGACAAAGAAGATGAAATCATGACAGGGATCGTGGAGCGTTTTGACCCACGCAACCTTTATATCGGTCTCGAAAACAACATTGAAGCTGTATTGACACCGAATGAACAGATGCCGAACGAGTCATACCAAATTCATGATCGCATCAAAGTATACGTGACAAAAGTAGATTCAACGACGAAAGGTTCAGGTGCAGCGATTCAAGTTTCGCGTACGCATCCGGGACTTTTGCGCCGTTTGTTCGAACTCGAAGTTCCAGAGATTTCAAACGGAACAGTGGACGTGATGTCAGTATCACGCGAAGCGGGTGACCGTTCGAAAATCGCTGTACATTCGGATATCGTCGACCCAGTCGGCGCATGTGTCGGACCGAAAGGACAACGTGTTCAAACGATCGTCGACGAATTGAACGGCGAGAAAATTGATATCGTCCGTTGGTCTGAAGACCCGAAAGAGTTCGTTCGTAACGCACTCAGCCCGGCTCAGGTCGTTGCGGTATATGTCAACGAGCCAGCAAAATCGACGACAGTCGTCGTACCTGACTATCAATTGTCACTCGCAATCGGGAAACGTGGTCAAAACGCCCGTCTCGCTGCGAAATTGACAGGATGGAAAATCGATATCAAGAGTGAAACGGATGCCGAAGCACTTGATTTGTTCGATACGTTCACTGAAAAAGTTGAATCAGAACCAGAAATTGTTCAAAATGAAGTAGAACAAGACTTATCAGATGCTACAGTTGAAACGACTGCGGTGAAAGAAGAGGAATGACCATGAAGCAAAAGAAACTTCCTTTGCGTAAGTGTGTGGTCACACAAGAAATGCTCCCGAAAAAAGAATTGATTCGTGTCGTTCGGACGCCTGAAGGTGACGTGGTCATCGATCAGACGGGTAAAGTGAACGGTCGTGGCGCATACTTATCAAAAGATATCGAAGTCGTCCGTCAAGCAGAGAAAAAACGGACGCTCGACCATCACTTGAAAGTAAAGACGAGCGACGACTTGTATGAACAGTTGAAAGCTGTCGCAGGTGGCGAATCATGAGCCAGTGGGAATCATTGTTAGGCCTTGCTGCTCGAGCGAGGAAAGTAACGATGGGAGAAGAGTTTGTATTAAAGGATGTACGAGCGGGTCGTGCCAAGCTCGTCATTCTAGCCGGAGATGCAGGTGCCTCGACGAAAAAACGAGTCACTGACAAATGTGCGTCTTATCAAGTGCCATTGATTGAAGTGAGCGATCGCTATACAATCGGGGCCGCACTCGGTAAAGACATGCGTGTCGTCGTATCGGTGACAGAATCCGGATTTGCGAACAAGCTTAAGCAACTTCTCTCTTAACTATTAACGGAGGTGGATGCTTTGGGAAAACGCGTCTATGAATTTGCAAAAGAACAGAATGTAACGAGTAAACAAGTCATTACTCAATTAGAAAAATTGAACAAACCGGTGAAAAACCATATGGCCGTCCTCGATGAGGAAACGGTAAAACAATTGGACCGTGTGTTCAATCCTGAAAAATATCGTGCTGAAAAACAAGCGGAAGCGAAAGCGACGTCAACATCGAATGAGCCGAAGCAAGAGAAAAAAGAAGCACAATCGCCACGTCCACAAGCGGGACAACAGAACCGTGGCGGTCAAAATAATCGCGGTGGACAAAATCGTAACGACAACCGAAACAACGACCCACGCAATAAAAAACGTGGAAAAGGGAAAGGCAAAGGCAAGCCGGTAAAAGCGGCTGTGCCACAAGAAGCCGATCCAAACTCGAAGACAAGTCAGCGTAAAGCAGCACGTCTCGCGCAAGAGGCAGAGATGGGCAACGTCATCAAGTATGACGATGTACTCAGCGTGTCTGACCTTGCCTCAAAAATGAACAAAAAGCCAAACGAAATCATCATGAAGTTGATGGGTCTCGGTGTCATGGCAACCATCAACCAAACGCTTGATGATGAAACGGTTGAATTACTCGCTGCAGAATTCGGCTTTGAGGTTGAAAAAGAAGTTGTTGTCGATGAGACAGACTTTGAAACAGTTGAGATCGACTTCTCACAATATGACCTTGAAGAACGTCCAGCTGTCGTTACCATCATGGGTCACGTCGACCACGGGAAAACGACACTTCTTGACTCGATTCGTAACACGAAAGTCGTCGCAGGAGAAGCGGGCGGAATCACGCAGCACATCGGTGCTTACCAAGTTGAAGTCAACGATAAGAAAATCACATTCCTCGATACACCAGGTCACGCAGCCTTCACAACGATGCGCGCCCGCGGTGCCGAAGTGACAGATATCGCGATCATCGTCGTTGCGGCTGACGATGGCGTCATGCCACAAACAGAGGAAGCAATCTCGCACGCCAAGGCAGCGAACGTTCCAATCATCGTGGCAGTCAACAAAATGGACAAAGAAGGGGCAAACCCTGACCGTGTCAAACAAGAGTTGACAGAGTTCGGTCTCATCCCTGAAGAGTGGGGCGGCGAAACAATCTTCGTTCCGATTTCTGCCATCAAAGGCGAAGGGATCGATGAATTGCTCGAGATGATTCTCCTCGTTTCTGAAGTCGAAGAATATAAATCGACACCAGACATGCCAGCTCGTGGTTCAGTCATCGAGGCGAAACTCGACAAAGGACGTGGACCGGTCGCGACACTTCTCGTTCAACACGGTACACTTCGAATCGGAGATTCAATCGTCGTCGGTAGCACGTTCGGTCGTGTCCGTGCGATGGTCAACGATATCGGTCGCCGTGTGAAACAAGTCGGACCATCTACACCGATTGAAATCACTGGTTTGAACGACGTTCCACAAGCGGGTGACCAGTTCATCGTCTTCGAAGATGAGAAGAAAGCACGTGCAATCGGGGAAAAACGTTACCAACGTTACCTTGAGTCACAGCGTCGTGAGTCGGCGAAAGTAAGTCTTGATGATTTGTTCAGCCGCATTCAAGAAGGTGAAGTGAAAGACTTGAACGTCATCATCAAAGCAGACGTTCAAGGGTCAGCCGAAGCATTGGCTGGTTCACTCCGCAAGATTGATGTCGAAGGCGTCAAAGTTAACATCGTTCACCAAGGTGTCGGTGCAATCACGGAAGGTGACGTCATCCTCGCTTCAGCTGCGAATGCTGTCATCATCGGATTCAACGTCCGTCCTGATGGAAACGCACGTTCGATGGCGGAACAAGAGAACGTTGAAATGCGTCTCCACCGCATCATCTACAATGCAATCGAAGAAATCGAGAGCGCGATGAAAGGGATGCTTGACCCAGAGTTCGTGGAAGAAATCACAGGTCAAGTCGAAGTCCGTGACGTCTTCAAAGTTTCGAAAGTCGGTGCGATTGCAGGTTGTTATGTGACAGAAGGTAAAATCACACGTGACGCCGGTGTCCGTGTCATTCGTAACGGAATCGTGATTTACGAAGGTAAACTCGATACGCTTCGTCGTTTCAAAGATGACGTGAAAGAAGTTGCGACTGGTTATGAGTGTGGGATTAAAGTAGAGAAATTTGATGACATCAAAGTAGACGATGTCATTGAAGCGTTCGTCATGAAAGAAGTCGAACGTAAATAATGTGAGGAGGGATCACGTATGAAAATTCGTGCCCAACGTGTTGCCGAGCAAATGCGTAAAGAAATAACAGATGTCTTGTTACGTGAAGTCAGTGACCCGCGTACAAAAAACGCTACGATTACGAGCGTTGATGTGACAGGTGACTTACAGCAAGCAACAGTCTATTATACGGTGCTTGGTGATGAGGAAGATGTGAAAGCAGAAACGCAAGCTGGTCTCGATAAGGCGAAAGGGTTTATCCGTCGCGAAATCGGGAATCGCATCCGTCTTCGGAAAACACCAGAGATCTCGTTTGAATATGATTCTTCAGTCGCATATGGTAGCCATATCGATTCGTTGATTCGTGATTTGAACAAAGATTAATAATTTGAAAGGGGAGACGTCGTTCTCCCTTTTTTTATATGGAGGGATGAAATTGGAACCGAACGGAGTGCTCGTACTCGATAAAGATGCTGGCATGACGAGTCATGACTGCGTATTTAAATTACGAAAATTATTCCAGACGAAAAAGGTCGGTCACACGGGTACGCTTGACCCGGAAGTGACAGGCATATTGCCCATCTGTTTAGGGCGCGCCACAAAGTTATCGCGTTTTATCACAGATGAAGGGAAGCGTTACGTGGCCGAGGTGACGATTGGTACCGCCACGATGACCGAGGACGCGCATGGCGAGGTCGTCGCGCAGAAGTCAGTCACACCGAACGATTTGGATGCAACCCAGATTGACGAGGCGATGCGCCAATTGACAGGGAGGATTGAACAAATCCCTCCGTACTACTCGGCGGTCAAAGTAAATGGGAAGAAGTTGTACGAGTATGCTCGGAAAGGGCAGACCGTCGAACGACCTCGGCGGACGGTCGAGATTCATCGTCTGGAGCGGACGAGTGAATTGATATTCGAAGCGGACGTCTGTCGATTCCGAATGGAAATCGACTGTGGGAAAGGGACGTATATTCGAACGCTCGCCGTTCAGATTGGAGAGAAACTCGGTTACCCTGCCCATATGAGCGAACTCAGACGGACGAGCTCAGGAACGTTTGATGAAGCGACCGCGGTAACACTCGGAACGCTTCAAACACTTGAAACGGTCGAGGAGCGAATGGCGTATGTCATTCCTCTCGAAGATGTGATCAAACGCTGGCCAATGATCACCATTCCAAAGAATCGGGAACGCTATATTCGCAACGGCGGGAAGCTGAACGGCGTTTCGCTCGAATTTGAGTTATTTACTGTCTATAATGAAGAAGGAATCCCTCTTGCTTTATATCGAAGACAAGAAGGAACGACAGACGCTACAGTCGAGGTCATGTTGGCTATCGACTAAGGGGGAATTTGACAGTATGGAAACAAAACATCTCACTTATCCAGAAACACCCGACGTGTATCCATCCATTATGGTACTCGGTTTCTTCGACGGTGTTCATAAAGGGCATCAAGCTGTAATCAATCATGCCAAACGCGTGGCAGCTGAGCACAACCTGCCGGTGACGGTCGTCACGTTCGATCCTCATCCGAAACAAGTACTCTCCAATAAACCGGATGCGGTCCGCTATATTACACCGCTGTCCCGGAAACTGAAGCGCATCGAAGCGCTCGGGGTAGAGCGTTGCCTCGTCTTGACATTCACAAAAGAATTGGCCAATTTGTCCCCGCAACAGTTTGTAGATGATTATTTGATCGGTGCCGGAGCCGTGCACGTGACAGCTGGTTTTGATTACTCGTATGGAAAGTTTGGAGAAGGGACGATGGAGACACTTCCGTACCATGCGCGTGACCAATTCGCGACGTCTGTCGTCACAGAGCAGACGATGGATGGGGAAAAAGTGTCATCTACCCGCATCCGTAAACTCTTGGCAGAGGGACAGGTCGATGCCGCACATGAACTCCTCGGTACGCCATACGTGATCTGTGGCGAAGTCATTCACGGTGATGCGAGAGGGCGTACAATCGGTTTCCCGACTGCGAACGTGTTGATGGACGCTTCGTACGTCATGCCACGATTGGGCGTATACGCGACTCGAGTCACGCTACCGGACGGACGGATGTTCCACGCGATGACGAATGTTGGACGTCGTCCGACGTTTTATGAGACGGGATCGGTCTCTGTTGAGAGCCATCTCTTCGACTTCTCCGAGGATTTATATGGACAAGTCATCGAAATCGAGTGGATCCAATATATTCGGAATGAACGCGCGTTCGATGGGTTGGATGCATTGGTCGCTCAACTAAAAGAAGATGAGGTGGCAGCTCGTTCAATCCTATCTTGACTTTCAAGAGCGGGTACGCTATCCTTGTCAAGTACGCAAAGTACACCGCTTCGCTTGGCTGGTCGATTCACCAACGTCGGCTCGGCAACGCGGCAATTTTTCATTAAATGGAGGTGGAGAGGCAATGGCACTCTCAAAAGAACGTAAAAACGAAATTATCGCGGAATTCGCGACAAAACAAGGTGACACAGGTTCACCGGAAGTACAAGTGGCTGTGTTGACTGAACAAATCAACACATTGAACGACCACCTTCGTACACACAAGAAAGACCACCACTCACGTCGCGGTCTCTTGAAAATGGTTGGACGTCGTCGTAACTTGCTTACGTACCTTCGTAACAAGGACGTTACACGTTACCGTGAATTGATTCAACGCCTCGGTCTCCGTCGTTAATCGATTGAGACTGTTTAACGGGCTGGGACAACGTCCTAGTCCGTTTCTTCTTTTTTAAGGAAAATGATTAGACATTCGTTGGAATGAGTTACATAATAAACTAGATAAGGTTTGAGAGGAGAATGTACATGTTAGGTACGAAACAAGTATTCTCTACAGAGTGGGGCGGACGCCCACTGTCTGTAGAGGTCGGCCAACTTGCGAAGCAAGCAAACGGCTCGGCACTCGTGCGTTATGGAGATACGGTTGTCCTTGCGACAGTGACGGCTTCAAAAGCACCAAAAGATTTAGACTTCTTCCCATTGACGGTCAACTATGAGGAGAAACTTTACTCGGTCGGTAAAATTCCAGGTGGTTTCCTTCGCCGTGAAGGTCGCCCGGGTGAAAACGCGATTTTGACATCACGTCTCATCGACCGCCCGATTCGTCCGCTCTTCCCAGACGGATTCCGTCATGACATTCAAGTCATGATTTACGTCATGTCAAACGACCCAGATTGCTCGGCTGAAATGGCGGGTATGCTAGGAACATCGATCGCGCTCTCGATTTCAGATGTACCGTTTGACGGTCCAATCGCTGGCGTGACAGTCGGACGTGTAGACGGTGAATTCGTCATCAACCCGACGACGGCTCAGTTGGAGAAAACGGACCTTGAACTTCAAGTTGCAGGGACATCGACAGCCATCAACATGGTTGAAGCAGGTGCGAACGAAGTGCCTGAGGACATCATGCTCGAGTCGATCTTGTTTGGACATGAAGAAATCAAGCGTTTGATCGCATTCCAACAAGAAATCGTAGAAGCCGTCGGAAAACCTAAATTCGAATACACGGTCTCGAAATACGATGAGGCGCTTACTGCTGAACTCGAAGCAGCTCGTCCTGAAATCGTAGAAGCGGTTCAAGTGGAAGAGAAACATGCTCGTGACGAAGCCATCAACGAAGTGATTGCGAAATATGTTGCGATGTATGAAGAACGTCTTGCTGACGAGCCATCGAAACTCGGTGAAGTTTCAGGGATTTTGAACAAGTTCGTCAAAGATGAAGTCCGTCGTTTGATCACGGTCGAAAAAGTCCGCCCAGACGGACGTCGTCCAGACGTGATTCGTCCGCTCGCGTCAGAAGTCGGATTACTCCCACGCGCACACGGTGTCGGTCTCTTCACACGTGGTCAAACACAGGTCATGTCGGTCGCGACTCTCGGTGTCATCGGTGATGCGCAAATCATCGACGGAATCGGTCTAGAAGAGAACAAACGCTTCATGCACCACTATAACTTCCCGCCATTCTCAGTCGGTGAAGCACGTCCTGTCCGTGCACCAGGTCGTCGTGAAATCGGTCACGGGGCACTCGGTGAACGTGCACTTCTTCCAATTATTCCGAAAGAAGCAGACTTCCCGTATACGATTCGTCTCGTTTCAGAAGTACTCGAATCAAACGGTTCAAGTTCACAAGCTTCGATTTGTGGGTCGACACTCGCATTGATGGATGCAGGTGTGCCAATCAAAGCGCCAGTCGCTGGGATTGCCATGGGTCTTATCATGGAAGGTGAGCATTACACGGTCTTGACAGATATTCAAGGACTTGAAGACCACCTTGGGGATATGGACTTCAAAGTAGCTGGAACGAAAGACGGGATCACTGCCCTTCAAATGGATATCAAGATTGCCGGAATCACGCGTGAAATTCTAGAAGAAGCGCTTGAACAGGCACGTGTCGGTCGTTTGCACATTCTTGACCACATGCTTGAGACGTTGGATACACCACGTACACAATTGTCGAAATACGCACCGAAGATTGTGACGATGACAATCAATCCGGATAAAATCCGCGACGTCATCGGACCAGGTGGGAAGATGATCAACAGCATCATCGACCAAACGGGCGTCAAGATCGACATCGAACAAGATGGTACGGTCTTCATCGCCTCGACGGACCAAGAAGGAATCGATCTTGCCATGTCTATGATCGGTGACATTGTCCGTGAAGTCGTCGTCGGTGAAGTATACGATGCTACCGTACGTCGCATCGAGAAATTCGGCGCATTCGTCGAGTTATTCAAAGGGAAAGATGCACTCGTACACGTATCCGAATTCAGCCTTGAGCGTGTCGCAAACGTCGAGGATGTTGTGAAGCTTGGCGATTCGATTCAAGTCAAAGTCACTGAAATCGATGACAAAGGTCGTGTCAACGCATCACGAAAAGCGCTCATCTTAGAAGGATTGTCTCCTGAAGAGCGTGAGGCATACGAAGCGAAACGGAAGGCAGCACGTGAAACCCGTCCACCTCGCGAAAGCCGTCCGCCACGTCGTGACGGGGACCGTCGTCCACCGCGCTCGACAAATTAATTATTCTGGCCATCGTCTTGGTGCGATGGCCTTTTTCATAGGAGTGAGAATATGGAATGGATGACACTAGAGAACGGTGTTCGAATCATCATCGAACCAATCGATGGTTCACTCAGCACCTCAACCGGGGTATTCATTAAAGCCGGAACACGTACAGAAACTTTTGAGAACATCGGTATCAGCCATTTGATTGAACATATGCTGTTCAAGGGCACCGCATCAAAAAGCGCAAAAGAGATTGCTTCCTTTTTCGATGAGCTCGGTGGAAGCGTCAACGCATTCACCTCGAAAGACCATACATGCTTTTATGTGAAGACGCTCGATGAACACGCGATCATGGCTCTCGACGTACTGACAGATATGCTGTTTGAGTCGGTGCTCGATGCACAGGAGTTGGAAAAAGAAAAGCGTGTCGTTGTGGAAGAAATTAAAATGTATGAGGACACGCCGGAAGATCTCGTTCATGAACTATTGGCCATTGCGGCGTATCGTGACGATATCCTCGCTCAACCTATTTTAGGGACGGAGGAGAGTGTCAATCGATTGACACGTGACCAGCTCGTCGAATACTTACAGGAACAGTATACGGCCGAGCAAATTGTCGTCTCGATTGCAGGTCATGTTTCTGAAGAATTGATTGAGGCGGTAAAACGTAGGTTTGCTCACATCCCTTCTAGGGAATCGTCGAAAGAAATCAATCAACCGGAACTGTTCCATGACACATTGTCGAAACAAAAAGAAACGGAGCAAGCCCACCTCTGCTGGAACTACGAAGCGATTCCCGCGACGGATGACCGTTTGCCTCACTTGGCATTGATGAACAACGCAATCGGCGCGACGATGTCTTCGCGTTTATTCCAGTCCATCCGTGAAGAAGAAGGGTTAGCTTATTCCATTTACTCTTACTACACGACGTTTTCCGATCACGGTACGTTTACCATTTATGTCGGTACGTCACCGGATACGTTAGAACAAGTCGAAGTCATCCTTGAGAGAGAGATGAAGCGACTTGTCGCAGAAGGTTTGACTGCTGAGGAAGTAGACAAAGGCAAGCGACAATTGAAAGGATCGATCGCCCTCGGGAATGAAAGTTCGAGTGCCCGCATGAACCGGAACGGACGGAACTTGCTATTGCTCGACGAAGTCGAGCCGATTGAACAAGTGATTGAGAAAGTAGAACGGATTGAACGCGATGAGGTCAATGCATTGATTCGTGAGGTGTTGAACCATCGCCCGGCGAAGTCATATGTCCTCCCAAACGAAGCGTGACTTGAAACCGAATTGTAAGTTCTCTACACTGATTAAGAGGTATTCTTTAGTTTGGATAGGATACAGGTGAAAGAAGGGAAAGACTTGAACTTAACGGATTTAGTGAAGACGATACAACTAATTAATCAACCAAATCTAGAAGGCATCGTCGTGACGCATGTGACGACGGACTCGCGAGAAGTTGTGCCGGGAACGCTGTTTGTCGCCATCAAAGGCTATACGGTGGATGGGCATGAATATGCGGCACAAGCGGTAGCGCGAGGCGCGGTGGCAGTCGTTAGCGAACGACCGCTCGACCTGTCAGTGCCAAACTTGATTGTGCGTGACAGTTCGCGTTCAATCGGGTTGTTGGCTTCGGCCTTTTATGCGTATCCATCTGAACAGATGCGACTGTTCGGGATCACGGGAACGAATGGGAAAACGACGACGACGACGATTTTACGAGACGTCCTCGATGTCCTCGGTCATTCAACCGGTTTGATTGGGACCGTTGAAGTACGCATCAACGATAAAATCGTTCCAAGTAAAAATACGACGCCTCAAAGTTCAGAACTTCAACAGTTATTGGCACAAATGCGTGATGAGGGCGTGACGGACGTGATGATGGAAGTGTCCTCACACGGTCTTGAGCTCGGACGTGTCATCGGAACTGATTTTGACATCGTGGGCTTCACGAACTTGACACACGATCACCTAGATTTTCATGGAACGTTTGAAAACTATGCACGTGCAAAAGGGTTATTGTTCGCTCAACTCGGTCAAATGGCCTCACGTGGAAAAGTAGCCGTCTTGAACGCGGACGATGCACAAACGCCTCTTTATGAGACGATGACCGGTGCGAAAGTAATAACATATGGGATTGATGCGCAAGCAGACTTGATGGCAACGGACATTGAACAGACGTTGTCTCAGACCAGCTTTACATTGAATTACCAAGGCGCAAAACTTCCGGTAACGGTCCAGTTCATCGGTCGTTTCAACGTGTACAATCTATTGTTGGCGACGGGTTGTCTTCTCGCTGCCGGTTACTCGCTTGAGCGAATTGCAAAAGCACTTGAGATGATTCATCCGGCCAAGGGACGGATGCAACGTTTAGACGTCCCAGGTTACAACGTATATGCGGACTATGCTCATACACCTGATGGCATCGAACAGTGTCTGAAGTCGCTCGTCGGCGTACCAAAAGAAAAGATTATCTTTTTGATTGGGACAGGTGGAAACCGTGACGTCACAAAACGTCCGGCAATGGGCGAGATGGCTTCGTCCTATGCCGGTACCGTCATCATCACGACAGATGATCCACGATTCGAAGCGTATGAGTCCATTACAAAAGGGATTGCGGCCGGGATGACCCATGACAACTTTGTTGAAATCGGGGATCGAGAAGAAGCGGTCCGTTATGCGGCCCGTTTAGCGAAACCGGACAACATCATCGTGCTAGCAGGGAAAGGGCACGAAAAGTACCAAATTATCGGAAATGAAAAATTGCCGCTCGACGAAGAGGCGATTGTACGAGCGACCATTTTGAATACGGAGGAAGCATGATTTATGGCAGTACAACCAATTACGTTGACAGAAAAAGAACATGACGACTTCGTCAAAACACACGACCGTGGAGATTTGTTGCAACTATCGAGTTGGGGAGATGTGAAGCGCCAAAATGGCTGGACTTCAGAACGTGTCGCGGTTGCGCGAGACGGCGTGACGTCCGGTGTCGCTTTACTTTTGTTTAAACGTGTCCCGAAATTACCATACACATTGTGTTATGCCCCACGCGGATTTGTCGTGGACTACGAAGATTTGGCATCGCTGCAGGCGCTCGTGAAAGAAGCGAGACGTGTCGCGGTGGCACATAAAGCCATCGTCGTAAAAATCGATCCAAACATTGATCGCGATGAGATGCCAGGGCTATTGACCGAAATGGCTGCCATCGGGTTTAAACATAAGGGATATGGCGGTGGATTTGATTACGCCCAACCTCGTTTTACCATGGAAACGGATTTGCGCCCGAGTGAGAAAGATATTTTTACGAAATTCCATCATAAGTTCCGCTACAACGTCCGCCTCGCGGAGAAAAAGGGAATTGTCTGCAAGGAGGTCGGTCGTGACGGACTCAAAACGTTCGCCGATTTGATGAAAGTAACAGGGGAACGTGACGGATTCGCTACGCGAGGGCTCGATTATTTTGAGAACCTATACGATTGTCTGCAACCGAACGATGCCCGTCTCTTCTTGACAACCCTCGAACCGAAAATCGCACTCGAACAGCAACAGGCAACGCTAGAAAAAGCGAAGAAAGAGTTGGCGAAGATTGAACGGGGTCTTGAGAAAGAAACGATTGAGAAGAAGCGTAACAGTCTTTTGAACCGCAAGGAACAGACGGAAGCACAAATTCAGAAAGCGGAGCAAGCCCTCCCTGAGCTGGTCGAACTTGATCAGACCTATCCGAACGGGCTCGTCTTATCAGGTGGTCTGTTGACACTCGCAGGACGGCGCTCTTATTACTTATACGGAGCCTCGTCAAATGAATTCCGTGAATTTATGCCGAACCACTTGATGCAGTGGACGATGATGCAGGCGGCCAAAGAGAGTGGCGCCGAGCGATACGATTTCGGCGGGGTATCAGGAAGTACGGACCCGGATGATGAGTATGCTGGTCTATACGCATTCAAATCGGGATGGGGAAGCGACATGATTGAAAAGGTCGGGGAATTCGACCTCGTCTTGAATCGTCCTTTGTATATGGCTCTCGAAAAAGGATTGCCACTCTTAAAAGGACTGCGTAAACGGTTAAGAAGATGAGGTGGACAGGCGTGTTATCTCTTGCAATGATCGCCTTTCTGATTGGCATTACGCTCGCTTACTTTTATATGCAACCGGAACCGGTGCCTTGGGTAGATGAACCGACGTTTGAAGCGGATATGTGTGTGCGGGACGTGGAGGAAGAAAATGCGATCTTGACAAGGTCGAAGATTGATTTTGACCGGTTGCATCCGTTAGTCGCCAATCGGGGAGAATCGTTCATTCGATTAGCCCATTCTTGTCTAGACCTTGAAGTACGCCTCACTTCTGGATACCGTTCTGCCAAGGAACAGAATGCACTGTATGCGCAAGGACGGTCTGAACCCGGGCAAGTGGTGACCAATGCTAAGGCGGGTCAGAGCTATCATAACTACGGTCTTGCTGTGGATTTCGTCATCATCCATAACAATAAGACCGACTATGACCTGAATACGGATCGTAATCGGAATGACATTCCTGACTGGCAAGAACTCGGGGAGTTAGGGAAGGCGCTCGGGTTTGAATGGGGCGGAGACTGGAACTCATTCCCGGACTATCCTCACCTCCAGATGGACTTCGGTTTGTCGATTCGTCAACTTGTTGCAGGGAAACGACCTGACAAAGAAGAGACGGCACCTCTTGCCGATGCACTAAAACCTCTATTAGATTAAACGGAAATGTTGGCAATGAAGCCGTTTTCCGCTACAATATTCAGTAGCGATAAGGGGACGAAACAGAATATGAATCATTTAGGAGGTTTTTGTTAGTGTCAAAAAAGAAGACAGAGAATATTAGCGTCTTTGCGCTTGGAGGCGTAGGCGAAATCGGGAAGAACATGTACGTCGTGGAACTAGACGACGACATCTTCGTCATCGATGCCGGTCTAATGTTTCCAGGCGATGAGATGCTCGGGATTGATATCGTCATCCCAGACATCACATACTTAAAAGAAAATAAAGATCGTGTACGGGCGATTTTCATCACCCATGGTCACGAAGACCATATCGGTGGACTCAGCTACGTCTTACGCGACTTGAAACACGTCCCAGTTTACGGGACGAAATTGACCCTCGGGTTGATTGAATTGAAATTAAAAGAGGCCGGTTTGTTGAAAGAAGTCGACCTTCGCATGATTGATGCCAAAACGAAATTGACTATCGCTGATCATTTCATCACGTTTTTCCGCGTCAATCACTCGATTCCCGACTGCGTCGGCGTATGTATTCAAACGTCTCAAGGTGCGATCGTCCATACCGGAGACTTCAAGTTTGATTACACGCCTGTCGATGGTAAACAATCTGACTTCAATAAATTAGCAGCAATCGGACAACGTGGCGTTCTTGCGCTTCTTTCCGACTCGACGAACGCCGAGCGACCGGGGCAAACCGGTTCAGAGTCAATCGTTGGAGCTGAATTGAACGATGTCATCTATCAAGCGGAAGGTCGGGTTATCGTGGCATCATTCGCCTCGAACGTCCATCGCTTGCAACAAGTATTTGCAGCAGCAGAAGCGAATGATCGTAAAGTCGCGGTCGTCGGTCGTAGTATGGTCAACATCGTCGAAGTTGCGCAAAAATTAAACTACTTGCGCTTCAAGGCGAAGACTCTCGTTGAGTTGTCCCAAGTTAACCGTCTACCGGATAACAAGGTCGTCATTTTAACGACAGGTTCGCAAGGGGAGCCGATGGCGGCGTTGACTCGCATGGCACGTAATGCCCACAAGCAAGTCAACATTCGATTGAATGACACGGTCGTCATTGCGGCGACACCGATTCCAGGGAATGAGAAGTCGGTTTCTAAAACGATTGACTTATTGTTCCGTTCGGGTGCGAACGTCATTTATAATCAGCGAAAAGTCCACGTATCTGGACACGGTTCAGCGGAAGAATTGAAGTTGATGCTCAACCTTGTCAAACCGAAGTACTTCTTACCGATTCACGGCGAATATCGTATGCAGATGGCACACTCGAAACTCGCAGAACAAGTGGGTGTCAAACCGAACAACATCTTCATCGTTGAAAAAGGTGACGTCGTTGAGTTCACAGGTCGAAAAGCCCGCATGAGCCGAAAAGTCCCTGCAGGTAACGTCTTGATTGACGGAATCGGTGTTGGGGACGTTGGAAACATCGTCTTACGGGACCGTCGTTTGTTGTCACAAGATGGAGTTGTCCTCTGCGTGGTCACGTTGAATCGGAAACAGAAGAAATTGATTTCAGGACCTGAACTCATCTCACGTGGTTTCGTGTACATGCGCGAATCGGAGGAAATGATTTCAGAGGCAAACCGTATTGTCACGAAACAGATTGAAAAGAGTCTGCAGGCTGGCAGTGATTGGACCGAATTGAAATCAAATATCCGCGAGCGACTTAGCGTCTTCTTATTCGAGCAGACGAAACGTCGTCCGATGATCTTGCCGATCATCATGGAGATTTAATGGAATGAGAGTGAGGCAAAAGTCATCTGACTTTTGCCTTCTTTTTTTAGGAGGAACTGATGTGGCTCAAAAAACAAGAAAGACTCCCGTAAAGCGAAAGCGCCCAGCGACGCGAAATATGAGGAACCGTAAAAAACAATCGATTGCGCCACGTACATATGGGTGGGGATTCTTTGTCCTCGCCATCGTCGCATTCGTATTTGCCTTTTTTGATTTAGGGTGGATCGGTAAACAGTTATCTGATTTATCCGTCTATCTTTTTGGAGGATGGGGTGCGCTCACTTACTTGATGATGGCTGTGTGGTTATGGATTGTTCTCACTCCGATGAAACCGATGCGACGAGCGGGATTATTCGCAATGCTCGCCTCATTCTTACTATTCGGGGACTTACTTTGGGGAGAGGCAAGGGGCGGCATCAATGCCACTTTCTATAACTTGAACCAATATTTATTCTCAGACTTCGGGATTATCTTTTTAGGGATCGTCTGCTTCCTCGTCGGTGTCTCGTTTTATGCCCCGACTATTTGGGGGACACTCTTTCATCGCATGCAGGAATCCGTCACAGCAGTCAGAAACGAATGGCGAGCCAGACCGAAAGTGGAGAAGCAGCAAGAGGCGAAACGAACGCGCAAGACCTCACCTCGTCCAAAATTAACGGAAGCGCAATCGGACCCGGAAGTAGAGTCAGACGTGGTCACGATGCAAGACATTCCAATCGTCGGATTTAGTGAGAAAGTCGTAGCAGAAAAAAGAGAGACGGAAGATCAACCTCGAACGGATTCTTCGGAAGTCGATTCCACAATCACGACCGAGGAGATGATGATGACTGCGGCCCAAGATGTCTCGGATACATACGAGCTTCCGCCATTCTCGAATTTGAAAGAGCCCGTCATTACGGATTTGTCTGGTGAGAATGCACGATTGAAAGAAAATGCATCCAAACTTGTAAAGACGCTTAAGTCATTCGGGGTCGGTGTCAAAGTGTTAAAGATTCACCTTGGTCCAACCGTCACAAAATATGAACTACAACCGGATATCGGTGTGAAAGTCAGTCGCATCACCTCATTAAGTGATGATTTGGCATTGGCGCTCGCTGCAAAAGATATTCGGATTGAAGCTCCGATTCCGGGTAAAGCCGCTATTGGTATTGAAGTGCCGAACCAGAAGGTCGCACCGGTATGCTTACGTGAAGTACTGGAAGCGGAGCCGGTGAAACAAGATGACTCGAAGTTGCTCGTCGCACTCGGTCGGAGTATCAGTGGCGAGACGGTTGGGATCTCTCTCAATAAAATGCCGCATTTGCTTGTTGCAGGATCGACAGGATCAGGTAAATCTGTCTGTATCAACGGCATGATCGTGTCACTCTTGATGCGTTCTCGTCCGGATGAGGTCCGACTCATGATGATTGATCCGAAGATGGTCGAGTTGAACGTCTATAACGGAGTGCCACACCTGTTGACACCGGTCGTCACGGATCCGAAAAAAGCCGCCCAGGCACTGAAGCAGGTCGTCGCAGAAATGGAACGGCGGTATGAACTGTTTAGTCGATATGGAGTTCGCAATATCGAAGGTTACAATGAACTCGTCGATCAGTCGGATGACGAGGATGCGAAACGTTTACCGTTCATCGTCGTAATCGTCGATGAATTGGCGGACTTGATGATGGTGGCATCAAATGATGTCGAAGATGCCATCATGCGACTTGCACAAATGGCACGGGCTGCGGGTATTCATATGGTCCTCGCGACACAGCGCCCATCTGTCGACGTCATCACAGGAGTCATCAAGGCGAACATTCCGTCCCGCATCGCCTTTGCCGTCTCTTCTCAAACCGATTCAAGGACCATCCTTGATGGTGGCGGGGCGGAAAAGTTGCTTGGACGCGGTGACATGTTGATGCTTGCAAACGGAATGAACAAGCCGGTCCGTGTACAAGGTGCATTCGTCTCCGATCAAGAAGTCGAGACGGTCGTCAATCATGTCATCGCGCAACAACGTGCGCAATATGTGGAAGCGATGATGCCAAAAGAAGAGGAAGTGACGACGATTGATTCGGATGATTCATTGTTCGGAGAAGTCGTGCAATTCGTCATGACACAAGAAACGGCATCAACTTCGATGATTCAACGCAGATTCCGAATCGGGTATAATCGTGCCGCCCGTTTGATTGACTCACTTGAGGAAGCCGGGTATGTCGGTCCATCAGAAGGTTCGAAACCGAGGAAAGTACTCATTCAAGAGCAAACAGAATAATAATAAAAAACGAACGATTATATATCAGTATATATAATCGTTCGTTTTTTAATGCTATTTATACGATATAGAAATATTCGCTCTATCCTTAGATGTTCGCTATAATATAAATGTAATATAGCACATATGTCCTATATACTGAATTAGTACATACTTTTAAAAACTACTGAAACGCTTACATTTTTTAATAACGTTTACATTTTACAAAAGTTTTTCAATGGGGATGAAAATGAGTAAATTGGACTCAAAGGTACGGTTCGGCATGTTCCGAAAAAATATTTCCCTGATTCCGAACAAAAACTATTGCGTTCTAATTCTCGAATCCCTATACTTAATATTGGCAAGGACATTCATACGTCAGATGTCTGAGCACTGGTAAGTAAATTAAAGGTGGTGAGGCCAATGTCGATTAAGCTCGATCATCGATTGCTCTATCTTCGAGTGATTGAGAAAATTAAGCAAGATATCGACGCTGGTGTCTATCGTGAAGGGGAGAAGTTACCTTCAGAATTTGAACTTTCGAAGCAACTTGGAGTCAGTCGAGCGACACTTCGCGAAGCGCTCCGGATTCTCGAAGATGAGAAATTTGTCGTGCGAAAGCATGGGGTAGGAACATTTATCAGTTCTAAACCGCCATTCACGTCAGGAATTGAAGAATTGTTCAGTGTCACTGACATGATCACACGAGCAAAGATGACACCAGGAACGAAAGTATTGGTGGCCGAGAAAGTGTTGGCAACAGAGAGAGAAGCCGAGCGTCTCAAGATTGAGCCGAACTCACCGATTTATCGAATTGTACGAATTCGATATGCGGACGACACACCGGTTGTGTATTGTGTCGATAAAGTGCCGGCCCATCTCGTCTCGAATCCTGAGGCATTGACTGAAGGGAAATCTTTGTTTGATTCTCTCGAAAAAGAGGTAGGACGTCGAGTCGCTTATGCGATCACGCACATCGAACCGAGTGTCAGCGCTGAAATCTCGTCACAACTTCAGACGGACCAACCGTTACTCGCTTTAAAACAATTGCATTATGATGAGAGTGATTTACCATTACTCGATTCGGCCAACTTTTTCCGTGCTGATCGATTCGACTTCCATGTCGTACGTAAACGAGTTTAAACGAGCAGTTTCTGGACGGAAGAGTTATTTTTGGGGAATAGCGTGAAAGCGCTTTCTTATACCGGTGTAAAGACTACTGATAACATGACAACAAAAATTGTTATGAACCGAAAGGGGAAACACGACGATGATGAACAAAAAGAAAACGATTCTCTCAGCTTTAGCAGCAGGACTCACACTCTCTACAGTACTCGCAGCATGCGGTGGAGATGACAACGAAGGCTCATCTTCAAACGGTGAAGGCGGAGAAGGTAGCGACTTCAAAGTTGCAATGGTCACGGATACTGGTGGTGTTGATGACAAGTCATTCAACCAATCAGCTTGGGAAGGTTTGAAAAAGTTTGGTGAAGAAAATAGCTTAACTGAAAACGAAGGATATAAATATCTTCAATCAGCAAAACAAGCAGACTATCAGCCTAACTTGCAACAATTGGCACGTGATCAATTTGATTTGATCTACGGAATCGGTTTCTTGATGGCAGAGGATATCGGAAAAGTTGCAGAACAATTCCCTGATAACAACTTTGCAATCGTTGACTCGGTTGTAGATGCACCGAACGTTGCTTCAATCACGTTTAAGGAACAAGAAGGTTCATTCCT
The DNA here is from genome assembly GCF_042652865.1 of Exiguobacterium profundum. Taxonomy (GTDB): domain Bacteria; phylum Bacillota; class Bacilli; order Exiguobacteriales; family Exiguobacteriaceae; genus Exiguobacterium; species Exiguobacterium profundum. Next base: position 530,102 of record NZ_JBHSHG010000001.1, read on the forward strand.
CGTAGGTGTAGTAGCTGGTCTTACAACGACGACTGATAAAGTTGGTTTCATCGGTGGAGTAGAATCAGACTTGATCAAGAAGTTTGAAAATGGATTTAAAGCTGGTGTCATGGCTGTAAACCCTGATGCGACAATCGACGTAAAATATGCTGAAGACTTCAACTCAGCTGAAAAAGGAACTGCAATTGCGTCAGGTATGTATGGATCAGGATCTGATATCATCTATCATGCAGCTGGTGGTACAGGTGTAGGTGTATTCACTGAAGCGAAAAACCGTAAGAAAAACGGTGAAGAAGTTTGGGTCATCGGGGTTGACCGTGACCAGTACGAAGAAGGTCTTCCAGAGAACGTTACTCTTACGTCAATGGTTAAACGTGTAGATACAGCGACACTCGAAGTGTCGAAAATGGCAATGGACGGTAAGTTCCCAGCTGGTGAAGTGGTTGAATTCTCACTTAAAGATGAAGGTGTAGGAATCGCACCAACTTCTGAAGAAAACGTTGCTGCAGACGTGCTCACTAAAGTTGATGAGTATCGTCAACAAATCATCGATGGTGATGTTGTTGCACCAGCAACTGACGCTGAGTTCGAAGAGTTCATGAAAAACGTAAAATAATTTGTTTGAGTTGAGGGGGGACCCATGTGGTCTCCCTTTACTTAAAGTTAGGGGTGAACTTCCTTGGAATATGTAATTGAAATGCTAAATATTCGAAAAGAGTTCGGTACGTTCGTTGCGAACGACAATATCACGCTCCAATTGCGTAAAGGAGAAATCCATGCACTTTTAGGAGAAAACGGGGCCGGGAAATCGACGCTCATGAACGTGTTGTTTGGTCTCTATCAGCCTGAAGGCGGAGAGATTCGCGTACACGGAAAGAAAGTGAATATTGAAAATCCGAACATCGCCAACGAACTTGGGATCGGAATGGTCCATCAACACTTTATGTTGGTTGAAAAATTCACGGTCACTGAAAATATCATTCTTGGTCTTGAGCCAAAGAGTGGCATCACAATCGATCGCGCCACTGCTCGGAAGAAGGTCATGGAGATTTCGGAGCAATACGGACTTAGAATTGATCCGGATGCGAAGATTGAAGATATTTCAGTCGGCATGCAACAACGTGTTGAAATCTTGAAGACGCTCTATCGTGGAGCAGATATTCTGATTTTTGATGAACCGACGGCAGTGTTGACACCACAAGAGATTCAAGAACTTATCCAAATTATGAAACGTCTGATTGCTGAAGGTAAGTCGATCATCTTGATTACGCACAAGCTGAAGGAAATCATGCAAGTTGCGGACCGCTGTACTGTCATTCGTCGTGGACGCTACATTGGAACGGTCGAGGTCGACGAGACGGTAAATGAAGACAGTTTAGCTGAAATGATGGTTGGTCGCGAAGTAAACTTTGATGCAGAATATTCGAAAGCCGATCCACAACAAGTCGTTCTGGACGTTCAAAACCTCGTCGTCAAAGATGGTCGCGGTTTGAAAGTCGTTGAAGGATTGGATTTACAGATTCGTGCTGGAGAAGTACTTGGAATTGCCGGGATTGACGGGAATGGTCAGACGGAGTTGATTGAAGCCATTTCAGGTTTGAAAAAGCCGGAGTCTGGTAAAGTGTTGCTCAACGGAAAAGATGTCACAGGACACACGCCGCGTAAGATGACCGAGGCAGGGATCGGACACATCCCGCAAGATCGTCATAAACACGGACTTGTTCTTGACTACTCGATTCGTGACAACATGGTACTTCAAACGTACTATAAAGAACCGTTCTCGAAACGAGGTCTCATGAACTATAAAGCTGTGGCTGAGAAGGCGAAGGCGTTGATTGAGAAGTTTGACGTCCGAACTCCATCAATTGATGTTCCAGCGCGTGCTCTCTCGGGAGGGAACCAACAGAAAGCAATCATTGCACGTGAAGTCGATCGCTCACCAGATTTACTCATCGCCGCTCAACCGACTCGTGGTCTCGACGTAGGTGCGATTGAATTTATTCACGAGCAGCTTATTAAAGAACGTGAAAAAGGACGCGCCGTCTTACTCATCTCGTTTGAACTTGATGAGATTTTACACGTATCCGACCGTATCGCTGTTCTCTACGAAGGAAAAATTGTAGGGATTCGTGATCCGAAAGTGACGACGGAGCAAGAGCTAGGCTTCTTGATGGCCGGCGGTAAGAGAGGGGACGAAACAGAATGAAAAAATTAAGTTTAAACCAACTTCTCATTCCATTCCTATCCATCATTTTAGGACTACTCGTCGGTGCTATCGTCATGTTGATTGGTGGATACGACCCGGTTCAAGGGTTTATCTCGTTATTTGAAGGCATGTTCGGTAGTCCGTATGCCGTCGGTGAAACATTGCGTGCTGCAGCCCCACTTATTTTCTCAGGTCTTGCGGTTGCGTTCGCCTTCCGTACAGGGCTATTCAACATCGGGGTAGAAGGACAAGTGTTAATTGGGTGGGTCGCAGCCGTCTATGTAGGAATTAACTTCGACTTGCCGATGTTTATCCATTTACCGCTCGCACTTCTAGCGGCAATGGTTGCAGCAGCAATTTGGGCGTTCGTTCCTGGGTTCTTGAAAGCGAAGTTTTATGTTCATGAAGTCATTACGTCTATCATGATGAACTATATTGCCTTATACACGACAAACGCGATTTTACGTAACGTCATCGGCGTAACGAACGAGCGTACGGAGTCAATCAACGATTCAGCGTCACTTGCTTCGCCATGGCTCCAAGAGTTGACGACGTATTCACGTCTTCACTGGGGTGTGCTTGTCGCTGTGCTTGCAGCAATCGTGTACTACTACATCCTTCAACGTACGACACTCGGTTATGAGTTACGTGCCGTTGGATTCAACAAACATGCATCACAGTACGCAGGGATGAGCGTCAACCGTAACATCGTCCTGTCGTTCGTCATCTCCGGTATGTTCGCTGGTCTCGCAGGTGCGATGGAGGGTCTTGGAACATTCGGTAGTATGACCCTCTCGGCATCGTTCACCGGTGTTGGATTTGACGGGATCGCCGTTGCCCTTCTTGGTGCGAACACCGCGATTGGAGTCATTTTAGCAGCGATTCTCTTCGCAGGGTTGAACATCGGCGGATTGGCGATGCAACTTGGTGCGAACGTACCGTCAGAGCTTGTCAAAGTCATCATCGCAGCCATCGTCATCTTTGTAGCGTCTGGATATGCGATCAACTATGTCGTTGAGAAACTTAAAGGAAATCGTAAGAAAGGAGTGGAGAAAAAATGAACTTCTTAGAAGTCCTTTATATCGTCGTACCGGTTGCGCTTGCCTATGCGACTCCACTCATTATCGCAGCACTTGGTGGAATTTTCAGTGAACGTTCTGGTGTCGTCAACATCGCCCTTGAAGGAATCATGGTCATCGGTGCCGCGACAGGAATCATCACGACGCTCACCTTGACTGATTTAGGTGTCGGAGCCTCTAGTCCATGGATTGCCTTACTTGTTGCCATGGTAGTCGGTGCATTGTTCTCCCTCTTCTTGGCTGTTCCTGCCATCCTTTGGCGTGCGGACCAGACGGTTCTCGGGGTGGCCATCAACATGCTCGCCATCGGTCTCGCCATCTTCGTCGTGCGTGTTCTTTACAACAAAGGACAGACCGACTTTATCGAGTATCGGATCGCAAAAGAGAATGTACCCTTTTTATCAGATATTCCCGTGTTAAAGATGTTCTTTATTAACGTCCAGTACACGTCGTTCGTTGCTATCGCCTTGGCGTTCGTCGTCTGGTTCGTCATCTTCAAGACGCCGTTTGGACTTCGTCTTCGTTCGGTCGGTGAACATCCGATGGCCGCTGATACGATGGGAATCAACGTCACGAAAATGCGCTTCATGGGCGTCATGCTCTCTGGTGCGTTTGGTGGTCTTGCCGGAGCGGTTTATGCTGTAACGGTCACGACGAACTTCAGTGGAACGACAATCGTTGGTCAAGGATTCTTGGCGATTGCCGCAATGATTTTCGGTAAATGGAATCCGCTCGGTGCGCTTGGTGCCGGATTGTTCTTTGGATTCGCTCAAGCCCTTTCGATTATCGGAAGCAACTTGCCGGTCATCAACAACGTGCCGCAGCTCTTGCTCTTGATTGCGCCATACGCGCTCACGATTCTTGCTCTCGCTGGACTCGTTGGTCGTGCGGATGCGCCGAAGTCGGTCGGTATTCCTTATATTAAAGGGAAACGTTAATTCGAGATAGGACATATGTCCATTTCATCCAGGTTGTTTGGTGCTTAAGCCAAACAACCTTTTTTGATATACTTGCCTAGAGATGTCATGATTAGACTAGGTTACATGCGAGAAACATAAAAAAGACATATCGGTCAAAGGACCGATATGTCTTTCACGATTATTCGAATTTTAAAGCGTCCCCGTCGAACGACTCGTCCGCTACTTTGATCGAGTCTGTCGGACAACCCTCGAATGCATCCATCATGTCTTCGTATAACTCATCTGGGATTTCAACAGTACCTGTGTTGTCATCCATTAAGTTGAACGCAAGACCTTCATCATCATAATCGTAAATATCTGGTGCTGCCGCGCCGCAAGCTCCGCATGCGATACATGTATCTTTATCGACGATTGTAAATTTTGCCATGATAATAACCCTCCAAACGGTTCGTTTCTCTTAGAAATCATTCTACTGACTATGAGTAATTGTAGTCTACATACCCAATTATTTCAATGAGGAAACGAGCGTCTTTTTGGTAGGATAATGATTTTTTTAAGGAAGTGACGATTTGGTTCATTTAGCGGATGGAGTTCTACTGCTGGCCATTAAACGATTAAATGGAGAACGGAGTGAGCGAAGTCTCTACCATGTCCTGAATGGAAAGCGTTCGGCCACAACGCTACAGGACGCATTTTTTTACGAGTTGGAGCCTCTTTTTGGACAGTTTCCGCAGACGGCTTATTCATACGAGTCTGTGCTAAAACAAATTGAAAAACGAGGATGGCTCGATCGTAAACGATTTAGATTGACAGAGGCGGGAGAACTACTAGCTTCACCTGAATCGGTTGAGCAACTATTCAAGCGGTTGGGCGGGGAACGCCGTGATTATAACGCGACCACATGGAAACGCTTGAGTTTGTTCGTGCAGACGTTCATGTCAAAAGAACACGCCCGTACATTTTATCCTGTACAAGCCGATCGTCCAGCAGAGCAATGGGTCAAGCAGTTGTTACATCTTGATCGGGATTGGAAAGCGCTCATGCGAACGTTTCATCAAGAGATTGAACAAGCACTTGAACAAATCGGGGACCCGTATGCGACGGCCGTCGTCTATCGATTCACAGGAGCGTTTGAGACGGGTTTGACATATGAACAAATCGCCAGCCTGCTTCATGTTGATGCCGAAACGGCTCGTTTGTATTTTTTGGCCGGATGGAACGAACTGTTGATGGTCTTGCCGGATGATGCCAAACTACGGGGGTTTACGTACGGCTTATCGACGGACCGGATGACTTATTCAGCACGTGAGTCATATGAATTGTTCTTAAAGGGGTACACGTTCCAACAGGTTCAAGCGAAACGGCGTTTACGTACGAGTACGATTGAAGACCATGTCGTCGAGATGGCGATGTATTTAGAAGTCTTCCCGCTCGAACAATTTGTACCGATGGAGGATGTGGTCACGATTGAAGAGTTGCGGCATCCGGATAGCTGGGCGCTCAAACCGATATTTGAGAAAATGGGGCGTGTCAGTTATTTTCAAATTCGACTCGTCTTCGCCAGACTGAAACGAGGTGAGAGTTTTGTATGAAGCGACATTAAAACGAGTGTTCGGGTATGAATCGTTTCGTCCTGGGCAACACGACATCATACATGCCGTGATCGAAGGGCAGGATGTATTGGCCGTCATGCCGACGGGGGCGGGGAAATCGCTGACGTTCCAACTCCCTTCTTATATTAAAAATCAAGGGCTCACGGTGATTGTTTCGCCGTTACTCTCACTCATTGAGGACCAGATGCTTCATATACGAGAACGGGGAGAGCGTGGTGTCGCTCGTTTGACGTCGATGGAATCGGCTGAAGAGAAGCAGGACATCATCAACCATTTGAAACGTTACCGTTTTTTATATCTTTCACCCGAACAATTGGCCGTTCCTTATGTGACGCGTGCTCTGGCGAATGTGAAAATTCAAATGCTCGTCATTGACGAGGCGCACTGTATCTCACAATGGGGGCATGAGTTCCGTCCTGAGTATGCGCGTTTAGGTGAGTTGCGAAAACAGATTGGGAGCCCCCAATGTATGGCGGTCACGGCGACTGCGCCAGAAGGCGTGAAACAGGACATCATTGAAAAGTTGGCACTGTTCTCACCCGAACAATTCGTCCACTCCGCCAATCGTCCGGAAATACGATTGTTGGTTGAACGATTGGAGAAAGAGAAGAAACTTGAGCGATTAAAAGAGTTGATTCAAGAGATTCCAAAACCTGCAGTCGTTTACACGGCGACCCGTCGCGAAGCGGAGGCGTTAGCCTTTGAGCTAGAGGACGCTTTGTTTTACCACGGAGGCATGTCTACGGAAGACAGGCGACTCGTGCAGTCCCAGTTTTTACGGGACGAAGTGTCGGTCATGGTATGCACTAGTGCGTTCGGGATGGGTGTGAACAAAGATAATGTCCGTTCCGTCGTTCATTTCCAATTGCCGGCTACCGTCGAGGCATACATGCAGGAAATCGGGCGGGCGGGACGCGATGGTCATCCGGCGTTTGCAGTCCTCCTGTATGCGGACGGGGACGAACGCATTCAACAGTTTTTAATAGACGGTCAATATCCGAAAGATGAGGACATGCGATTAGCCTACTTTGAACGTGAGAATGGGACGTCACTCGCGCAACTACCAAGATTGTTACGGATGAACGAAGAAGACCCGAAGTTTCTCCTGCTGAAGCAATTGTTGACAGAACGTTCGCTTCAAGAAGCCCTCGATTGGGTAAAAGAAAGAAAGCGAGATCGGTATCGTCAACTCGGGCAGATGATGGATTATGCCCTCATCCGGACATGCCGACGCGATTACTTGCTCCGTTATTTCTCCGAACAAACAGTCGATCAAGAAGAATGTTGTGATGTTTGTGGGCCGATTCTGTTCCCGGATACAACACAAATCGTCCGAAAAAATGTGACAGAATGGAAAATTCGGTTGACGCAAATCTTTTCCTTTGAATAATATCATAGTAAAATGATAAAAAAGGTAAAGGAGGGCATACGTTGCGACATCGGAATCAGGCGGATTCTTTACGCGAGCAATTGGCGGACACGTTGCCGTCTCGAGCTGAGAGGCAAGAGGGCGAACGGAAGAGGAAGTTAAATGATAACTGGATGAAGCGCCCGTTGGCGATGACATTGACCTTCGCCATGCTAGCGATTATTCTCATTTTCATATATATCGGGCGACATGCCATATTTTAAGCGAGGTGCGAACAGAGTTCGCATCTTTTTTTATACTTAAAAAATTCTCGATTGCACAATAAAAGGGGTAAACCTCTTGCATTGAGGATATACTTATATCATAAGAACGAGTAAGAGAGGAGGGCGGAAATGCCGAAATACTCCATTAAAACCGTGGCGACGTTGACCGGCGTCAATCCGACGACCATTCGGGCTTGGGAACGTCGCTATCAGTTTATCGTGCCGAGCCGAACGGAATCCGGTCACCGCCTATATTCAGATCAAGATGTCGAAAAAATCAAATGGGTCGTGGATAAGCAGAAAGAAGGGCTTTCTGTCTCACAAGCCATTCAACAACTTCATCAAGCGCCTGAGCCAGAACCGACAACGGCCAAACTATACGATGAAGAGTTGAAAGACGGGCTGCTCCATGCGTTGCTCTCATTTGATGAACGGACGGCCCATGATTTGATCAATCGTGCGTTTAATACGTTCAGTTTTGAAAAAGTGACGAAGGATGTGATTGGGCCGCTGCTCATGGAAATCGGTTCACGATGGGAGAATGGCTCGATTACGATTGCCCACGAGCATTTCGCCACGGCATTTTTACGAGCACGGCTTTCGACGCTGTCCCTTCAAATGCCGATGAACCCGTTCCTGCCACGTATCACGTGTGTCTGTGCACCCGGGGAGATGCATGAGATCGGATTATTGTTTGTCACGCTCTATTTGCGACAACATGGATACGACGTCATCTTTTTGGGAGCGGGTTTCCCAAAAGAAGATTTGAGTAAAGCGTTACATGATATCGACACTTCTTGTCTCATCTTCGCATGTACGTTGACTGAGCATATTCCGAACTTGTTAGAGGCGATGGATTATATTCAAAACGAGCATCCTGACTTAAAAATCGGTGCCGGTGGATATGCGGTCAGTCTGGAGAGAGGTCGATTCAATGGGTCATTTCTTGGCGACACTCCTGAAGAGTGGACAAAATGGTTATCAACTATTTGACACGGGATGAAAACGGGAGTAGCTTATTATTAGGATTGACTATTCACTGGAGGTTTTCGATTGAGATTTGAAAAACAAACAAAAGAACATCTTCGTGTATATGTGACTGCGAATGAGCTCTCGTTACGTGGAATCGCAATCGATACGATCGTGGGGGAAAACGGTCAGCAGCTGTGGAAAGAACTACTTGAAACAGCAGAAAGTGAGTACGGATTTTCACCGCAAGGAGCGGTCGATTTGAATGTGACAATGTTCCCTCGCGATGGACTCGTCATCGATGTTCAAAAAGGTGAAGCGATTGCTGAGCTCGATGTCGAGCAGGTCGAGATTCGATTAACGATTGATGTAATCCATCATTTGATTTATCAGTTCGAGGACATTGAAGATGTGATCAACGCTTCGATTCGTCTTTTCCCGCATATACATGAAACCGAGCAGGGTGGCACGCTTTATCATTACAACGGTCATTACTACCTTCACTTCGTTGAGGTTCTTCCTTCGCAGGTAGAAGAACGACTCGCGGCCATTTTGTCCGAGTACGGCAAGACGACTACGGTCAGTCCGTACGTCATGATGGAATACGGAAAGACGATTCAAACTGAACAAGCCGTGAAAGAGCTGTACGATGCATTCGCATGAGTACGGCTTTTTTACTTTTCTGTTCCTATTGTTTTTAGGGTGTCCGTGTTATGATTAGACTTGAATTTTCAGTAGCTAGTTGAAGGAGAGATTGGAATGAAAGTCGCTGTTTTATATGGTGGAGTGTCAGGAGAACGAGAGGTATCTCTCACGAGCGGGCAAGGGATGATAGAAGCGTTGACGGAACGTGGTCATGAGGTCACGGCCATTGACTTTCATCCGAAACGGGCGAACGAGCTGTTAACATTGGATGTCGACGTCGTCGTCAGTGCGTTGCACGGGAAGTATGGTGAAGATGGTCGTGTGCAATCGTTATTAGAAATGGCTGGAATTCCTTATACGGGATCAGGTGTCTTGGCATCTGCTCTGGCGATGGATAAAGCGAGAGCAAAAATCATCTTCGCGGCATCCGGTATCCGAGTCGCTCGTGACGTCTTAATCGAGTCACGGGAATCAATCGATGCAAAAGTCGCTGAGTGGGGAATGGAGTTCCCATGTGTCGTCAAACCAGCGCAAGAAGGATCATCGAATGGTCTGACGATTGCAATGGACGAAACGATGTTACGTGAAGGAATTGAAAAGGCGTTTGCTTGTGATTCAGCGGTACTTGTCGAGCAGTACATCAAAGGGAAAGAGCTGACAGTTCCCGTCATCGGGAACTTTGGGAAAGAAGAGGCTCTTCCTGTCATTGAAATCATTCCAAAAAATGAATTTTACGACTATGAATCGAAGTATACGGAAGGTGGTTCGATTCATGTCTGTCCGGCTGAAATCTCGGTCGAGCTGACAGCGGAGGTTCAACAGGCGGCAGTCCTTGCGCATCGCGCGCTCGGTTGTTCAGGATATTCGCGCTCTGACTTCCTCGTTTCAGAAGAGGGAAAAGCCTACATTCTAGAGACGAATACTCTGCCGGGCATGACGCCGCTTAGCCTGTTTCCGGATAGTGCCAAGACAGTCGGAATCTCGTACGGCGAGCTTTTGGAACGCTTTATCGAGCTCGCACTTGAGCGCGTAGCGAAGTAAGACATCTGGATTACGCCATCCATCAAGAAAACGCTTTCATTATTTTTGAAAAGCCCTTTCAAATTGAACGCGTATCAGCTATACTTTTAAACGAATACGAGGTTAATTCTTGGGGGAGAATTGACAATTTAGGGGAGGAAACCTTCATGATTACGGATCAAGAAAAAGGTCATCAAAAACGAAAAAACATCTTGGAATCGACACAAGAGGTAATTCACGAAGCTTTAGATAAACTCGGCTATCCAGATGAGATGTACGAGTTATTAAAAGAACCGCTTCGCATGCTGACCGTTCGGATCCCTGTTCGCATGGACGATGGTTCAACGAAGATCTTCACAGGCTATCGCGCTCAACATAATGATGCGGTCGGACCGACTAAAGGGGGAATTCGGTTCCACCCGAGCGTAACGGAGGTAGAAGTCAAAGCATTATCAGTATGGATGAGTCTAAAAGCAGGAATCGTAGACTTGCCTTACGGTGGTGGGAAAGGCGGAATCGTCTGTGACCCACGCGAGATGAGTTTCCGTGAAATCGAACGTTTGAGTCGCGGATATGTCCGTGCCATCAGTCAAATTGTTGGACCTACAAAAGATATCCCGGCTCCGGACGTGTTCACAAACTCACAAATCATGGCATGGATGATGGATGAATACAGTCGCATCGATGAATTCAACTCACCTGGATTCATCACAGGAAAACCGCTCGTTCTTGGCGGGTCGCATGGTCGTGAGACAGCGACGGCAAAAGGTGTGGCCATCATGATTCGTGAAGCGGCACTTCGTCGCGGAATCGAATTGAAAGGTGCGCGGGTCGTCGTCCAAGGATTCGGGAACGCGGGAAGTTTCCTTTCTAAATTCATGTACGATGCAGGGGCGAAAGTGATTGCGGTCAGTGACGCTTACGGAGCTATCCATGATGAGAATGGTCTCGATATCCCGTATTTGTTAGATCGTCGCGATTCATTCGGTACGATTTCGACATTATTTAAAAACACGATCTCGAACAAAGAAATGTTAGAGCTCGATTGTGATATTTTAGTCCCAGCTGCGATTGAGAATCAAATTACAGAAGACAATGCGGACGCGATTAAAGCATCGATTGTGGTCGAGGCAGCCAACGGTCCGACGACGAACGAAGCAACGAAAATCTTGACTGAACGTGGAATTCTCCTCGTGCCGGACGTGTTGGCGTCAAGTGGTGGGGTCACGGTTTCGTACTTCGAATGGGTACAAAACAACCAAGGTTACTATTGGACGGAAGAAGAAGTTGAGGAAAAACTTGAAAAAGTACTCGTTCACTCGTTCAATACGGTATACAATACATCTTCAGCCCGTAAAGTCGATATGCGTCTCGCCGCCTACATGGTCGGCGTACGCAAAATGGCGGAAGCCTCACGTTTCCGTGGCTGGGTCTAATCAAAAAAAGTTCGGTCAACTCAAGTTGACCGAACTTTTTTATACGTTAATGCGGTTCGCAATCGTATCGGCAATCGCCTTGCCGTGGAATCTACCGTTCTCAATGAAGATCTTGTTCGCATCGTTTCCGGCTGCGACCACGCCCGCAATGAAGAGGTGTTCGACATTTGTTTCAAACGTTTCTTCATCGTATGTCGGGACACCACTCTCTTCATCGATCACAATGCCTGCACTCTCGAACAGATGGTGGTCGGGCTGATAACCGGTCATCGCGAAGACATGATCTGCATAGACATGCTTCTCTTCACCGTGTTGCCGGTAGTAGACGCCATCATCGGTGATGCGTTCGATTGTCGCCTCAAACTCCATTCGAACTTTCTCATGACGGACGAGTGAATCGAAGTTTGGAAGAACCCATGGTTTGACGGAAGGGCTATACGAATCGCCTCGATAGAGTACCGTCACAAAGGCACCAGCCTTTTCGAGTTCGATTGCCGCATCGACAGCGGAATTTTTCCCGCCGATGATCGTGACGTGTTGTCGATAATAAGGATGTGCCTCGTTGAAATAGTGATGGACGTGCGGCAACGTTTCGCCAGGTACGTCAAGCAGACGAGGACGTCCATAATAGCCTGTTGCTAAAATCACATAGTCCGCTTCGCGAATGGTTTCGCCACGTCGTTCATGTCTTGATGTCACAACGAATCGGTCACTTTTTTTATCGACCGACTCGACCGTTTCGAACGGGTGGACGTTTAAACCGGTACGTGTGACGACTTCTCGATAATAGACGAGTGCATCTTGACGACGTGGCTTCAAATCCTTACATATGAACGGAATGTCTCCGATCTCGAGCAAGCTCGCGGAAGAGAAGAACGTTTGATGCGTCGGATACCGATAGATGGCGTCGACGATATTTCCGCGCTCAATCACCGTACAAGAGACTCCGATCTTCTCCAGTTCGATGGCGGCCGAGAGACCGCATGGCCCGGCACCTACAATAATCGCTTGTTTGTTCACTGAATATCACCTCTTTGCTCATTGTAGGGAAGGGGGCGCAGTTGCGCAAGGTTATTGCTGGAAGCTAAAGCTATGTTCCATGACTGACTGGGATGAGCCGGACTCGAGTTCGACGAGGAGTCGTAAACGAGCTTTTTGTGAATTCAATCCGTTTGAAAAAATGACACCCATCTCTTTCAGTTGTTTGCCACCCCCGTCGTAACCGTAAACATCTTGAACGATTCCGTTGAAGCAACGGCTGACAATCACGACGGGAATCTCTTTGACTAAATGTTCTAGTGCGGACAAGAGGGTCGGCGGAACGTTTCCTTGCCCTAACACTTCAAGGACGAGTCCGTCGTACCCAAGCGTGATTACAGATTCAAGTAAATCTGGTTCCATTCCTGCGACGACTTTCAACACGGCTACACGTTTTGAGATGGACGGAATCATTTTCGGTTGTCTCGTTGCTGGTTGACTATAGATGAGTACATGGTCCTTTGTGACCATACCCACGTTACCGAAGTGCACAGACTTGAATGTGTCGACTGAAGACGTGTGCGTTTTGGTCACGTTAAATGCCGAATGAATCTCACCGTTGAAAACGACAAGCACGCCTTTTCCACGAGCCGCTTCGCTTTTTGCGACGCGAAGCGCTGTGATCAAATTAAATTCTCCGTCCGAACCGACCTCGTTCGAGGACCGCATCGCTCCTGTCAACACGATTGGGACAGGCGCACCGAGCGTGATTTGTAAGAAGTAAGCCGTCTCTTCTAATGTATCGGTACCGTGCGTGATGACGACTCCGTCATACGTGTCTTGTGTCAGTTCACGTTGGATGAACTGTGCCAATTCAAGCATCTTCTCTGGAGTCATGTGAGGTGACGGGATATTTGAAAAGTGCTTTGTTGTAATGTGAGCAATATCCGTCGCTTTCGGAAGGGTGGCGTCGATTGGATTGACATCGCTCGGTTCGACGTGTCCTGTGCCGGATTGTGACATGGCGATAGTACCGCCGGTGTGGATCAGTAATAAATGATTCATAAGTGTCCTCCTAATTATTTTTATGAAGATTTCCATTTTCTAGGCGTTCTCTACTTTTTCTTTCAGACAATTCAGTGTATGCTAGGGAGAGAAAGGAGAGATGCATCATGATCGCAATCGCCTTGTCTGCGGTTGCACCTGGGCTCGCCCTTCTTTCCTACTTCTATCTACGCCATGAGTTGGAGGCAGAACCGCTCGGATATGTGATTCGTTCTTTCGTGGCCGGAGCCGTTCTCGTGTTCCCGATCATGTTTATCCAATATGCGTTCGTTGAAGAGGGAGTGCTTACTGGACCGTTTTGGCAGGCGTATGTCGCCACTGCCCTGCTTGAAGAGTTTTTTAAATGGTTTATGATTTATTATACAATATATATACATAAAGTCTTTGATGATTACTACGACGGGATTCTCTATGCGGTCGCCTGCTCATTAGGCTTTGCGACTTTAGAGAATTTTTTATACTTATGGGTGTACGATTCATTAGAAATTGCGATTTGGCGAGCAATCCTGCCTGTGAGCGGGCACGCTTTGTTCGCGGTCGTGATGGGGTACTGCTTAGGACGAGCGAAGCATTCGATTCGAGAACGGCTCTGGCTGTTCATGGCAATCTTTTCTGCGACGGTCATCCACGGAACGTTTGATTTGATTTTGATACTCGAACCGAATCAAAAGCTTCCTGCCGTGCTTTATATCGTCATTTTATGGACCGTGGCACTTTTACTCGTGCGAGCGGCAAACTTGTCCAATCGTCGACAATTTAAATAAAGGGGAAGAATCAGTATGTTAAAAGAAGGTCAAGAACTGAGAATCGAAGTGGAAGGGCGTGCAGAGGGGAAAACGAAAATTGCAGCCATAACCGATCAAGTCGTATGGATTGAGTCGCCGAGTGACATGATGACGCTCAAAACATTTTTTTTACATGAAGAGGAGGCCATGCGGGTCTTTTTCTTCCAAGGAGACAATCAGCTGTTCGCATTCGACACGAAAGTCGTGAAGCGAATCAGCGATGCCCAAATGACATTACGCTATGCGTTCAATTTGCCAGATGAGAAAAAAATCAAACGGATTCAGCGTCGTGAATATTTACGTGTTCCAGAAATGATTGACGTGACCGTTCTTGCAACCGATGAGGAAAGTTTCGAATCGTTCGAAACAACATCTCTTGACATATCTGCTGGGGGGATGAAAATCATCGCCAACCGCGCTCCAATCGAAGTAGATGAGTCCCTGATTGTCGTGTTTCGAATTGAGGATGAGCATGGCTCGCCCCAGAACTTCCGTCTTAAGAGCCGTCTTGTGCGCATACATAAACAGGAAGTGAAAGAAGAACTGTCTCTGGCATTTGAAGATTTGACCCCTCGTGACCAAGAGACGATTTTACGATACTGCTTCCGTGTTCAGCTTGAAGCGCGAAAGCGGACAGGGTCTGTATTTTCTTCAAGATAAAAAACTGTTATGATGTTCTCGGGATTATTGACCGAGAGGAGGAGGGTATCGGGAACACTCGATACCCGTTTTGTATGAAAAAATCATTACAAATTGCTTTAGACGGACCGGCGGGTGCTGGGAAAAGTACGATTGCCAAGTCGCTTGCGAAACAATTAGGGTATGTGTACATCGATACAGGTGCAATCTATCGGGCGGTAACGTATCGCGCCTTGAACGAAGGGATTGCGCTCGAAGATGGACCAGCACTTGCTCAGATGATCGAGGACATGTCATTACGACTCGTCCCATCGGAAGAGGGACAACGCGTATTTGACGGTGAGGAAGAAGTGACGTCTGTCATTCGCTCGAGTGAAGTGACGAATAACGTCAGTTTCGTCGCACGTCAACCTGAAGTGCGTGATGCCTTGATGGACCTTCAACGTGATTTGGCTAAAGAAGGCGGTGTCGTCATGGACGGCCGCGATATCGGAACACATGTCTTGCCGAATGCCGATTTAAAAGTGTTTATGACCGCTTCGGTCGAAGAACGTGCCCGTCGTCGCCATGAAGAAAATATCTCGAAAGGCATCCCGAGCGACTATGAACAACTGATCGAAGAGATTGCGCTTCGTGACAAACGCGATTCTGAGCGTGAAGTGGCACCTCTCCGTCAAGCTGAAGATGCCCATTTCCTCGATACGACGACGTTGTCCATTGACGGAGTGGTTCAAGCAATTGAACGATTAATTGAAGAGGTGAAAGCATGAGCAAGCCATTAAACAATGGACCGTTCGGCATGTATCGATTGGCGAGAGGCGTCGTGAACGTCATTCAACGCTTCTCGTTTCAGGTCGAATTCATCGGTCGGGAGAATGTTCCGATGGACGGGTCGATCCTTGTCTGTTCGAACCATCAGTCAAATTGGGACCCGGTGCTTCTCGCATGTGCGATTCCAAAGCAGCGTCCGCTCCGATTTTTTGCGAAGAAAGAACTTTTTAGTGTCCCGGTACTGAAGCATATTTTGAAGCGTGCAGGTCAGATTCCAGTATCTCGTGGGGAAGGTGACCGACAAGCGCTTCGTGTCGTGCTTCAAAAGTTGAAAGAGGATGAAGTCATCTCTATCTTTCCGGAAGGAACGCGTTCAAAAGACGGTACGCTTGGAAAGGCGCAAGCCGGTGTCGGTTTTTTTGCGATGCGTTCGGATGCACATATTTTACCGATTGCCATCATTGGCAAGTATAAGTTTCGCGCAAAACTCCGTGTCGTTATCGGGAAGCCGATCGACTTGTCAGAATTGAAAGCACGTAAGGCGAGTGCGCAAGAAGCGGCCGACTTGATCATGGATACGATTTCCGAACTCTACTTGAAGCACTCGTTCACGAAGTAAAAAACGGATTGTGGAATTGAGGTTTAAACTTCTTTCAATAGAGGTACAATCTTCATAACGCCTTGACAAATTCTCGGAATTATAAGAGATTTATACTAGGTGTAAGCGCCTTTGGCGCTCCTTTTTGTACTCATCGTGAGGGGGTAGTGTTGGAATGGTCGAAGAAATGAAAGATATGCCTGATTTTGAAATTAATCGTGGTCAAATTGTGACCGGAACAGTCGTCAAAATCGAGGATAAGCAAGCGCTGATCGATATCGGTTATAAAACCGAAGCGATTTTGCCAATTAGCGAAGTATCAAGCATGCATCTAGACGATTTAAACGAATCACTCCGAGTGAACGACGAGATTCGTGTCAAAGTGAAAAAGGTCACGGACGAAGAAGTAGTCGTTTCGAAAAAAGACGTCGATGCCGAAGCAGCATGGGATCGCATCGTTGAAAAATTCGAATCAGGTGAAGTGTTTGAAGTGATGGTGAAAGATAAGGTCAAAGGTGGTCTTGTCGTCGATATTGGAATCCGTGGATTTATCCCTGCATCCCTTGTCGAAAGTCACTTCGTCGAAGACTTCTCGTCATACTTGAATAACCCAATTACCGTAAAAGTCGTCGAGATTGACCGCGAAAAAAATCGCGTCATCTTGTCACATAAAGCAGTTGTCGAAGAAGAGATGAGCGCGAAGAAATCAGAAACGCTCGAATCGCTTGAAGTCGGACAAGTAATCGAAGGAACAGTCCAACGATTAACTGATTTTGGGGCGTTCGTCGATATCGGTGGCGTGGACGGTCTCGTTCACATCTCGGAAATGGCACATAGCCGCGTCGAGAAGCCGAGCGACGTCGTAACTGAAGGCGACCGCGTGAAAGTGAAAGTGCTCGGGCTCGACTTAGATAATGAAAAAGTGAAACTTTCCATTAAAGAGACACAACCTGGTCCGTGGGAAACCATCGAAGGGAAGATCCAGCCGGGAGATGTCATCGAAGGAACTGTCAAACGTCTCGTGACGTTCGGTGCGTTCGTCGAAGTCGCACCACAAGTGGAAGGTCTGCTTCACATCTCGCAAATTGCGAACCGTCACATCGCGACGCCGTCTGAAGTCTTGTCAGAAGGCCAAGAAGTGAAGGTGAAGGTGCTAGATGTTCATCTCGATGATAAGAAAATCTCATTGTCGATGCGTGCGCTCGAATCATCTGAACCGACTCGTCAAGATGATGATCAAGCGTTACTTGATGAATATAGCGACCAAGGAGGATTCTCTGTCTCGGAATTGACAGGTGATGATTCTTCGGACGACTCTAAATAAGATGATCGTTCAAGCGGGAGTCATGCTCCCGCTTCTTTTTGTATGGTCACTTAATTTTGCCTGTGATATGATAGGTAAGTTGCGTTTCGAAATGATGAAATGATGAAATTTTGATAGAAAGTTAGTGAGGTGTTGTTATGGGAATTCCAGTAGTGGCCATCGTTGGCCGTCCGAATATCGGAAAATCCACAATTTTTAACCGTATCATCGGTGATCGTGTCTCGATCGTCGATGATAAACCGGGTGTCACACGTGACCGTATTTACGGAACAGGAGAGTGGCTCAACCGTAAGTTCCATTTAATCGATACAGGTGGGATCGAAGTAGGGGACGAGCCGTTGCTCGTTCAAATGCGTCATCAGGCGGAACTCGCCATCGATGAAGCAGACGTCATCATCTTCATGGTGAATGGACGTGAAGGGATCACGGCGGCTGATGAAGAGGTTGCGAACTTGTTGTTCCGTTCGAATAAACCGATCGTTCTTGCCGTCAACAAAGTCGATAACTTTGAAATGCGAGATCTCATGTATGAGTTTTATTCCCTCGGATTCGGAGATCCGTTCCCGATTTCGGGTACGCACGGGTTAGGACTCGGTGACTTGTTAGACCAAGTATTTGAACTCGCTCCAGAAAAAGACGAGTACGAATACAACGAAGACGTGATTCAGTTCTCATTGATCGGTCGCCCGAACGTAGGGAAATCAAGCTTGACGAACTCAATCCTCGGTGAAGAGCGTGTCATCGTTTCAAACATTGCAGGTACGACTCGCGATGCGATTGATACACCGTTCACACGTGACGGACAAGAGTACGTCATCATCGATACGGCAGGTATGCGTAAACGCGGAAAAGTATATGAATCGACAGAGCGTTATAGTGTCATGCGCGCACAAAAGGCGATTGAACGCTCGAACGTGGTTCTCGTCGTCCTCGACGGGGAAGAAGGAATCATCGAGCAGGACAAGCGTGTCGCAGGTCTCGCGCATGAAGCCGGGAAGGCGATTGTCATCGTCGTCAATAAATGGGATGCCGTCGAAAAAGATGATAAGACGATGAAGAAGATGGAAGAGAAGATTCGTCAAGAATTCTTATTCCTCGACTATGCGCCGGTTGTCTTCTTATCAGCGCTCACGTCAAAACGCTTGCAGACATTGTTGCCTGTCATCAAACAAGTGGCAGAAACACATCGCCGTCGTATCTCGACGAGCGTATTGAACGATGTCATCGTCGATGCAGTCGCGATGAACCCGACACCGACGGATAAAGGACAACGATTGAAGATCAACTACGCAACTCAAGTGGCCATCGAGCCGCCGACGTTCGTCTTGTTTGTCAACGATCCTGAGTTGTTGCATTTTTCGTATAAACGTTATTTAGAGAATCAAATCCGTAAAGCATTTGACTTCACCGGGACACCGATTCACATCGTGGCTCGTCAGAAAAACTAATAACGGGGGTGCCACTTATGGCAAACGTAGCTGTCATCGGAGCGGGGAGCTGGGGAACGGCCATCTCGCTCGTGTTAGCGGATAATGGCCATGATGTCCTGCTCTATGGACGTGAACAAGAACATGTGGATGAAATCAATTCGTCACATACGAACTCGTTTTATTTGAAAGACGCGCCATTACCTGAATCAATTCGTGCGACGACGAACTTGAAAGAAGCGTTAGACGGTCGAAGTATCGTCTTTCTCGTCGTCCCGAGTTCGGCGATTCGTCCTGTCTCAAAGGAATTGAACACATTGTTGACGGAACCTGTCACCATCGTTCATGCCGCGAAGGGGATCGAACCAAAAACGCATAAGCGCCTTTCAGAAATCATCGCCGAAGAAATCGATCCTTCTAAGCGTCGGGCAATCGGTGTATTAACTGGACCGACTCATGCTGAAGAGGTTGCGGTCCGTAAACCGACGACCATCACAATCGCATGTGCCGACCTTGATGTCGCGGATGAAGTGCAGGAGCTCCTCACAAACGATCAGTTCCGCGTGTACTTGAATTCTGATGTCGTAGGAGCCGAGTACGGTGGAGCACTGAAAAATATCATCGCCCTAGCGGCGGGTATGACGGATGGGCTTGGTTATGGGGACAACGCGAAAGCTGCCCTCATGACTCGTGGGATTGTCGAAATTGCTCGACTTGGCGTGAAGCTTGGAGCGAACCCGGCCTCGTTCTCAGGATTGACAGGGATCGGAGACTTGATTGTGACGGCGACGTCACAACATAGCCGTAACTGGCGAGCTGGTAACGCCATCGGTCGTGGTGAAAAATTAGAAGACGTTCTCGGGAACATGGGAATGGTCGTCGAAGGCGTCCGTGCCTGTGAAGCAGCCCATTCCCTCGCCAAAGAAGCGGGTGTGGAGATGCCGATCACAGAGGCTCTCTATAACGTGTTGTTTGAAGGGAAGAGTCCTCATGATGAAGTGAAAAAATTGATGAGACGCCCGCAAAAACACGAGATGGAACAAGTTTTTCATTTTGAAGAATAGACAGATTGAGAGAGGAGCTGACGTTTTCGTTCAGTTCCTCGCTTTTTTTTGCTAAACTTGAAGTCTGGAGAACATAGAGAAAGTAGGGGGATAGACGTGACACCGTCACTCATCAAAATGTGGATATCATTCGCAGGGATCGGGGCTTTCGCCATCGCTGCATTAATGGTCGCACTCAGTCATACGAAACTGAGCGGTTGGTTCGCCACGCTCGTCAGACTGATTGCTTTCATCATTTTCTTATTTGGGACTGTAATCATGATTTTTGTCGTCGTCTCAGGACCGACTGGAGGATAAACGTGATGAAAAAAAAGATTGTCGCTATCAGTTTGGTTTTGACGACACTGTTAGCAGGGTGTATGTTTCCTGAATCAGAGCGGGCCAACAATATCCCGTACGAAGATCAATTGAATACGGTACAAAGTGCGGTCGATGCCTATCGTGAGCAATCTGGGGTATTACCAATCAAAACGAAACCAGCAGAAACGCCTCTCATGGAGCGTTACCCAGTTGAATTCGCTCGTCTCGTACCTGGCTATTTAGCGGACCCACCGGCGAATAGTTTCGAAGGTGGCGGGTTGTTCCAATATATCCTCGTCGATGTCGAGACGGAACCGACCGTGAAGCTGATCGACTTGCGTGTGTCTGAGCGGTTGCAACAACTTCAAACGAACATCAACGCATTTCGGGCAAAAGAAGGCAAGTTCCCATTTGACGGATCATTAGGTAAGAATCAGTTCACGCTCGATTATGATAAAATCTTTGTCACAGAAGAGCCGTCCATTCCAAGTCCTTATTCGGATCGTGAACTTCCGATCTATGTGGATGGCACGGGACAACTGTTTGTAGACTATCGCGAAGATGTGAAGGAAGCGCTTCAAAAGACGGATGAGTCACCGGAAATTGGCGAAGATATTCGTTATTTGCTCTATAAAGATGCTCCATTCGCCCCAGCTTATTCGCAAGGATACACAATTGATGAACAAGGAGAAGTCGTTTTTTTAAACAACTGAACCTGTTTTGATAGTGAATGTCGCGAAATCATGCAAAAAATGTTGTCATATCAACGTTTGTACGATATGATTAATCCCGTAAACTCCCTGTGAGAGGAGGTGAATCGTGATGAACAAAACTGAATTGATCCAAGCTGTTACTGAGAAAGCCGATGTTTCTAAAAAAGAAGCAACGAAAATCGTAGAAGCTACGTTTGAATCAATCACTGAAGCACTCCAAAACGGTGAGAAAATTCAATTGATCGGTTTTGGTACTTTTGAAGTTCGTGAGCGTGCTGCCCGTAAAGGTCGTAACCCACGTACAAAAGAAGATATCGAAATCCCAGCGAGCAAAGTTCCTGCATTCAAAGCAGGTAAAGCGCTCAAAGATGCGGTCAAGTAATCTGCAATACATAAGTCGCCGAAAGGCGGCTTTTTTTGTTGGGTTTACGAGTTCGAATGACGTGAATGTGACAAAAATGTGCTATACTATGTCAGAATGACAATGAAGTGGACGAGGGGGGATAGCATGGAACAGTTGACAAATGAATTCGTTGTCACAGACCTTGCTCGTCAAATCGAAACACGTATGAATCATCCCTATTTGACGAAACACGAGGTTGTACCAGCCGTCGACATGTTATTGCTTCGTTGGATGGTCGAGATGATTGATTTGGAATCGATTGAGCATCGACAACTCGTGATGGCAACCTATTTCGCACATCAAGCGCTTGATTTACACGACCAAGTAAACAGTAGCCCGAACGGGTCTTTGGCACGCCAATTAAAAGTGCTCGCCGGGGACTTTGCATCGGCTCAGTTTTATAAAATCTTGACGGACTTTCCATCATCATACAGTGATCGATTCGGTCAGTCTGTACAGCGGGTCAATGCGGCGAAGTGCACCTTATTGCTTGAGAAGAACGTTTCAATGAACGTTTGGCTCGAAGCGAACGTCGGATTGATTCAAACACTTTCCGAACTGATTGAACAACCTTATTTGACAACGAGCGGGAAACGAATGATTGAAATGAAAGCGACAGCGCTTAGACAAGACCAAAAAGAGCAACTCACGACGTTGCTCGCGCATGCGGTCGCTTAGAACGGAAAGGATGTTACGCGTTGCAACCGATAGAAAAAGAGCAAAAAGTATACGAAGTATTTCAGTCCATTTCTCCGAGCTACGATACGATGAACTCGATTATCAGCTTCCGACTTCATAAATGGTGGCGACGGACAACGATGAAAAAAATGAACGTCTTTCCGGGGGCTAAATGTTTAGACGTTTGTTGCGGGACTGCTGACTGGACGATTCAATTAGCGGATGCTGCCGGAAACACGGGAGTTGTGAAAGGACTCGATTTTTCAGAAAACATGCTAAAAGTGGGAGAGGAAAAGGTCAAATCTTGGCCGAACATCGAATTGCTTCATGGAAATGCGATGGCTCTTCCGTTTGGTGACAACTCCTTTGACTATGTCACAATCGGATTTGGACTCCGAAACGTTCCGGACTATATGACGGTCTTGCGTGAAATGCACCGTGTCTTGAAACCAGGTGGAACGGTTGTTTGTCTCGAGACGAGCCAACCGACAGCACCGCTTTTTAAAGAGTTGTACCGTTTTTACTTTGGAACGGTCATGCCGCTTTTTGGAAAGGTCTTTGCCGGTTCATACGATCAGTATAAGTGGTTGCAGGAGTCAACCGATCAGTTCCCAGATCGTTTGACTCTCAAGCGGATGTTCGAAGATGCCGGGTTTGAACAAGTCGAAGTGAAGACATTCTCCGGAGGTGCATGTGCCATGCATCTAGGAAAGAAGTGGTGAACCATGTCTTTGAAGCGACTTTATCGTCATATGAACCGAGAGATTGATCAAATCGATCAATTCTTATCTACTCGAGTCAGGACGGACCACCCTGTCATTGAATCGGCATCGCGCCAATTACTCGATGCCGGTGGCAAGCGCATCCGACCCGCCTTCGTCTTACTGAGCGCCGGGTTCGGTGAGACGAAAGATATCCGTTTGACGAAAGTTGCCTCAAGTCTTGAGTTGATTCATATGGCATCACTCGTCCATGACGATGTCATCGACGACGCGATGCTCCGTCGTGGCAAACCAACCGTGATGGAACGATATGATGAAACAGTAGCGATGTATACAGGGAATACGTTATTCGGAGAAGCGATTCGTCTCGTATCCGAAATTGATTCACCAGAAGTGATGCGCATCATGGCAGATACGATGGAACGAATCTGTGTCGGTGAAATCAATCAAATCCAAGATCAATTTGAGTGGGGGCAATCACCGAAGCGCTATTTAGATCGGATTGCGCGAAAGACCGCTCTGTTGATTGAAACGAGTTGTGCGGCAGGAGCTGTCATCTCTGGAGCGTCTCCACAAATCGTGAGGCAATTAAGTCTGTTTGGATATGACATCGGTATGGCTTTTCAAATGACGGATGACTTGCTTGATTTTACCGCTAAGAGTTTTCAGCTCGGTAAACCAGTCGGGGAAGATTTGAAGCACGGTCATAAAACGTTACCGCTCCTATATTCATCTGAGGATTCCGACTTTTATGAACGCCTCCGTCAAGTGAACGCCTCGACGGATACGGAAGTGACGAAATCTCTCGTCCGGGAAGTGCAACGAAACGGAACGTTAGAACGCAGTCAACGGACGATTGATCGTTACGTCAACCGTGCCATCCGCCGACTAGACGGGTTGCCGGATGTTCCAGACAAGCGGTCGTTAATTGAAATTGCGCAATATATTGGGAAACGCAAATGGTAATTGCCCCATGTAACCCCTTTCAAAAATGTGTTGGACCGTGTACACTAAATACGTACAACGTACACATTTATAGACTTAGGGGGATTTGGGGAATGGAAAAGACATTTTTAATGGTTAAACCTGATGGGGTAAAACGTGGATTGATTGGGGAAATCATCTCACGCTTCGAAAACAAAGGATATACGTTGAACCGTCTCGAAATGGTGACACCGTCAGTTGAGGTCGCAGAGGCACACTACGCAGAGCATAAAGAAAAGCCGTTCTTTGGTGAATTGGTCGAGTTTTTGACTTCTGGTCCTGTCGTTGCGATGGAATGGGAAGGGGAAGACATCGTGGCCGTCTCTCGTTTAATGATCGGGAAGACGAAACCAGTGGATGCTCAACCAGGAACCATTCGCGGTGATTTTGCATCGACGATGTCACAAAACGTGATTCATGGTTCTGATAGTGTGGATAGCGCGGAACGTGAACTCTCACTTTGGTTCGCTGAAGTGGCTTCACACGTTTCATGACTTTTCGAGGGACGGGGAAACCTGTCCCTTTTTGATTCCCTTTGAATCGCCTGAGGTCACAAGAATGCGGAAATGAGAAAGAATTGAGGTTGAAATTGGTGATGAATGATTATGCCATCTTTGTAAAAAAGTTTTATATCAAGTCGGGTATTGACTTGAACTTATATAAAGAGGCGCAGATGAAGCGCCGTATGGTCGCACTACGCGAAAAGAAGGGGTATGCATCGTTTTTAGAGTATTTGAAGGCGATGGATACAGATCGTCAACTTTATGAAGAGTTTCTCGACCGGATGACAATCAATGTGAGTGAATTTTATCGCAACCCGATTCGTTGGCAACAGCTTGAAGAGGATATCCTCCCGCATCTGATTCGCTCGAGTCAAGGGAAGCTTCGCGTATGGAGTGCTGCCTGTTCAACCGGAGAAGAGCCATACTCACTTGCCATGTTGTTGTCGAAACATCTTGCCCCATCTCAATTTTCAATTATGGCTACGGACTTAGATGATGTCGTCATCGAAAAAGCGAAGCAAGGAAAGTACCATGAACGGGCGCTCATCGATTTGCCTGAGGAGTTTCAGAAACGCTACTTTACCCGTCGTGGCGACGACTATTATATTTCAGATGAAATCAAGCAGCTGGTGACGTTTAAAAAGCATAACTTGTTAGCGGATGTGTACGAACGCAATTTTGATTTGATCGTCTGTCGAAATGTCTTGATTTACTTCACTGAAGAGGCGAAAGAGAAGGTATATACGTCGTTCCAACGGGCGTTACGTCCAGGTGGGATGCTATTTGTCGGTGGGACGGAACAAATTTTCCAACCGAAACGTTACGGCTATGCAATGAAGCAAAGTTTCTTTTATGAAAAAATGGATGGATGAGGTGAACGGATGCGTTATTTGACAGCTGGTGAATCACATGGTCCCGGTCTGACGGTCATCATTGAAGGGGCCCCGGCCGGACTCTCTATAGATATTTCTCAAATCAATGCAGAGTTAAAAAAACGTCAATCGGGTTACGGTAGAGGGCGCCGCATGCAAATCGAGTCCGACCAGGTAGAAGTTCGCTCGGGCATACGGCATGGCGTGACCACAGGTGCACCCATCACATTTTGGATTGAGAATAAAGACCATACGCATTGGAAACACGTCATGCAGGCTGAACCGATTGAGAGCGATATCGAAGTGAAACGCCGCGTCTCTCGACCGAGACCTGGACATGCTGACCTGGTCGGTGGGATGAAATACGACCATCGAGACTTACGTGACGTATTGGAGCGCTCAAGCGCACGAGAAACAGCGGCTCGTGTAGCGGTCGGGGCTTTCTGTAAGCAACTCCTTCAACAAATCGGGGTATCCCTCTTTAGTTATGTCAAAGTGATTGGTGGGGAACGGGCGGAGTCGTGCACATTTGATTCGCTTCAAGAAGCACAAGCGGTCGTTGATGCCTCACCGGTACGTACGTTAGATGAAGAGGCCGCGTTGCGGATGATGCGTCGAATCGATGAGGCCAAGGCAAATGGAGACTCGATTGGTGGAATCGTGTGTACAGAAGTACATGGTGTTGTACCGGGACTTGGCTCGTATGTGCAGTACGACCGTAAACTGGATGCGAAAATCGCACAAGCGGTCATGAGTGTCAACGCATTTAAAGGTGTTGAATTCGGTGAAGGGTTTGAAATGGCGTATCGTCCGGGTTCTGAAGTGATGGACCCGATCGCATACGGGGATGATGGGTATACGCGACTCAGTAACCATCTCGGTGGATTTGAGGGGGGCATGACTACGGGGATGCCAATCCTTTGTTCAGCCGTCATGAAACCCATTCCTACGCTCTATAAACCCTTACAATCGGTCGATATCGATACGAAAGAGGCGTTTTTAGCTCAAATCGAGCGGAGTGACTCGTGCGCTGTGCCTGCCGCTTCCCTCGTCGTTGAGGCAGTCATCGCATTTGAAGTCGCGAAGGAAGTTTGTGAGACGTTCGGGCACGACACGATGGAACGAATCAAACATCGGGTCGATGAGTATCGGGAGGAGTTGCGAGTATGGTAACGATTTCAATCTCAGCATCGACCCCATACGAAGTCGTCTTGGACAATCAGGATCGTTGGATCGATTCAGTTGATTGGTCCAGTTATTCGATGCTATGGGTCGTTACGGATAAACATGTCGAGTCTCTTTACGGAGAGTCGTTCCGTTCTACGTTGAATCTGACCCATTCCCACGTCGTTTCGTCCGTCGTCGAAGCAGGTGATGCGTCGAAATCGCTATCTCAGCTCGAGCAGCTTGTCGCAGAAGGGTTGCGCCACGGATGTGACCGCCAAACACTGATTGTCGCCTTTGGCGGTGGAATGATCGGCGACTTGGCTGGTTTTCTAGCAAGTGTCTACATGCGAGGCGTTCCATACATACAAGTGCCAACGACGATTTTGGCTCACGATTCGGCTGTCGGAGGCAAAGTGGCAGTCAATCACCCCTTTGCGAAAAATGCAATCGGTTCATTCTATCAACCGTCAGGCGTCTATTACAACGTCAGTCGACTGAATACCTTGCCCGTCCAGGAAGTGCGAAGCGGTCTCGGTGAGTTATTGAAACATGCGTACTTATCACGTTACGTCCTCGAATCTTCTTTCGAGGACGACTTGTTTTTGGACTTGAACGAGAATGAGCGATTGGATTGGGTGTCGTGGCTTGCCCGTGGGATTCGAGTGAAACAAACCATTGTCGAGACGGACGAGCGAGAACAAGGCATTCGTGCTTGGCTTAACTTCGGGCATACGTTCGGTCATGCCCTTGAATCGGTGGAAGCCTATCGTATCCCACATGGGGAAGCGGTTTTACATGGGATGGTGTTCGCTTTCCTCGTGTCAGGAGATGAAGTTCGAGCGAAGCGATTGTTCAATTGGATGCGTTCGAACGACGTCACGCCAATCGATTGGCAACCATTCGACCACTACGTGGAAAAAATGATGCTGGATAAAAAGAACCGACATGGTGTAATTCGTTTTGTGTTACTTCGTGAAACGATCACTGTGGAGTCGGTACAGCTCGAACATCTTCGACATACGTTTGAACAGATGAAAGGATGGTGGGAACGATGAGTTTAAACGGTTCTATCCGTGTACCGAGTGATAAATCCATCACACATCGGGCACTGTTATTCGGGATGATGGCGAACGGGACGACGCACGTGCGGAATCCACTCCTCGGTGCCGATTGTCGTTCGACGCTCGAGGTGATTCGATCACTTGGAGCCGACGTGACAGAACTGCAAGACGAACTAGTCATTAAGGGGACTGCGTCTCCGCGCTCGGCACGTCTAGACTGTGGGAATTCAGGTACGACGATGCGCCTACTGATCGGTCTCTTGTCCAGCTATAATGGGTCGTTTGAACTCGTAGGCGATGAATCGTTATCCCGGCGTCCGATGCGACGCGTTACTGAGCCTTTACGAAACATGGGCGCACACGTGACAGGGGATATGGCGCCTCTCGTCATCGAAGGAACGACGCTTCGATCCATTGACTATACGTTACCGGTCGCAAGCGCCCAAGTGAAGTCGGCCGTCCTGCTCGCGGGCTTACATGCCTCGGGTACAACGATTGTTCGAGAACCGATGTTGTCACGTGACCATACCGAGCGCATGTTGCCCCTGTTTGGTGCGAAGCTATCGATTGTAAACGAGGAAGGGTTACGCGTCATCCGTGTCGAACCCTCGTCATTGACAGGATGTACGGTCGACGTACCGGCAGACCCGTCATCGGCTGCATTTTTCTGGGCAGGGGCGGCCATGGTGGCAGATAGTTCAGTTATGACGAAGGACGTCTGTTTGAATGAGACACGGATTGGATTTTTACGTACGCTCGAACGGATGGGTGCGAATGTCGTCATTTCGAACGAACGATTGGTCGGTGAAGAACGAGTCGGAGACGTCACGGTCACGACGAGTGAGCTAACCGGCACAGTCGTCGAAAAGGATTTAATTCCTTCACAGATTGATGAATTACCACTGTTCGCACTCGTCGCATCTCAAGCGAATTCACCGTCCATCGTGAAAGACGCAGCGGAACTGCGCGTGAAAGAAACTGACCGGATTGACGTGGTCGTCTCGGAACTACGGAAGTTAGGTGTGGACATCGTCGGCACTGAGGACGGATTCATCGTCAATCCGAGTCGCCTTCATGGAGGAGATGTCTCGACTTACGGAGACCATCGCTTGTCCATGATGTTACAGATTGCGTCACTCATGACCGATGAAGCCGTTCACATCGAGGGGATCGAGGCATCCGATGTCAGTTATCCTCGATTCCGTGAAGATTTACAACGGGTTCAACGTAAGATAGAATAACGACAAACCGAAGCCCAGGAGGACGAACCATGCTAGATGAATCAGCTTTAACACATATAATCGAGATGCTTGAGTCAGGTGAGACGGAACATGCACTCATGCATCTAGAAGAACTTGAGAAGGAAGGGTCGGATGATGACCGTTTAGCCATCGCCGACCTCTATTTAGAGTTAGGTCTTGCCGACCGGGCGACAGCTGTTCTCTCAAAGCTATACGTCGACTATGAGGGAGACCCGAATGTCGCCTTATCACTGGCGGAAGCGTATTTAGATAGTGACCGTGAAGAGGAAGCGATTGCCGTGCTTGAAAAAATCAAATCGGATGACGCAGATACGCAAGTGAGGAGCCTCGTCCTCCTCGCTGACCTGTATCAATCGCAAGGATTGGATGAAGTGGCAGTGAAGAAACTGATGGAGGCGCTCGAGAAAAATCCGGATGAACCTTTACTCATCTATGGATTGGCTGAATTGTATGCCTCGACCGGTTCATTTGAACAAGCCATTCCACTTTATGCGCGTCTTCCGAAGATGAAGTTGCCGGCTGAAATCGACTATCAAGCGGATTACGCGGAGGCCCTCACGATGGTCGGATCGTTTGAAGAGGCGCTCGAGGAATACGAGCGGGCCACACATCGCGATTTGAACACCGTCTTCGGTCATGCGATGACGGCTCATCGGATCGGACGTGAGGAAGTTGCGATCAAGCAGTTCAAAGAGCTTCAGGCGATGGACCCAGACTTCACGTCGCTCTACTTGCCTTATACCGAGGCACTCGATGCAATCGGGCAAACGGAAGAGGCCATTGAGATCGTCGATCAAGGCATCACGCGCGACGATTATAATGATGAACTGCGGCACGTTAAAGCAAGGCTGCTTCTCAAACTCGGAAATCGGGACGGTGCCATTAAAGAACTACGTGAGGCGCTCGTGTTAAATCCAGAGTCGTTACAAGCGACCGAATTGCTCTTGTCGATTTTATTTGAAGCAGGAGAATTCGATGATGTTCTCGAAACCATCGATGCACTCGAAGATCATACGACGTCGCCGCTCATGACATGGTACAAGGCGAAGGCGAAATATGAGCTCGAAGCGTACGACGAAGCGGTCAGTCTATATGCCTCAATTGAACCGATGATGAAAGAGGACGTGTCATTTGTGACGGAATGGGCTACACTGTTAATAGAGGAAGGTCGTAGACAAGACGCGCGACGTGTGGTCGAGCAATCGCTTGCATTGGTGGTCGACCTCGATGTTCGCCAAGCGCTCGAAGAACAGCTCGAACAATTGTCTGATGACGTAGAATGAATAAGGGAAGGGAATGAGGTCAGATGGTCGAGCGGAAACGTAATTTTTTGAAGCGATTCGTCGCTCATCATACGCTTCGGAAACGTGAAGCAAAGTGGATTCTTGACTATTGGTTAAGACATCCTGAAAAGCTTGGCAACGTTCATTTCGTGACAAACGCTTCGGTCTCACCACGTAGTCTCGTGATGACAGCGTACGGGTTTGACGGTGAACCGTTTCGATACCGACGGGGAGACCTTGTGACCATGAATCCTGAGAAGGCTTATCATGACATCCGTCTACACGATGGGCCAATCTATGTAGAGTTAAATTTTCAAGGCATGATGATCGATGAGAACTGGGTCGACATCGTCGAGCAGAATCCGTTTGAACCGGTGGCAGAAGTGAGAGATGAAGTCTCGTCTTCTGCTCAAACGATCATTCAAGCATCGGTTGCTCAATTTGAAGAAGAACGATTGCTGATTGAAATCGATAAGGCGCTCGATCGACGGGACGAAAATTTATTTCGTAATCTGACGACTCAACTTCATCAAGTGCGATCATCTAAATTATTTTGAAAAAAACAAGCGCTTCCGTTCCGGTAGGCGCTTGTTTTTTGGTATATTAATTACGTAGGAATACACAATTATTTCACAGTTCGTTCATAACTTTGAAAGGTGAGCGAAGTCATGTACGCTACAATAGACATGATGAGATATGAAGGAGAGGAGGGAAAAGATGAGGTTCGATAGTCAAGGGGCACTCCGCTCGATTGCCGAACGACAATACGTCGATACGCTCATCGTTCCGCTCGCAGAATTGGCGTTTGGTGAGGATATGGTTCGCAAAGCCGAAAGCTATGAAGTGATTCATGCCGTCACGTCCGAGACAGAACGTCAATTATCTGGTCGAACGATGCTCAGCCCGACCATCAGTTACACCGATGTGGAAGCTGGTGTGAAATTGGCGCAGGATGTGGTGGCGAAAGCAAATTCATCTGGATTTTCTCACGTATTGTTTATCGCGTCAGACGTCCGTTTCAAAGCATTTGATTTGCCGGTTTTGTTCGTACCACCGCTCGCGCTTGGATCGATGTCAAGCGATCAAGCGCACACGATGGTCCAGAATTTTGCGACACAAGTCATCACGGAACTTTCGAGCCGTTGGATGGCGACATGAAGCGGTTGACGTAGAGGTTTTATTGATATACTATTTTGTTGAGTGAGAAATTTTTGTGAAGAATGCATAAAGAATTATGGGGTTATGCACACGAATGAGGGGGGAACGAAATGGCTCAAAATGGGTCAAAAGTCACGCGCCGTCAGTTCTTAACGTACACACTGACTGGAGTAGGTGGCTTTATGGCGGCAACATTGATCAGTCCGATGGTCAACTTTGCGATCGATCCGGTTTTGAAAAAAACTGGTGCAGGCGACAAAGTAAAAGTAATGAGTCTTGATGACATCACGACTGAGCCGCAACGTGTCGACTTTAAGAAACAAACACAAGATGCTTGGTATGAATTTGAAGAAACGCTTTCAGCATGGGTTTACAAAACAGATAGTGGCGAGATCATCGCACTTTCTCCGATTTGTACACACCTTGGCTGTCAGGTAGCATTCGCTGGTGATCCGACTCGTCCACAAGAATTCTTCTGTCCGTGTCACTTGGGACGTTACGAAAAAGATGGAACGAACATTCCAGGTACACCGCCGACAGCACCACTTGCACGTTATGAAAAAGAAGAAAAAGACGGCTTCCTATATTTAGGTAGTCCAGTCGCTCAGTAATGAGAGGGGGAACTAGCCGATGTTACAAAAAATTTATGACTGGGTCGATGAACGCGTAGACATCACACCGCTCTGGCGCGATATCGCAGACCATGAAGTACCGGAACACGTCAACCCTGCTCATCACTTCTCTGCATTTGTCTATTGTTTTGGCGGTTTGACGTTCTTTACAATCGTCATCCAGATCCTTTCAGGGATGTTCTTGACGATGTATTACGTACCAGATATCATCAACGCGCACGCGTCGGTGTATTATTTGCAAAATGAAATCGCACACGGACAAATCGTTCGTGGGATGCACCACTGGGGCGCATCTGTAGCGATCGTCATGTTATTCTTACATACGCTCCGCGTGTTCTTCACGGGATCGTATAAGAAGCCACGTGAGCTCAACTGGGTCGTTGGTGTTCTCTTGTTCTTCGTCGTCTTGGCGCTCGGACTCACAGGATACTTGCTTCCATGGGACATGAAGGCATTGTTCGCAACGAAAGTTACGCTTCAAATCGCTGAAAGTGTACCGGTTATCGGTGGTATTGCGAAGACACTTCTCGCTGGTGGTGAGATTGTCGGGGCGAGCACACTCGCACGATTCTTCGCAATTCACGTCTTCTTCTTACCGGCGGCATTGTTCGGACTGTTGGGAGCCCACTTCTTGATGATTCGTAAACAAGGGGTTTCTGGACCGCTATAAGCCGATTCGAGGAGAAAAAGGAGGAGAAACGATATGCATCGCGGTAAAGGGATGAAATTTGTAACCGACTCTCGAGTAGGAATCTCGAATCGGAAACAAAACATTGCAAAAGACTATTCAGAATACCCAGGACGCACAGAGGCGTTCTGGCCGAACTTCTTGCTTAAAGAGTGGATGGTAGGATCGGTCTTCTTGATCGGATTCATCGCTTTGACAATTGTCGAAGCACCACCGCTTCAAAATATCGCCGATCCAACGAACACGTCATACATTCCGTTGCCGGACTGGTATTTCTTGTTCTTGTATCAATTACTCAAATATCAATTCGCTGCTGGGGACTGGATCTTACTTGGTACAGTCATTATTCCAGGCTTGGCGTTCACGGCACTTCTCGTTGCACCATGGCTTGACCAAGGTCTCGAGCGTCGACCGGCGAAACGTCCAGTCGCGATCAGTTTCATGTTACTTGGAATTCTCTCGGTCTTCTACTTGACTTGGGAATCTGTTCAAACGACACACTGGGATCAAGTCCATGCACAAGGTGAGCTTCAAATTCCAGGTGAAGGTCCTGAAATCGATACAGCGGCTCCAGGATATGAGATTTATTCAGCTCAATCTTGCGTCAACTGTCACGGTCAAAACCTAGAAGGTGGAGCAGCGGCTCCAGCACTCGTCGGCACACAGTATACGGCTGAAGAAATCGCGGAAATCGCGGTCAACGGTGTAGGTACGATGCCAGCTGGTCAGTGGGATGGTTCAGATGAAGATCTCCAAGCCATGTCTGAGTTCATCGCTTCATACGGTGAAGGCGGCGAAAATAACAAGTAAGTCATCAAGTGTAGCCTGAATATCGGGCTACACTTTTTTACTTCTGCACGACGCATACGATAAACTGAAGAAAAAGGATTGAGACAATGAACCCCATGTTTTTAAAACCGTTCTTGATGCATCGGATTGTATTGACTATTCTATTGATCATCAACTTGGGAGGGACGATTTACGGGTATATCTGGTACGAGCCTCAATTACGTGACACACCGTACATCTATTGGCTGTTCGTACCGGATAGTCCGACAGCATCATTCTTCTTTACGATTGTCCTCGGACTTTGGTTAGCTAACAAGCGCTCTCCGTTGTTCGAGACGCTGGCCTTCATCACGTTGATTAAATACGGGGTCTGGGCCGTGATTATGAACATCATGTATTTGGGCACGTTACCACCGGATGCGCCGACCTTGACCATCTTGATGGCCGTCATGTTGATGGTCTCTCACGGTGCAATGGCCTTACAGGCGCTCATCTACGCGCCATTCATGAAATGGACGGTCACCTCGTTTGTATGTACGCTGATTTGGGTAATTCATAATGACGTCGTCGATTATGTACTCGGTCAATGGCCACGTTATCCGTCACTGGCAGAACACATCATGTGGATCGGCTACGGCTCCTTTTGGTTGACAGGATTATGTTTTTTTATGGGATATGCCTTCGTCCTACGTCCATCGCTTGAAAATAAGGTCATAAGAATGTAAAATCAAATTATCAAATACATGCAGAGGTGAAATAGAAAATGTCATTAGGTGGCTATATTTTCTATCTTGCACTGATCATGCTCATCCCCCTATGGGCCCAGATGCGAGTGAAAAGTACGTATAAGCAGTTTTTGAAACAACCGCTCCAAAGCGGTGTCACAGGTGCACAAGTCGCTGATTTCATCATGAAACAAAACGGTGTGCACAACGTGAGAATCGAAATGGTCGACGGACTCATGAGCGACCACTATGACCCGGTCAATAAAGTCGTTCGTTTGTCTCGCGAAGTGTATCAAGGGTCGACAATCTCGTCTGCCGCGATTGCTGCGCACGAGATCGGTCACGTCATTCAAGATGCGACAGACTATAAGATGATGCGCGTCCGCCACAGCCTTGTTCCGGTCGTCAACATCACGTCGAACTTGTCGTTCCCATTGTTGCTCGGAGGATTCTTATTCGGGGCACTCGGGTTGGCTCAACTCGGTGTCATCATGATGCTCGGGGCGGTCGTGTTCCAGTTGATCACGTTACCGGTCGAGTTCGATGCATCGAAACGAGCGATGGCGCAATTGACGTCTCACGGAATCGTGACGGCGACAGAAGAGACAGGTGCACGGAAAGTGTTGAATGCCGCGGCTTGGACTTACGTCGCTGCAACGCTCGTTGCGGTTGCCGAACTTATTCGCTTGGCACTCATCGTCTTTATGCCGCGTGATGAATAGGATTGAATGGAATCCCGTCGGTAGGCGGGATTTTTTAATTTTTTGACGAAAGGAATTGTTGTCAATGAAACCGCAACTGACAGATACAGGTCATCACCAATTGACAAATCGACTTGTGAGGCTAAAAAAAGAGCGAACGGATGCGCGTGAACGGATAAGGACGGCTCGAAAATTTTGTGATTTCCGTGAAGACGTTACCTATCGTGAAGCGGTACATGAATATGAACGGATCGAGGCGGATATTTTAGAACTGAATCACCTCCTTGATGACGCGATCATCGTTATATCGGAACGTTCGGAAGTCGTGACGTTCGGAAATCAGGTCGTGATTCGGGAAATGCAACAAGAAGAGACCGAGCGCTATCGAATCGTGAGTGAGGCAGAAGCGGATATAGAACGAGGAAGCATATCCGTGACATCGCCACTCGGTCGTCGTTTGATGGGTGCGACAATTGGTCAAACAATTCAAATCGAAACGCCGGGAGGTACGATTCAAGTCGAGGTGCTCCACATCGAACCATAAAAAATCGCCCGTTCATCCCTGTGAACGAGGCGATTTTTTTGCTTATTTCAAAGGCATCCGATTTTCATCGAACGTAAACCCTTCGCCTCCGACTTCATACACGTGATGGAACGTGACGAACGCATGCGGGTCGATTTGTTTGACGATTGTCTTCAAACGGTTCACTTCGTTACGGCCGACGACGACATATAAGACCTCGAGTTCTCGGTTCGAATAACCGCCTTTCGCGAGCAGTCGGGTCGTGCCGCGGTTCATCGTCGCATGAATACCGTCGGCGATAGCAGTGCGGTGGTCACTGATGATCATCGCCGCTTTACCGGCATACGTTCCTTCTTGCATCGAGTCGATGACGCGTGCCCCGATATAGACGGCGAGAAGCGTGTACATCGCCTCACGAATGTCGAGGTATGTCAAACTGAGGACGATGACAAAGAAGTCAAAGATGAGAAACGTCTTCCCAATCGACCATCCGAAATAGCGTTGTACGAGTCGTGCGATGATATCGACGCCGCCCGTCGTCCCGCCATTGTTGAAGATGATGCCAAGACCGACCCCGATGAAGAGCCCGGCGAACAGACTTGCGAGCACCATGTCATCTGTCAAGTCGATGACGAGCGTCGAATACTTGGCGATGAGTGCGTACCAAAGTGAAAAGGAAAACGTCCCGATGAGCGTATAGATGAAGGTCGTGCGACCTAACAACTTGTAACTCATGAAAAAGAGCGGGATGTTTAGTGCCAAGTTCGTGACAGAAGGTGAGATATCAAATAGTCCGCGGAGAATCAATGTGATCCCGGTGAACCCACCCTCGGCCAAATTATTTTGGACGTTGAAGTGATAAACGCCGAATGCAAAAATAAAAGAACCTATTAAGATAAAAATAATATTTCGAACACGAATCGGTAATTGTACCGTCATCAGGTTCACCTCCCCTTAGATAGAGTACTCGAAAAACAGTTCGATTGACTACCCTGAACATATGACATTCAGAAACGAGTCGGCTATACTTTTCAAAGAAGAGGTGATGTAGATGAAAGTAGTAGCCATCGGGGCACATCCGGACGATATCGAAATCGGGATCGCCGGCATGACCGCCCAATGGACGAAAGAGAAGACTGAGGTCGTATACGTCGATTTGACGAGAGCGGAACTTTCTTCAAATGGTGATGTAGAAACGAGACGACAGGAGGCAAGTGCGGCTGATGACGTGCTTGGTGTCCGTCGAATCAATCTAGGATTTAAAGACCGTGGGATTGACGGGGGAGAAGAGCAGCTCGAGGCAATCGTCTCCTTGATTCGCCGTGAGCGCCCAACCCACTTGCTCTATCCATATGAGGTCGACCGTCATCCTGACCATGCAGCCTGCGCCCATCTCGTGACAGAGGCGCTGTTTAATGCCGGGATCCGAAAGTACTTACCCGAACTCGAGGCATATCGTCCTGAAAGTGTGTACCAATATATGATCAATGCTCACGTCGAACCGGATGTGTGCGTGGATATTAGTGACACGATCGAAGTGAAGACACGGGCGCTTCAATGTTACGCGAGTCAGTTCACTCCGGTCGATGGAGTAAAGACACCGCTCACCGATGCATATGTGGAACGGGTCATCGCCCGTGAACGCCATTTTGGGAGCTTGATTGGAGTCGCCTATGCGGAAGGGTTGAAGCGCGTTCGACCATATGTCGTAAAACAGGCAGGTGAACTCGCATGACGTATCGGATTGGGATTCTTTGTTATCCATCTGTCGGAGGCTCTGGGATTTTAGCGACAGAGCTCGGGATGAAGCTTGCGGACCGTGGGCATGATGTCCATTTTATCACGAGCAGCATGCCGTTTCGTTTGAACGCCTATCACCCAAATATTACGTTCCATCAAGTCGAAATCAATCAATATTCCGTCTTTCGTTATCCGCCGTATGATATGACATTGTCAGCGAAGATTGCGAGTGTCATCCAATCGTTCGGTCTCGATGTCATCCATGCACACTATGCCGTACCGCATGCCGTTTGTGCTGCGCTTGGTCGTGAGATGGCGGGTGTGAAGACCCCGATCGTGTCGACGTTACATGGTACCGATATCACCGTACTCGGTGAGGACGAGGAACTGAAACCGGCCATTCTATACGGGCTGCGTCAATCGAACGCGATCACGGCGGTCTCTCATAGTTTGAAACGGGAGACAGAAGAGCGGATTGCCAGTGATTTGCCGATCCAAGTCATCCATAACTTCATCGATGAATCGGTGTATACGCCTCAATTCGACCCGACATTACGGGAACGGTACGGCTTGTCGGATGAGGACCGGGTCGCCATCCACATTTCAAACTTCCGTCCTGTCAAACGCGTCGACCTCGTCCTGGAGGCGTTCGATCAGATGGATGTGCCGAATAAGAAACTATTGCTCGTCGGAGATGGTCCGCTTATGGGTGCGATGCGTCGACTCGTGACGGAGATGGGGCTTGAAGAGCAGGTCATCTTTGCCGGGAAACAAGAACAAGTCGCCGCACTTCTTGCAATCAGCGACGTTCACGTCCTGTTATCAGACAAGGAGGCGTTCGGTCTCGTGGCGCTCGAGGCGATGGCGACGGGTGTGCCCTCTGTCGTGAGCGATGCGGGTGGGCTGCCGGAAGTGATCACGGACGGTGAGGATGGTTTCGTCGTTCCTAAAGGGGATGCGAGCCAGGCCGCCTCTGCGATGGAGCGGCTCTTGACCGATCGTGAGCTTCGAGAACGGTTCCGACAAAACGGATTGATGAAATCTCGGCGCTTCGCCTCACAAGATATCGTGACCGAATATGAACGCTTGTATGAACAGGTGGTGACATCATGACGGAATGGGAATACGCAAAACAAATCATCGACACGATCGAACAGCATGGTGGCGAGGCGTATATCGTCGGTGGTGCTGTTCGGGATTATGTGCTCGGGAGTCTGCCCGATGATATCGATTTGGCGACGTCCCTCTTCCCGGAAGAGGTGATGGCGCTGTTCCCGAAGTCGGTTCCGACCGGTATCGAACATGGGACCGTCACGGTCATTATTGACCACCATCCGTTCGAAGTGACGACGTTCCGTTCGGAAGGATCGTATTCGGATTCGAGACGACCGGACCATGTCGCACTCGGGGTATCGCTTGAAGAGGATTTATTACGAAGGGACTTCACGATGAACGCGATGGCGTTCCATGATGGACGAGTGGTCGATTTATTCGGTGGTCAACATGATTTAGAAGAACGAATCATCCGAACAGTCGGCAGTCCGTTTGAACGATTCGGAGAGGACGCGCTACGCATCATGCGTGCGCTTCGCTTCATGTCACAACTCGACTTCACCTTACATGACGAGTTGCGGGAAGCAGCGAGCGGGCTCGGTCATAAGCTCGAACAAATTGCGATGGAGCGTATCGCGATCGAATTTGAGAAACTGTTGACGGGACCTGCATACAAGAAAGCGCTAGGTGAAATGGTCGAGCTAGGCATTCATCGCTATTTACCGAACGTGACGACCGAACTGATGCAGCGTGTCCAAGAGGACGCTCGGACACCTGTGAACGCGGTCAGCGGATGGGCACTCTTTCTCTATCATGCACAGGATGACAGCTGGCTATCGCCATGGAAACGGTCGAACGCGATCAAACGGGAGGCGCGTACGCTTGCACTGCTCTGTGAGAAGGGACTTGACCGGATGAGGATTTATTCGACGGATGAACAGACGCTCTCCACTTATTTCCGGATGAACGGGGAGAAAGACCGTAGCCGTGAACTGAAACAGTCGCTCCCGATGACGTCTCGAAAAGAGTTGAAATTTGACGGCCGGGACGCCTTAGCGCTCGGGGCACGAGGGGAAGCGATCAAGCATCTGTTAGCCGACCTCGAACGACGCGTCATCTTAAACGAGTTACCGAACCATGAGACAGTATTGAAAGAGGAGGCGAAACGATGGCTTCAACGCGCGGGCGTGTTCTGACGCTATTACAAGATGGTGAAGTATGGAGTGGCCAAGAATTGGCCCGTCAATTAAATATTTCACGTACCGCTATTTGGAAACATATCGAAACGCTTAAGCAAGACGGTTATGCGATTCATACGATCCCAAGAAAAGGATACCAATTGCTTGAGCAAAGTGACCGATTCGATGAACCAGCGTTTGCGTCATATCGGAA
Organism: Exiguobacterium profundum; assembly: GCF_042652865.1. Lineage (GTDB taxonomy): Bacteria > Bacillota > Bacilli > Exiguobacteriales > Exiguobacteriaceae > Exiguobacterium > Exiguobacterium profundum. Next base: position 569,622 of record NZ_JBHSHG010000001.1, read on the forward strand.
GGGACGGTTCGGTCAAATCGTCCATGCGTTTGACCAAATCGACACGACACAACGAATCGCCCATGAGCTGGCGCAACAACACGTGCCAGAGGGGACGCTCGTCATGAGCGAGGAACAGACGGCCGGTCGCGGACAACTCGGTCGTAACTGGCACAATCCGAAGCACGTCAATATCGCGGCAAGTGTGATTTTAAGACCGGAATTACCCATTCGCGACGCATCAAAGCTGACCTTGATGGCGGCAAGTGCGTTTGCGAAAGCGTTGAATGCGCGGGACCTTGACGTGACAATCAAATGGCCTAACGATTTACTGTTAAATGGCAAGAAAATCGGAGGCATTTTGACGGAAATGCAAACGGAAGGGGACCGCATTCAAGCCGTCATTTTAGGGTTCGGAATGAATGTCAACGGCGATGACATTCCGACTGAGTTGGCGCACCGGGCGACCTCCCTTTATTTAGAGACCGGGACGAGGTATCATCGCAGTGAGTTATTGGCAGAACTATTGGCAGAACTCGAGACCGAATACGACCGATTCCTTGACGTAGGATTTGCACCGGTTCGCTTGAACTGGATGAAACATGCCGCCTATTTAAATGAGTCGATCACCTTGAGTGTGTCCCGGACATCGCGAACAGGTGTCATGCGAGGCATCTCGGAGGAAGGGGCACTGCTACTCGAAGTGGATGGAACGGTCGAACCGGTCTATTCTGCTGAGATTGCAGTGTGGAATGATTGATGAAAGCGAGACCATCGACTATACTTAATGTGTCGGACGCTATCAATTCTTGAAGTGTACCGCGCTTGCAGACTGTCACATTCAGTTGTCTGCCTTGATCATTATGACAGGGACAGAAGGACACTAACTCATGAAAACCATGAATTTGTTTTTCGTGCGCCTTCTTGCCATCTGTGTAAGAGGGCGTTTATTCTTTCCTGTCTCCACGTTAAGGAGGAGAAACAGATGCACACGATGACTACATTGTTAAAAAAAATGAACGAGCAAGAAAAGCTCGTCATGTTGACGGCATATGATTATCCGTCAGCCAAACTTGCCGAATCGGCCGGTGTCGATTTGATCTTAGTAGGTGATTCACTTGGGATGGTCGTACTTGGTTATGATTCGACGATTCCGGTGACGATGGAGGACATGCTTCATCATTCGAAAGCCGTACGCCGAGGAGCACAACATACGTTCGTTGTGGTAGATATGCCGTTTGCGTCATATCACGGAGACTTCGATCGAACGTTACAGGCAGCATCGCGCTTATTCCAAGAAGGTCGTGCGGATGCCATCAAACTAGAAGGGGCCGGTGACGTGCTTCATACGATTGACCGCTTGACACAAGTCGGCATGCCATGTGTCGCCCATCTAGGGTTGACCCCTCAATCGGTTGGCGTCCTAGAAGGATATAAAGTACAAGGGAAGTCCCTAGAGGCTGCCGAGACACTCCTTCAAGATAGCTTGGCTGCGGAACGTGCTGGCGCGAAGATGCTCGTCCTTGAGTGTGTCCCTCACCAATTGGCAAAACGGATCGCAGAAGAATTGACGATTCCTGTCATCGGAATCGGTGCAGGTGCAGATGTCGACGGCCAAGTGCTCGTCTATCATGACGTATTGAAATATGGGGTGGACCGTCTCCCTAAATTTGTCCAAGCGTATGCAGACGTGAATGAAGTGGCGACGGATGCCATCCGCTCTTATGTCGAAGAGACGAAGAACGGTCACTTCCCACAAGAACGTCATACGTTCACAATGGATGAGTCGTTACTCGACTCGTTGTATGGAGGAAAATGATGAAGATTGTATCGACCGTCGAAGAATTACGTAGTGCTTTACCAACGAATCAAACGATTGGGTTCGTGCCCACGATGGGATATTTGCATGAAGGACATATGAGCCTCGTTGAAAACGCGCGACGGGAAAATGACGTCGTTGTCATGAGTATTTTTGTCAATCCGACACAGTTCGGACCGAATGAAGACCTCGACCGTTACCCCCGCGACTTTGAACGGGATGAGAAGTTGGCACGTGATGCGGGAGTCGATGTCTTGTTCTATCCGACGACGGAGACGATGTATCCACTTGACATGGCGCGTGTGACCGTCCGTCACGGGGCGGACGTATTATGTGGGGCGAGTCGTCCCGGTCATTTTGATGGTGTGTTGACAATCGTTTCAAAATTATTTAACCTTGTTCAACCGACACGTGCTTATTTCGGTCTGAAGGATGCTCAACAAGTGGCACTCATCGAAGGATACGTCCGAGATTATTTCGTTCCAGTCGAGATTCGACGCTGCCCGATTATTCGTGAGGAGACAGGACTAGCCAAATCTTCTCGAAACGTCTATTTGTCAGATGTCGAAACGGTAGAGGCGAGTCGGATTTTCAGCGCATTGACGATGGCGCGAGAAGCACTCGATACAGGTCAACAAGTTGATGAAGTAAAACGACAGCTGACTGAACGTTTGAACGAGATTCCGAACAGTCAAATCGATTACGTCGAGCTTGTCGATTACCCGACGCTCGGTGCCGTCTCGAGCGACTCGACCGAACTCTTGTTAGCGGTGGCCATTCAGTTTGAACGGGCCCGATTGATTGATAATGTGATTTGGAAGAAGGGATGAATCCAATGATTCGTACATTTATGCACGCAAAGCTTCATAAAGCAACAGTGACAGAAGCAAACTTACACTACGTCGGTTCGATTACAATCGATGAGGATTTGATGGATGCGGTGGGTATCATGGAGAATGAACATGTACACATTACGAACAACCATAATGGTGCTCGCATCGAAACGTATGTCATCAAAGGGGAACGCGGTTCAGGCGTGATTTGTTTGAACGGAGCGGCAGCACGTCATTTCCAGGTCGGTGATGTTGTCATCATCATGGCTTACGGTCAAATGACAGCGGAAGAGGCAAAAACGCATCGTCCGAAAGTAGCTGTGTTGAACGAACAAAATGAGGTCGATCAACTTCTTTACGAAGAGATTGCTCATACAATTTTGTAAAGGATTCGGGGATGTCGGCAGAGGCATCCCCGTTTTTTCGTTATTCGTTCTATGGTAAGATGAGACAGACAGAAAGCACGAGCGTGCCAAAGATGGGATGGATGTTATGGACACGTATGTGATTGTGGATTTAGAGACTACGGGTCATTCCGTTAAGTCCGGAGATGAATTGATTGAGTTTGCGGCGGTCGTCGTACAAGAGGGTGAAGTGATAGAGCGCTACAGCACTTTGATTCGACCGAGTCGACCAATCCCACCTTTTATTACGCAATTGACAACGATTAGTGACGAAGATGTAAGTGACGCACCTACATTTGAAGATGTGATTCCCGACATTTGGAAAATGCTAGATGGACGGGTGTTTGTCGCGCATAACGTCGCATTTGATTTAACTTTTTTAAATGAGAGTCTTGAACAAGCGGGTTATCTTGCGTTTCAAGGGAGAGCCATTGATACTGTCGAATTGGCTCGTATCTTGTATCCGACTTTAGAGAGCCATGCGTTAGAAGCGCTATCGGATACGTTTGACCTCGTACATACAGACGCACATCGGGCACTCAGTGACGCAGAGGCGACAGCCGAGCTCTTCATCCGGATGCTCGATCGTTTACGCGATTTACCGATGGTGACGCTGAAACGACTTCGAGAGTTATCTGAGTCATGGACGAGTCATATCGAACCGTTACTCGATGAGATGATCCTTGAGGTCGGGATTCGTCCAGACGACGAAACACGTTTTGATATCCACCGCAAAATTGCGTTAAGGCGACCGGTGGATGCCTTCGTCCCGACGACAGAACGTGAACCGTTCGAGCCGTTCCTTTTGCGGACGATCGAAGAGACGCTCCCTTCACTGTTTGATCAGTTTGAACCGAGACAGAGTCAATTCGAAATGATGCGTCACGTCTATAAAGCGTTAGACGATGAGGAAACATTATTAGTCGAGGCGGGTACGGGAACGGGTAAGACGCTTGCGTACTTGATTCCGAGTGCACACCATGCCCTCGAGACGAAACGTCCGGTCGTCATTAGTACGCATACCATTCAATTGCAAGAACAGTTGTTAAATCGAGACTTACCTGTTCTTCGTCAGATTTTTCCTGAGATCGAATTCACGTTGTTGAAAGGGAGACGCAATTATATCGATTTGCGTAAGTTCGAGATGGTGCTCGACGAATCAAATGACGGTCTTTTGGCATCGATGTGTAAAGCGATGGTACTCGTCTGGCTCACAGAAACCGAGACCGGGGATTTAGAGGAACTCTCATTCCCGGGATCTGCGACACAAGGTCCTGCTTCGTTCAAGCGTTTGATTCAAGCAGATGCTTCTAATGATTTTGGTCGATTCGACCCATGGTATAGCCGTGACTTTTTCACGAAAGCCGTGTTGCGCTCGAAAGAAGCGGACCTGATTGTGACCAATCATGCTTTACTGTTCTCGGATTTACAGCATCAGGCAGGCATTTTACCGACGGACACGCCCCTCGTATTAGATGAGGCCCATCAAGTCGAGGAAGTGGCCTCGCATCATTTCGGTGTGACATTTGATGCGATTCAATTTGACCGTCTCTTCAAATGGTTCGGCTACGGAGCGGATGGCAAATTCCATTCTCGCATCATCCAGTTAGCCGATTTGACATCAGTAACCGAAGAGGCTGAGGCATTCAGTCAACAGATCGATTCTGCCCTCGCTCGGGTCGAAGAAGAACTCGAAGATCTTCTGACGTCCCTTCAATCGTTAGGTAAGAAAAAAGAACCTCGACAAACGGTTCGTTTCGAACGGGAAGGGGCAACGTTTAGACCAATTCGAGAAGTGGCCAATCGACTCGAGGACAAACTGCGAACGTTGCGGACGTCACTCCGACATCTCCATCGACTGCTCGATGAACGTAAAGAACATATGACATTCAAACAACGCGCACTTCTTGGTGACTTAAAAACGTTGATTGGAGACGTGCGCGAACTCGAGAGTGTCATCTATGAGACGATGCTGACGCGTGACGATGATGCGGTCAGCTGGGTCGAACTGAATTTAGGAAATCGGAAATTAACCTCGGTGTACACCCAACCGGTCGAAATCGGACCGCTGTTGCATGAACGTCTGTTTAAGAAGCGACCGACAATCTTAACATCAGCGACGATGACGGTCTCAGGGAAGTTCAGCTTTATGGAACGACGCCTCGGATTAGAAGGAGAACCGGTCCGAAGAGTCGTCTTACCGTCGCCATTCAACTTCAAAGAACAGGCCAAACTGTTTGTACCGTCGGACTTCCCGTTGATCAATGAAGTGCCGCTCCCTCAGTTCGTCGATCAGACAGCCCAGTCAATTGTCCAAATCGCGAACGTGACGAAAGGAAGGATGCTCGTCTTGTTCACATCGAACGAATTGCTTCGACTCACTTATGAACAAGTCAAAGACCATCTTGACCCGTCTTATACACTTCTCGCACAAGGTGTGAGCGGTGGCTCACGTAGCCGCTTGACGAAACAGTTCAAACGGATGGAACAGTCGATTCTCTTTGGAACAGCTAGCTTTTGGGAAGGTGTCGATATTCCGGGGGATGCGTTGACATGCCTTGTCATTGTAAGACTTCCCTTCGCACCGCCCGACCAGCCCATCATGCAAGCTCGTTCTGAGAAAATTGAAGCGATGGGGAAATCACCGTTCTTTGAGTTATCCTTGCCCCAAGCGGTCATTCGCTTCAAACAAGGTGTCGGTCGATTGATTCGATCGAAAGGGGATTATGGTGCCGTCTTCGTGTTCGACCGGCGTGTGGAGACGACGCGTTACGGCAAACAGTTCATCAACAGCTTGCCTAAAGTTGACCGGATTGAAGGAACGCTTGAAACGTCGTTATCCGAGTTAGAGTTGTTCTTAGACGAGAAGGAAAAGTCTGTGGCACGAAATGACAGATAACGCTAGGCATCACGATATTATCGTTTTATAATGATACGTATAGTGTTTTTGGAGGAGGAGTCAATATGAACTCGAATATTGAGACGCTGGCGAGCGTGCGCATCGAACCGACTGCGGACGTCTACAAAATTGTCGACTTATTGAATCGGACCTTAAAGAGTCAGGATTTAATGTTCGGTTTGTCACTTGAGAAGAAAGTGAATGATCCGAAGAAGGAAGAGATGGTCTTCACCATCTATCGTACAGAATGACCAGAAAGGCAAAATGGATCGTCTCATTACTGGCGGCACTGATTGGTGTCGTCCTTGTCTTTAGCGTGATGTATCGATTCACCATCGGTCATACAGAGAATCAAAAAGAAAAGCTCGTCGAAACGGCGATGGTACGATTGACTGAAGAATCTCCAGACGCGAGAGTGGGTCAGGGAGAACTGTTCAATGGGACAGAGGCATATGTCGTCTTCCCAGAAGTAGACGGGAAGTCCATTTGGTTTGTCCCATTGGATAAAAAGCTGGAGATCGAGCAACGAGAAATCGGTGAAGTGGACGCTACTGACGTCTGTTCGAAGTCGGTTGAGGAGACAGGCGGACAACTGGTCAGCTGTAAGGTTGGTTTTGACGAACGGGCACTCATCGAAGTGGTCACGAAAGCGGATGCGTCTTATACGTATTCGTACTATACGCTTCAGACCGGAGAATTTATTCGACGGGTCCAATTGACCGATCAAATGTAATGAATTAGAGGGGGATTATGATGGAACATCTATTAGCGAAACGTGTAAAGCAACTCACGCCATCGACTACTTTGGCGATTACAGCTAAGGCAAAGGCACTCAAAGCTTCAGGTAAAGATGTCATTGGTCTCGGCGCGGGTGAACCTGATTTCAACACACCAGAACGAATCATCGACGCTGCTTGTCAAGCCGCTCGAGATGGAGACACAAAATACACGCCATCTGGCGGGACAGTCGCGTTGAAGGATGCCATCATTGAAAAGACGAAACGCGATAGTGGATTGTCGTTCGAACGCAACGAGGTGATGGTTGCTTCAGGTGCGAAACATGCCCTATACGCTCTGTTCCAAGCTATTTTAGATGAAGGGGACGAAGTGATTGTCCCAGCCCCATACTGGGTCAGTTACCCGGAACAAATCAAATTAGCGGACGGGGAACCTGTCTTGGTCGACACGAATGAAGAGACGTCATTTAAATTGACGCCAACGCAACTCGAGAATGCGATTACAGCTCGTACAAAGGCCGTCATTTTGAACAGCCCATCTAATCCGACGGGAATGATTTATACGAAAGAGGAGCTACAGGCACTCGCCGATGTCGTTCTTCGACACAATCTTCTCGTCGTTAGCGATGAAATTTATGAAAAATTGATTTACGGTGATGCGTCGTTCGTATCGATTGCGACCCTTCCGAATATGCGTGAGCGGACAATCATCATCAATGGGGTCTCGAAATCTCACGCGATGACAGGTTGGCGAATCGGGTATGCCGTTGGTGATGCAAAAATCATCGGCGCGATGACGAACTTGGCCTCACACTCGACATCAAACCCGACATCTGTCGCACAAGCGGCTGCGGTAGAAGCGTACAATGGACCACAAGAAGATGTGGAAATGATGCGTCAATCGTTCGAGGAACGACTTGAAATCGTCTACGACCGTCTCGTCAAAATCCCTGGCATCACTTGTTTGAAGCCACAAGGTGCATTTTACTTATATGCCAATGCGAAGGTCGCGGCCACAGAAAGTGGCTATGACACCGTCGATGCTTGGTGTGAAGCTGTTCTTGAAGAAGCAAACGTGGCACTTGTGCCTGGTTCGGGCTTCGGACAAGACGATTACGTACGATTATCCTATGCAACTGAATTAAAACGCGTATTAGAAGCGCTCGATCGAGTAGAAGAATTCGTTACGGAGCACGCTCGATAAGCGAAAGGATGGAAAAGAATATGACAACTATTTCGATTAACCAATTTAAAGATTATGAAGGCCAATCGGTCCGTGTAGGGGCCTGGATTGCCAATAAACGTTCAAGTGGTAAGATTGCTTTCCTTCAATTACGTGATGGAAGCGGTTTTGCTCAAGCAGTCGTTGTAAAAGCTGACGTGGCGGAAGAGTTATTTACGTTAGCCAAAGGGATTACTCAAGAAACTTCGGTTTGGGTCACAGGGAATGTCAAATCTGATGGCGGGCGTACACCACTCGGATTTGAATTGGAAGTGACAGATTTAGAAGTGATTGCGGAATCGATTGATTATCCAATCACACCGAAAGAACACGGAACGGAATTCTTGATGGACAACCGTCACTTATGGCTCCGTTCACGTCGCCAACACGCGATTATGAAAGTTCGTAACGAAATCATTCGTGCGACATATGAATTCTTCAACAAAGAAGGATTTGTCAAAATCGATCCGCCAATCCTTACGAGCAGTGCTCCGGAAGGGACGACAGAATTGTTCGAAACAGATTATTTCGGTCAATCAGCCTACCTTTCTCAGACGGGTCAATTGTATATGGAAGCAGCGGCGATGGCCCTCGGAAAAGTATTCTCGTTCGGTCCAACGTTCCGTGCGGAGAAATCAAAAACACGTCGCCACTTGATTGAGTTCTGGATGATTGAGCCGGAGATGGCATTCGTCGATCATGACATGAACCTTGAGATTCAAGAGCAATACGTCGCATACATTGCACAGGCAGCACTTGCGAACTGTAAAAATGAACTGGAACTGCTTGGACGTGACCTTGAGAAATTGGCACAAGTACAAGCGCCGTTCCCTCGTGTTCGTTACGAAGATGCCATCAAGTTCTTGAAGGCAGAAGGATTCGACGACATCGAATACGGTGATGATTTCGGTGCACCGCACGAGACGGCGATTGCCAACGCACATGATCAGCCGGTATTCATCACGCATTGGCCAAAAGAAATCAAACCGTTCTACATGAAAGTAGACCCTGATAATCCAGAACTTGTTCTGTGTGCGGACTTGATTGCACCAGAAGGATATGGTGAAATCATCGGGGGATCTCAACGTGAGGACGACTACGATCGTCTAAAAGAAGAGATCATCAAGGAAGGTCTCGACGAAACGGATGCGTATGATTGGTACCTTGAACTTCGTCAATACGGTTCGGTCCCACACTCTGGTTTCGGACTTGGTCTCGAGCGTACGGTCGCATGGATCAGTGGAATCGAGCACATCCGTGAAGCGATTCCGTTCCCACGTCTTTTAAACCGAATTCACCCTTAACGATTAATCGGGGAGGACATGGTGTCTTCCCCGATTAATGTGTCTTAGAAAGGAAGTGCGACATGGATGCACATCAATTGATTCAATTATTCGAGCAAAGTCCGGTCGTCATTCCACGAAAGCTGTTCACCGATGCGAGACGCCTCGATTTGTCACCCGTCGAGTTCAGTCTGATCGTCCATCTTCTAGAAATGACTGGAGAAGGCATCGTCATGCCGCTCCCGAGTGAGCTAGGGAAACGATTGAATGTTTCAGAAAATGAGGCGCGCTCAGTGCTACTTGGTCTGTTGCAAAAAGAGTTGATCGCGATTGACGCTTCAAGTGATGGCGAGCGATATAGCCTATTGCCACTTTTCGAAGCGTTACAAGGGGAAGAGAAAGTTGCGCCACAGCAGACACTGAATGAGAATATCATTCATACGTTTGAGCGGGAATTTGGAACGATCACCCCGTTCGAGATTGAACAAATTGTCGGCTGGATGACGGAAGATGGCTTCAGCGAAGAACTCATCATGGCCGCACTTCGTGAAGCGAAACTTCGAAACGTGCGAAACTTCAAATACATGGACAAAATCCTGCGCGTTTGGCAAGACCATCATGTCGAATCGCTCGAGGATCTCGTGGAATATCAACGGAGGAATAAGTGATGTTGACGCGAGCACAATTACAGGAAGTGTCAGATACGATGAAGCAGATGTTCCCAGACGCTCATTGCGAGTTGACGCATCAAAATCCCTTTGAATTGGTCGTCGCGGTCGCGCTCTCCGCACAAGCGACGGATGCGCTCGTCAACAAGGTGACACCAGGATTGTTTGAAGCGTTTCCGACTGTCGAGGCGATGGCTGCGGCTGACGTGTCTGAGATTGAGGCATTGATTAAACGGATTGGTCTGTACCGTAACAAAGCGAAGAATGTAAAAGCACTCTCAGAAAAAATTGTGAACGAGCATGGGGGGATTGTCCCTTCTGACCGAGCATCATTAGAGGCGCTCCCCGGAGTCGGTCGTAAAACAGCAAACGTCGTCCTTTCTGTTGCATTCCATGAACCGGCGTTTGCGGTTGACACACATGTGGAACGAGTTTCCAAGCGTCTCGGTATTTGTCGCTGGAAAGACAATGTTCGACAAGTCGAGGATACATTAATGAAAAAGTTTCCACGCGAGGAATGGTCACAACTTCATCATCAATTCATCTTCTTCGGACGATATCATTGCAAGGCACAACGCCCAGGCTGTGAGGCATGCCCACTGTTGCATATGTGCCGAGAAGGAAAGAAACGAATGAAGTCACAGAAAGTCACCACATAAAAAACGCATCGACACGCAATGTGTCGATGCGTTTTTGCTTAATGATTCCAAGGATGGTCGCTCCATTCGCGACGTTTTTTCGTGATTGGCACTTTTTTGAAGCCCCAGTTTCGGAAATCTTGGTCCGGACTTTCTTTACGGATGTAAATTTTGTCCTTAATGGCTTTAAAGATTCGGTTCTCGTCCCCATAATGGACGAACCGTGGTTTCACTTCAATCACGCCACGACGAACGCGAGAAAGTGGCAGACAGACGAGGTCAGCGATTTCTAAGCCAGATTGATACATCGTGTTCTGCTTCTCAGAGAAGATGAAGCCTTTAATTTTTTGACGGCTCTTTTCGACGTCTAAATGAACGGTACCTGAGTTGAAAATATCAAAGAATGCTTTTTGAATCAGTAAGTTCTGATAATCGTCTCGGGATTCTAGGACGACACGGGCACTTACTGCCTCTGTTTCTTCTAAAAACGCATAGAATGACTTCATCAGGTGAGCGAATGCGACGACATACGGATCTTTTGGCGTCGAATAAAAGTCATGAAGCTTTTGTTTATCGACCTCGACACTGACGATTGTACAGTCGATTCCTCGCAAAAATTCAGGGAGTTTATCCCAAAAGTCGCGCAACATATCAATCGTGATCCCATCTTCTTTTCCGTAAGGATGTTCCGCTTTTAAAATTTCTTTTAAATGAAGTGGGATATGCTCCGTTTTGAACACATCTCGTTTGAACGCCTGAAGACGTCGTTTCAATTCACACGGTAATCCAGTCTCGTCTGCATCGATTGAGTACTTATATTCCATCAGCACGCCAGTCAAGTTAAATTGCGTATTTCCCTTCGGTGTGCCTGTTTCGTCGACGAACATGACATACTTCTTTCCACTTTCCATCCAATCCCTCCAAAACGGCTTAACAGTAACGTCTTTAAGCACCCTATTTTATTTCCAAATGATAATTTGGTCAATCTATTGCACAGATATTGCACATTTTTTTTAGAATGACATCAATGAGGTTTATCGGTGTGTCATCTTGGATAAACAGTAGAAGTGCTATTATCATAGAAAAGCAATCGAATCATACATAACGAGAGCTTTTCAATTTGGATACACAATCGCTTACATACTAGTTTAACATACGGGAGTTTGGTACGATATGTGTTGCGGTAATTCCACACAAGTGTCGACCGACAGAAGTCGACAATCAGACCTGAGACGGAAGGAACGAGTGGACCGACCTGTTAATATGTATGTATGGGGTGACGACATTGTTCCATTATCCAAACGGTAAAAAGGCAAACGTGACAAAGACAACAAAGGGGGAAGGAATTTCGAAGCAATCATCGAATTCTCAAACCTATGCGAATCGCGGAATGAACTTGGAGACGCTGTTAAATGAAACGAATGAGTTTTATCGGATTCATCAACGAGCCGTCATCCACAAAAAACCAACCCCTCTCCAAATCGTCAAAGTCGACTATCCGAAGCGAAGTGCCGCCAAAGTAACGGAAGCCTATTTCAAACAGGCATCTACGACCGATTACAACGGTGTTTATCGTGGTAGGTACATTGACTTTGAAGCGAAAGAAACGAATAATAAGACATCGTTTCCGCTCGGCAATTTTCATGACCACCAAATCGCCCACATGCGTGAGTGTGAACGTCATGGAGGGATTTGTTTTGTCATCATCCGCTTTAGTCGCTATAATACGCAATATGTATTGACCACCGAGCAACTTGTTCAGTGGTGGGAACAACGGTTAACGGGGCGCAAATCGATTCCGCTCAGCTTTATCGAAAAGGAAGCGATTGAAGTTCCGACGAGAGCCTTGCCGTCGATTGATTATTTGACGGTGCTCGATCAATGGCTCGATTGAATAGAAGGAGTGAACCATGAATGGAGCGAAGTAGGGTCGCACGTCGACAAGATTCGACGACGAATAAACGCAAAAAAACTGGGAAACAACCAAAGACGAAAAGTAAGAAACCGATGTGGAAACGCATCTTTTTATTAGGTTTCATGTTATTTATTGCTGCGGTAATCGCATTCGGCGCATATACGGTATATGCCATTGCGACGGCACCAGAACTAGATGAAGACAAACTTGTCGATACGTATCCGATTCAGTTGCTTTCGGCTGAAGGAGAACCGCTCGAAGGGGCGGGTCAGATTCGAGAGTATGTCTCCATCGACGACATCTCTGAAGTGATGCAACAAGCGGTCGTGTCCATTGAAGACCGTCGTTTCTATGAGCATAACGGGATTGACTTACGTCGAATCGGCGGAGCCGTCGTTGCCAACTTGACAGAGGGTTTCGGTGCAGAAGGTGGATCGACCATCACACAACAATTGGTCAAGCAGTCGTTCCTTTCGACAGATAAGAAGTTGAAACGTAAGCTTCAAGAACAATGGCTCGCACTCAAACTCGAGCGTGAGTATACGAAAGAACAGATTTTAGAGATGTACTTGAACAAAAACTATTACGGTAGTGGCGGATACGGTGTGCAAACCGCATCGAAACGTTACTTCAATAAGCCGGTCTCTGAGGTCAATTATCAAGAGGCCGCGATTCTCGCAGGTCTCCCGCAACGTCCAAGTGCCTATGATCCAATCAATGGTGATCAGGAGTTGACTCGCTACCGTCAAGAGCAAGTCTTGTCCGCAATGAAACGTGACGGACATATTTCTGAGGAACAATACAATGAGGCACTCGATGTTGCCATTGCTGACGTCATCTCACCAGGTGAAGAGACGGAAGAAGAAGCGTTCACACGTGCGATTTACTCTCGTGTATTGAATGAGTTAGAAGAGGACTATGGTCTTGAACAGTCAGATATTTACGGGACTGGTTTGAAAGTTTATACGTCAATCAACAAAGAGTTACACACAAAAATCAACAGTGATATTAAATCGAATAATGTTAATTTACAAACAAGTAGTTTCCCTGAAGATTTACGAATGGGTGCAACCGTCTTGAATACAAAGACCGGTGAAATTGTCGCTATCGTAGACAGTCAACAGGCGAAGCAAGGTGATACCACATATCGTGACTACTCAAATGAGAAGTATCAAATCGGATCGACAGCTAAACCATTTTTCGATTATGGTCCTGGAATTGAAAATGGGCAGTGGTCGACAGGTAAAGTGTTGCTTGACGCTAAATTAGATGGCACATATAGTCCGAATAACTATTATTCAGGTTTCCGTGGACCAAATACGATGCGCCAATACTTGAAAATTTCAGCGAACACGCCAGCAGTTCGTGCTTTCCAAGAAGTGCGGGATGAGTATGGACAAGAAGCAATCGAATCGTTCGTTAAAAATGTAGGAATCGAACCTTCATATTCTGGCGATGAACTCAACGAATCTAATGCTTTAGGTACGGCAGAAGCGAGCACGACACAGATGGCTGCAGCTTATGCAACACTTGGTGCGAATGGGATGTATACAAAACCGCACTTGATTCAAAAAATTGAATTCAATGATGGTTCAAGTATTAATTCACCGATTAAAGCCAAGCAAGCGATGGAAGATTATACAGCGTATATGTTGACAGACATGCTTCGTGATGTTGTGAGTGCTGAAGGTGGAACTTATGTACCTGGCGCATTCCCATGGGACGTAGCAGGTAAAACGGGTACGACGAACGAGCCTAACTCTACAAATCCGAAAGATAAATGGTTTACTGGTTATTCTACGGATTACTCGATCTCAGTATGGACGGGAAAAACGAAAGATTCGACAGTCGCTTCGTTCGATCCTGACTATGCCCAATACTATTTCGAGTATATGATGCAACAAGTGACGAATGCGACGGGACAACCGGATCGATTCCAACGTCCAGACTCAGTCTTGTCACTTGGTAATGAGCTTTATGTAAAAGGAACAAAACCAAAAGATCTTCAACCTGAGAAGTTGGTTGCTCCGACTGGGGCAAGTGTTAACTACGATGAAGAAGGTCAAACCGGTTCTGTCTCATGGTCATACGATTTCGATGGTGCACAAGCCGATGGTTATACGGATATCACGTTCACGGTGACACAAAAGTCAGCCGATGGAAGTGAGCAAGTCGTCGGAACGACCGGGGAGACGAGTGTGAATATTGCAAACTTGGCCGAAGGAGACACAACGTTTACTATTGTCGCAAATGCGTCGAACCCGTTGACGGGAGAACAGCAATCGGCACCGGCACAAGCGAGCTATTCGATTGAACCGAAAGAGGAACCGACGGAAGAAGAGGAAAACCCTACTGATGAGGGGAATTCCGAAGATGAACCATCAGACGAAAATAACGGGAACGGGAATGATAACGGGAACGGGAATGGTAACGGAGACGGAAACGGCGAAGATACCACCGACGAACAAACTCCTGATGAACCGGCTACGGATGAAGGTTCTGGCGAAGGTACAGACGAACCAACTGACGGAGATGATTCAGGAACTCCGTTAGAGGGACAATCCAATGGTGAATCGTCAGACACGAATCGTGGAAACAATAATTCAAACAATGGGAATAACTAAGGAGAGCAGGGCGACATTGTGCGCCCTGTTTTTCGTTTGACTTTGTTATAATGAAAAGAAAGGGAACAGGATGGTGACACATGGTTCAACTCTCTTTAAAACGCAAGATGAAAGTATTACTTGTCATGGATCGACTGCAAGACGATGATTTCGGCGTGCCTCTCGGTGGACATCTCGGGTTAAAGCTTTCACATGTGCTCTTAAAAGAGTCCATACCGTTTGGGCGTCTCATCCAGGACCAAACCGTCGCCGAAGCAATCGGACATGCTTACTTGAAACGAATCGGAGTCGAGACCATGTTCACGGGCGAAGAATCCTATTATCCAGAACTTCTTCGTGGCAACCGTCAACTCATCTCAACAAACGAAGATTATTATAAAACGGTGCAACGCTACGTCAAACATCTTTTAGCGGTTCATTCGAAATGTACGAAACTACATACCATCGTCTTGTTCGGACGGTCGACGCAACGTCTGTTTTCAGATGCGCTCTTCCGTCTCGAAGAAGAAAATGAGCATGTCGCTGCTACATTTAAAGACATGGCCATCTTTCAGATGCCCGCTGTATCGAGAGTGGTACGAGATGAACGGATTCATCAAATCCGACAAGTCGTAGCGGACCTTGCACCTTCGAATGCGTAATGAAAGAAGGTGACTAGATGCGAAAATCTCGCTCTGTCGAAGAAATCATAAAAGAATTAAGAGATGATCCTGGTTTTTCAAACCACGTACGTCATTGGCACACGGTCGATGCACGTCCGGCCCAATATGCCCCAATTCCAGAGCAGGTGCCTGAACAATTGGTGAATGTACTTAAGAATCGTGGAATTGAACAGCTGTATACGCATCAAGCCGAGGCTGTGAAACAAACGGCGGCTGGCCATTCGACGGTCATCGTAACACCTACGGCATCAGGAAAAACACTGTGTTATAACTTACCCGTCCTATCCAAGATGATTGAAAAACCTACAGCACGTGCGCTTTATCTTTACCCGACAAAAGCACTCGCGCAAGATCAAAACAGTGACTTGATGGAGATGATCGAAGCCCTTGAAGGGAATTTGCGATGCTTCACTTATGATGGCGACACATCACCTGCGGCACGAACGAAAGTTCGCGATGCGGGCAATATCGTTATCACGAATCCCGATATGTTACATTCCGGCATCTTACCTCATCATACGAAATGGATTCGTCTATTTGAGAACTTAGAATACATCGTCGTCGACGAACTCCATACGTATCGCGGCGTGTTTGGCAGTCACGTGGCGAACGTGTTTCGACGTTTAAAACGAATCTGCGCCTATTATGGTAGTCACCCAAAATGGATCATGACATCGGCGACCATCGCGAATCCGCTTGAACTTGCCGAGCTATTGACGGAAGAAGAAGTCGTATTAATCGATCGAAACGGGGCACCTCAAGGCAAGAAACACCTTGTCTTCTATAATCCGCCTGTCGTCAATGAAGCACTCGGAATTCGTCGTAGCGCAACGCTCGAGACGAAACGAATCGCCTCGAGGCTCGTGGAAGCGAACATACAAACGATTGTATTTGCGCGGTCGCGCGTACGTGTCGAGGTGCTATTGACCTATTTGCAGGAACTAACACGGCGGGAGCTCGGACCAAAGTCTATTGTCGGTTACCGTGGCGGCTATCTTCCATCTGAACGCCGAGAAATCGAACGACGGTTGCGGAACGGGGAAATCAAAGCGGTCGTTTCGACAAACGCGTTAGAGCTCGGTGTCGATATCGGTCAACTTCAAGCATGCGTCTTAAATGGATATCCAGGGACAGTCGCTTCGTTATGGCAACAGGCTGGGCGCGCCGGTCGTCGGCATTCAGAGTCACTCGTTGTATTTGTCGCATCCTCGTCATCACTCGACCAACTCGTCGTCGAACAGCCGGACATGATTTTAAATCGCTCACCGGAAGCGGCACGTCTTGACCCGAATAACTTGATTATTCTAGTAGACCACATCAAATGTGCCGCTTTTGAGTTGCCGTTTCAAAAGGGAGAGCGGTTCGGAACAGTCGACACGGAAGATATATTAGAGTTTTTGACGGATGCTCACGTCTTACACGAACGGGCCGATAGGTACTATTGGATGACGGATTCGTTCCCGGCCCATGACATCTCGCTTCGGACGAGTGATCAAGAGAATGTCGTCATCGTCGATCAGACGGCGAAGCATCAAGTTATCGGTGAAATGGACACGTTCAGTGCCATGACGTTGTTACATGATGAAGCGATTTATTTGCATGGAGCCGAACAGTACCAAGTCGAAAAACTCGATTTTGAGGAGAAGAAAGCATATGTCCGCCGGGTTGACGTTGACTACTATACGGATGCGAATTTAGCAGTTGAACTGAAAGTACTCGAAGAGAACAAGTCAGACGGAGCGAAGACGTTTGGTGAGGTATCGGTCATCGCGATGGCCACCTTGTTCAAGAAAATAAAATTCGGGACGCATGAGAACATAGGGTCGGGTCCGATTCATCTACCGGAGCGAGAGTTGCATACGACAGCTACATGGTTCACGTTAGATGAGCGATTCGCCTATTCGGAGGCGGACCTCGAAGATCAACTTGAAGCGGTCAGCGATTTGATGAGGCGACTTGCGCCACTTTATCTCATGTGTGACACGCTCGATTTATTCACTACGATTCAGATGAAGTCGACGCATACGAGTAAGCCGACCGTTTATTTGTACGACCGGTATCCAGGAGGCATCGGTCTCAGTGAGGCGCTCTATAAAGATGCAGACATGGTGCTTGAAGCGGCAGAACGGACGGTATCCGACTGTCCATGTGAGAGCGGATGCCCCCGTTGTGTCGGCATGATTGGATACGGTGATTTCAAACAGCAAGTCATCCGTCAGTTGCAAGCATTGAAAGGAACGATATGAAAGCTAAACTATCTAGATTAATCAAAACGAACGAACCTGGCCCAAAAGCTAAGGTCACGAGCCCTGACGAAGTGGAGCAACAAAAGTGGAAGGATCATGGGGGCGAGATTTTAACGTTTGAGGGGGAATGGTGTGTCCGGATTCGAAAGACATATCCGCTCGACGAGGTGTATCACGACTTCAAGTTTGGAGAAGCAAGAAAGATGATGCGTCAAACCGAGCACCCGTTTTTCGTCGTCGACTTAGAGCCCGACCAAGTCCTGTTCATGGATACGGAAACGACCGGGTTACGCGGTTCAGGAACATCAATCTTTTTGATTGGATTTGCTAGGATTCAAGAAGGACACCTTGAAATGATTCAATACGTGTTACCTCATCCGGCGTTTGAAACCGCCTTTTACTATCATTTCTTGCAGGATATTGGAGATGAGGTTCGTTTCGTTACCTATAACGGGAAATCATTTGATTGGCCCCAAATCAAGACGAGACATACATTCGTCAAATCCAGGGTGAAACAATTACCTTCAGTGGGTCATGTCGATTTACTTCACGCTGCAAGACGATTGTTAAAACCGAGGCTTGAATCGGTATCATTAAAAGCAGTCGAAGCATACTTCGGTCATGAACGAACGGACGACCTTCCTGGATTCTTGGCGCCGATGCACTATTTTCAATATGTCAAAGAGCGGAATCCTGAAATATTGCTCCCGGTCCTCGAACACCATCATGCGGACTGTTTAAGCCTTGTCTCTTTGTATACACGTCTCAGTCAACTCGTTACGACCCCGGTAACTGATTTTGGAGAGGAACGTGCTCACTGGTTACATGACCTTGGCGAACAAGATCAAGCGCTGAGGGAGTTTGAGCAACTCTCGAGTCCATCGAAGCGTTCCATCATGCGGCAAGCGATGATATTAAAACGAGCTGGACGATTCGAGGAGGCCATTCCGCTATTTGAGTCGCTTCATACGATTGAAGGGTATGTCGAACTCGCCAAGTATGCAGAGCATAAACAAAAAGACATCGCTTTGGCGATTGATTACACGGAGCGAGCCATGAAGCTCCTCGAACAAAAGCGAACAGTGCTACGTCAAACTATCGACCGTGAGAAAATTGAATTGGAGCATCGACGAGCTCGCCTAGAAAGGAAGCAAACATGAAAGTAGTAGCCGTCACAGGATATCGTCCTCATGAACTCGGCATTTTCAAAGCGGATCATCCAGGAATTGAAATCATTCAAGAAGCTTATCGGAAAAAGATACTTGAAGTCATCGAATTAGGTGCTGAATGGTTCATATTAAGTGGAACGAATGGTTGTGAATTGTGGGCTGGACAAGTATTGTTAGAGTTAAGAGAAACCTATCCGATTAAAATTGCCGTGTTTCCTCCATTCTTAAATATGGATGAGCGCTATAAACCATTCGAACAAGAACTATTTGTGCAACTGCAACTCGAGGCAGACTTTTTTGAACCGCTGACACAGCGTCCATACGAAGACCCGAGTCAACTACGCGCAAAAACGGCATTCTTTTTAGATAAAGCAGAAGGATTGATCACCTTGTATGACGAAGAAACGGAAGGAAGTCCCCGCTTTTTAGTCGATGGGGCTCGGCGGAAGCCGAACATGGAAGTTTTCCTAATCACACAAGAAGACTTACGAGTCATTGAAGAAGAAAAACAATGGGAACAACAATGGGAGTGATATGATGCAAACGGAATTAACAGCAGAAGCGATTTATAAACAAGAATTCAAGACGGCGTTACGTGGTTATTCACAAGAAGAAGTCGATCAATTTTTAGATGTCGTCATTCGCGATTATGAAAAAATGGCGAAAGAAATCGAGCGTCTTCAAAAAGAAAACGACTCGTTGCGACGGGAACCTGCGCCTGCGTCGGAACCAGTTAAACCAGCACAACCGGTTGCGTCAAATTATGACATGTTACGCCGTATCTCAAATCTCGAAAAAGCGGTCTTTGGAAAGCAAGTCGGTCCAAGCGAATAATGAATAGGGGGTGGAGTCTATGTTGCAAGTGTTAACGGCCACGGAGAAACAACCAGTCAAACAACAGACAAAAAAGCTGTTTCGTGTGAAAGAAGAAGTGATGAAAGCACCAACCTGCTATACAGATCGTCTCGTCGAAAACATCAGACAAACATGCCGATTTGATTGGATGATGATTGAACAAGTCAAATTAGGGGATGATCTCGTTCATTACGTGCTCGTCGGACCTAAAGGCGTATTCTTGATTCAATTAAATCGAACTCCAGCCTCCGTCCATATGACAAACCGGGAATGTCGAACCGAGACCTCGATGGGGTGGAAACAGGTTTATCCTCACCCTGTCACGGAATTAGAACGGATGACCAAACAAGTGCGGTCACGATTAAAAAAAGAGTGTAATCAAGCAATTCCCGTCTATTCGTTTTTAATCTTCCCGGAAACGGAACGATTGAAGTTAGAACGAATTAAGGCGAATTGTGGAGATTCATTCGCTCTGGTGGATCAGGTGATTAGTAAAACGAACCTTGAGACGTTGACAGAGCCGCTCGTCAAACAAATCGCCTATTATTGTTCTGAGCGACAAGTACATAAATAAGAAGAAGGCCGAATACCAATCATTCGGCCTTCTTCTTATTTTAAAAGTTCTCTTGCTTTTGCTGCATCATCTCGGTGTACGAATAGTGCAACGCGATCGTCCAAGTTTTTTGCGAGCGGTTTTAATAACTTTCCGGTCGGAAGTCCTTGTTCCACACGACAGGTGATGCCCCGCTCGGTCAAGTAATGATAATCACCTAAGAGTTCTTCACCTTGTTTCCCGAATGCTTCACCGAAACGAACCCACTTCAAGTTGCGAATTGTTCGAATCGTGACCAAGATGACAAACAAAATGGCGAGTGCGATGATCAATAATGTTTCCAATGCCTTCAACCCCTTCTTTACACAAGTTTAATGGTGTGGCGAGTTGAAAGCAATATGGAGCGAACGGTATACTGAAATGGAAAAGAGGGATGAAATGAAAAAACCGATTCAATCGAGACGAGAGGCAATCTCACTACTAGAAAATCAGCAAGTACTCTATATTCGAATTCATAACGGACAAACGGGCATGATCAAATCGACAGAGGAAGGTATCATCGTGGCCATTCCAAATGAAGAGACAGATCAAATCGATTTTCGAAAACTAGAGGACATCGAGGCGTTTGAAGCGTTTTATGATTTGACGCTCTCGAAACCAGGGATTTTGTATGTAAACGTTGAAGAGTAATGACATGGAGAGCTTCACCATTTCGGTGGGGCTCTCCATTTATACACGTTTAAGAGGAAGGCAGCCAGACAGCTAACTTGTCCTGTAACGGCTTTAGGCGAACGTGATGTTGCTTATGCAACAAATAACCGTCTGGGCGAATGACTAGTATGCCACGTTTCATAAAGAGAGATTTGGCAAGTTCGTTCCCTTGATCAAAGAACGGGCGACTCGTCTTAGATAAGGTGATGGTTTGAATGAACGGTTGGTTCTCGTTCAAATAGTCATAGATGGATGACAAATCACGTTTCCCATCGTCAAATACAAGCACTTGAAACCGTCCGTCCGCGATTTCCGATATTTTAGTCCGAAATCCGTCATCCGTTCGTAAAATCTCTGTCTCCGGAAAAATTTTTCCTTCCGCGACGCGACGAAACGGTAATCGTAGCGCATTCGGATACGACAAATGAAGTTGAGAGATCCGTTCGGTGATTTTTTGGTTGATGAGATTGACACGTGTGAAGACATCGGCACCGATTGCTTGGAACGGTAAGAGCATCGGAAGTGTCGTCTGTAACATCTCCGTAGCGATATTCGTCGTCTGTAGCACGTTACGGGCTACGTGCTCCCGCTCGTCCCGATAAGTGGACACAACGTGATGGGGAGCGCCAGTTTTGAGATGCAACCATAGTTTCCAACCTAAGTTGAAGGCATCTGCAATCCCAGTGTTCATCCCTTGTCCACCGACCGGGGAGTTAATATGTGCCGCATCCCCCATGAGAATGATGCGGTTGTGAATGAACGTATCGACCATGCGATTATGCACGCGGAATAAGGAGAACCATTCAACGTCGCGAATATGGACCGGCATATGACTGCGTTGTTCCACCAATTCTTGAAGGTCCGATTCTTGGAATGATTCATCCGTTCTCAAGTTTCCTGTGATGCGAATCGTTTCATCCGTGAGCGGGAAGACTTCGAGCACTCCACGATCCGAGAAAAAGATATGAACCTCTTCACGGGATATCGGCCAATCAGCCTTCAAATCGGCTAGCACCCAAGCCTCTTTGAACGATTTACCACTAAACGGAAGGGCGAGCATCCGACGAACCGAACTGTTGGCTCCATCGGCGGCGACAACGTATTTCGCTTCAACAGCACGAGTTCGCCCGTCTGTAGCGGTCAAATGTGCGATGGTACGGGATGGGTACTGGGTGATGGATGACAACGTTTCACCGCGCTTCACAACATGACCATGTTTTTGTAGAGCACGTTCTAATATGTCTTCGGTTTCATTTTGACGTAATAACGTCACGAACGGATATGGGGTCACGAGTTTGGAGAATTCAAGTTTTGCTGTCCACTGTCCCGAAAAATATAGATTCCCCCGTTCAATTGTTCGGGCACGTTCTAGCACTTCTTGAGCAACATCCAAACGAGAAAACACTTCGATGGTCCGCGGCTGGATTCCGATAGCTCGTGAATTATCCGACGGGGTCGTCTTACGATCAATGATTTGAAAAGATACGCCATATCTAGCTAAAGTGAGTCCGAGCGTCAGGCCGGTTGGCCCGGCGCCGACAATCAATACATCTACTTGTTCGTCCACGCTGATCAACTCCTATCATTAATATTGATATTTCCGACATTGGCAGCGACTAAACGAAAAGTAGGGTATAGAACGGTATATGATATTCGATGATGGAAGGTGAGTGAACATTGTGCAGCCATGGATCACAGAAGAACAGATTCGAGATAGTTTTACAATGGATGAAGATTATGAACAAACAGCTGCAGTGTTAATCCCACTCGTTCAGATTGATCAGGATTGGCACGTCGTGTTTGAAGTACGAGCTCACACGATGCGACAGCAGCCTGGGGAGATATCATTTCCAGGAGGACGCCTCGAAAAAGGAGAGACGCCCGTTGAAGCAGCAATACGAGAAACTTGTGAAGAGTTAGAGGTTTCTGCAGATAAAGTAGAGGTCGTAGGCAAATTGCGACCGCTTGCTACGCCGCATCGCCAATTGATTTATCCGTTTGTCGGAATCCTATCGGAAGTACCAAGTGTAGAAGGGACGGATGAGGTCGATCACTTGTTTACCGTACCGATTTCCACATTACTCATGATTGATCCATTCCACGGAGAAATGGAATGGACGATGAGTCCGGATCAAAATATTCCACTTGATCGATTGGCGAATGCTAAAGCGTACGAAAAACGGGTAATTAAAATGAGAGAACCTTTTTATGAGCATGAAGACTACATCATTTGGGGACTTACTGGAAAATTCTTGACACAATTTATTAAACGGATAAAAGAAAACGTATTCAAACGGTTATAATTTCGTTATAATGATAGAAACAAATTTAGATTGGAAGTGAATGGGTGTGTCTGAAGAATTCCTCGTAGGTGATATCGTGAAGTCGACTCGTGAAGGATGGGTCGCTGAAGTGACCGCCGTACTGACCAATACTGTGATCGGTGACGTCTCGATTATGGAAGAGTTTCAACAGCTCGGACTCGAGTTCGAGAAACAAGTTTTACTAAAATCAGAATTGGAATTGATTGAACGCGCCAGCTGACCTTTTTCTGAAAGGGATGATTCAGGTGTCCATTGACAAAAAAGTACGTGAATGGCAAGAGGCGGGTTTATTGGATGAAGCGACGGGATTAAGACTAGTCGACTATGAACATAAACGACGGGCGGCTAGTGAGCAACATGACCACAAGCCGCCCGTTTTGGTCATTGTCGGATCCATCTTGTTGGCTCTTAGCCTATTCAGTTTCGTCGCAGCCAACTGGCAAGCGATTCCCGGCCTTTTGAAAATCGGTTTGTTTCTTCTTTTTATGGTTGGATTCTATGTCTTTGCCGAGCGGGTTCGCTTGAAAACACCAAGATATGTCACGCTGTTACGTGTACTAGGGTTCGTTTTCTTTATCGCGACCATGGCGGTCATCTTCACGACGTATAATCTGTCTGGCCAATTGACTCTATTGTTCTGGATCATCTTTGCGATGGCCGTACTTCATCGCGTCTTGTATGAGCATGTTTTCTTCTCCATCCTCTCTGCGATTACCGCATTTATGGCCGTCACTAACAGTTTCGAAGGGATCGGTCTGACGTTAATCG
This sequence comes from Exiguobacterium profundum, assembly GCF_042652865.1. Taxonomy (GTDB): domain Bacteria; phylum Bacillota; class Bacilli; order Exiguobacteriales; family Exiguobacteriaceae; genus Exiguobacterium; species Exiguobacterium profundum. Next base: position 593,931 of record NZ_JBHSHG010000001.1, read on the forward strand.
CTTTTGGACTGATAGTCACATGGGCGTGGTTCCATTTCGTTGATGAATCGTTGGATCGCACGTTCGCATGGTTGACCTTTTATGGTCTTCTCAATATTTTCGGTCAGTATATCGATTATGAGGGAAGACTGTGGCCGCTTTGGTCACTCGTCATCTTGCATGCATTGCTCTTGTTCTATCGAAAACAAGCAGTTTGGCAAGCAACGTATCTCTTCATTGCGGCCGTTCTATCAATTGGTTATTTAATTAATGTGACAGAGAGTTGGCTCTCTCAAAGACCGCCTTCCGTCATTGAAGCGACACTCTTGTCGGTTGCACTCGTTGCCGTCTATTTGATTCATAGACGGAATGATCTTCTGTGGGTAAGTCTGCTGGCAGTTATCCCATTTGCACTCTTTGAAGATTCAGGAGTTTTACTGGCAATCATCATCGAAGTGATTGCACTTGCTTACTTGATTCGCCAAGACGTGACACGACGACCGACAATTTTCGCCTTCATCTATTTCTTAATCGTTCAAATGACAATTTACTTCATCTACGTGTGGGATCGGCTCGACATCTCACTCTTCTTCTTGATTGGTGCGTTAATCGTCTTTGCGTTGTCACTCGCACTATGGTGGCGTAATCGAACGAGAGGGGATGTGACGACATGAAACGATTTTCTGTTTGGCTTGTCCCGGTTGCTCAAGTCTTGATTGCCATCGTCTTTGTGATTCTTGTCTATGCCATATCGTGGGTCGGGGAGACGTACACGTTTAAAGGGTCTTCGTTCGAACCGTATGACCCTTATTTTGGGGATTCCATCTATCTCGAATATGATGCCTTCAAAGGACGACAAGATGTCGAAACCGGAACGGTATATGTTTCCTTTAAAGAAGGGGAAGATGGATATGCTGTCCTCGATCGGATTGAGTCGAAACCGTTTTTTGGTGGCATTCGGGCAAACTACTATGATCGTCTTCTTTATATAGAAGAAATGGGTTCGTATCGTGTGTCGGAAGATGAGATGGATGCGATAAAAGGTAAGCAATCGTTCACGGTTCAAGTTGATGTCGCACCGTGGGGTATGCTCAGAACGTATGAAATTGAGCCAAATGAATAAGCGTTAATCATGACAGGAAGATTACAGGTTTGTTACACGATTGATTGTAACGAATCTGTAATTTTTTTGTGAACTCATGGAATATCAACGTTTATTTCAATTATTACAATCTGTAACCGATTTTTTTGTCATATGTCAGGAATGTTTCACTTCGATAAAATCACTACTTTGACGGGACTTCTCGTGGTAAATTAACATCTGTTCGTTACATAACGAGAAAGGTGATGACCTTACTACGATGAAATTATTAAAATATATGATCGTCATTGGAGCTACGATGATGGGGTTGTTCACATTCATCGATCAGGCAGATGCTGCACAGATCGGAATCGGGACAGAACAGAAAATCGTACAAAACCCGCTTGAACTAGAACGCCAAGCAATTGAAGAAAAACGACAAAAAGAAATCGCCCGACAAAAGAAACTTGCTGAAGAAAAACGCATCGCAGAAGAGAAACGGATCGAAGCAGAACGTCTTGCGGAAGAGAAAGCAAAAGAAGAAGCAGAGAAAGCAAGACTGGCGAAACTTGAAGCAGAACGAAAAGCGGAGGAAGAGCGAAAAGCAGCGGAACAGGCAACAGCTGCAAAAACGTCGGCTTCTGCCACTCAATCAGTCAGTGCAACACCAGTATCTACATCTAAAAAAGTCATTACAGTCGAATCGACAGCTTATTCAAATGATGTTGCGGATAACAAGGCGTACGGCGGTCGTGTATTAACGGCCACGGGTCATGATGTGACTGATTCGATTTATTATAACGGAATGCGAATTATCGCCGTCGACCCAGCCATCATTCCTTTAGGGTCAAAAGTCCACATCCAAGGTGTCGGTGATGCGATTGCCCTTGATACAGGTGGTAGAATAAAAGGACATATCGTCGATTTACTCGTCGATTCAAAACAGGACGCGATCCAATGGGGGCGTCGACATATTGAAGTAACGCTATACTAAAAATCAGGTTCTCCAATTAGGAGAGCCTTTTTTTGTTTAACAAAGTAGAGAAACGGGCAAATTACTATTTGAATTTCCATTTTGGAAATAGTTGAGGAGGGATCAGGTTGATTGAGTTTCGTGATGTATCAAAACGTTATGAAGACGGGACGTTAGCCGTCAAAGAATTAAGCTTAACAGTAAATAAAGGAGAAATCTTCGTATTGATCGGACCTTCAGGTTGTGGCAAGACAACGACGATGAAAATGGTCAATCGATTAATCGATCATACGGACGGAAAAATTTTAATTGATGGAAAAGAAATCTATCAATTCGATATTTTTGAGTTACGTCGAAACATCGGTTATGTACTCCAACAGATTGCATTATTCCCTCACTTAACAGTGGAAGAAAATATCTCTGTCGTACCTGAGCTTTTGAAATGGAAAAAAGAACGAACGAAAGACCGTGTGACCGAATTGATGAAGATTGCCGGTCTCGACCCGAAACTTCGCTCGAAAAAGCCAGCAGAATTATCAGGAGGTCAACAGCAGCGCGTAGGCGTGTTGCGTGCTTTAGCTGCAGACCCGGACGTCATCCTCATGGACGAACCCTTTTCTGCGCTTGATCCGATCAGCCGTGGTCAATTGCAAGATGATATTAAGCGCTTGAATGACGAACTTGGCAAAACGATCTTGTTTGTCACACACGACATGCAAGAAGCGATGAAGCTTGGTGATCGCATCGCGTTAATGCGTGATGGGGAACTCATGCTAGTCGGTACACCAGAAGAAATCTTGGCGAGTGAAGATCCGTTCGTCTTAGAATTTACACAACGTGGAAGAGGTGAGCTAGATGCTTGAGACGTTCCAAAATAGACAAGGACAGCTTGTCGAGGCACTGATTGAGCACTTGCAGCTCTCTGTCGTATCGCTTTTGATTGCCGTATTGATTGCCGTACCATTGGGAATCTGGCTGACGCGCCGTAAGAAAATCGCCGAAACCGCCATTGGTGTCACTGCGATTATTCAAACGATTCCGTCGCTTGCCTTACTTGGTTTGATGATTCCGCTCGTTGGAATCGGGGCATTACCTGCTATTATTGCGCTTGTCTTATATGCGCTCCTACCTATTTTACGAAACACGTTCACCGGTTTAAACGAAGTGGATAAATCGTTGCTTGAAGCCGCTCGAGCTTGTGGGATGAAGCCGAATCAAAGTTTGATGAAAGTTGAACTCCCGCTTGCTTTACCGGTCATCATGGCTGGTATCCGGACCGCGATGGTTCTGATTGTCGGTACGGCGACGCTCGCTGCTTTAGTCGGAGCAGGTGGACTCGGTACGCTGATTTTGCTCGGGATTAACCGGAATGACAATTACTTAATTTTACTCGGGGCCATCCCGGCCGCGATTTTGGCACTCTTATTTGACTTCTTGTTGCGTCAGATGGAAGGTGCGACGGCGACTCGAAACAAGGCGAAATTGATTGCTGTTTCTACTGTCCTCGCCTTGGTCATCGTCACACCGCTCGCGTTCGGTCGTTCGCAAGAAACAGACCTTGTCGTTGCCGGTAAACTTGGTCCAGAGCCGGAAATCCTAATGAATATGTATAAGTTGTTGATTGAAGAAGAAACAGATTTGACTGTATCTGTGAAACCGAATTTCGGGGAGACGACATTCGTATGGGGCGCACTCCAATCTGGAGACGTTGATATTTATCCGGAGTTTACAGGTACGGCACTGGCGAGTCTCGTCAAAGAGACACCTGAATCAAACGATGCCGGTGAAGTTTACGAACAAGCGAGAGAGGCACTGGCAGAAGACGGATACGTGATGCTCGAACCGATGCAGTTTAACAATACGTATGCGCTCGCGATTCCACGTGACTATGCAGAGGCGGAAGACATTACGGCTATTTCAGATTTACGAAACGTACAGTCTGATATTCAAGCCGGGTTTACACTTGAATTCACCGACCGTGAAGACGGTTATCCAGGACTTCAAAACGAGTACGGGCTTGATTTCCCGTCTGTCGTCTCAATGGAGCAAAAATTGCGCTATCGCGCCATCGCACGAGGGGATGTCAATCTAGTCGACGCTTATGCGACGGACCCTGATATCGCCGAGAACGACCTCGTCGTTTTAGAAGACGACCGACAATTCTTCCCGCCTTATCAAGGAGCACCGCTTATGAAAGAGGAGACACTTGAAGAGTATCCAGAAATCGAGGATGCGCTCAATCAGCTCGCAGGTAAAATCACAGACGAACAGATGTCTGAATTGAATCGACGTGTCGCGTACGGAAATGAACGCGCATACGATGTAGCGAAAGACTTCTTAGAACAGGAAGGGTTACTATGAGAGCTTTGATTATTTCGAATCCGAAGTCCGGCACGAGCGAAACGATGCTCGGAGAGGTCATCGGAACGATTGAGTCGCTCTATGAAGAAATCATCATCAAGAAAACATCGGAAATTGGGGATGCGCTTCGATTCGCGAAAGAAAGTAAACCGTTCGACCATCTGATTGTCATTGGCGGTGATGGTACGCTAAATGAGGTAGTGAATGGGTTGATGACCTTAGAGCGCGACGAGCGTCCGACAGTCGGCATCATTCCTGCCGGGACGTGCAATGATTTCGCTCGGGCACTTGAACTTCCGATTCAACCAACACAAGCGGCAAGTGTCATCAAGTCGCATCATGAACAGCATGTAGACGTCATTCAAGTTGATGAGATGTATGCCCTCAATTTCGTCGGAGTCGGATTGATTGCAGACACATCACGTCAAATCGATCCGAATGAGAAAGAATCGTTAGGTTCGATTGGCTACTTTTTAGCGACCATCCGCCAATTTCGTGAAGCCGACCCGTTCGAAATTCGATTGCGACGTGGGGATGAGATGCTCTATGAAGGGGATGTCAGTTTTCTATATGTAGGAAACGGGAGCTATCTTGGGACCGTACCGACGAAACTGGAGACGCAATCGTTTTCGGACGGGCTGTTAGAAGTGGTACACAGCTCGGCAATCGGATTTCCGATGATTCGTCAATTGTTAGCCCAGCAACTCGGTCTTGATCAAAAATCGGCGGAGTGGAATCACTTTCAGGCTTCACATGTTGAAGTCGAGTTAAACGAACCTCAAATCATTGATATCGATGGTGAACATTTCGAAACCGATCACTTGACGATACGGATTCGAGAGCGAGCCCTCACGTTTTTAACGCCATAAAGCATCAACAGAGAAAAGTATTCAGACTTTTCTCTGTTTTTTTGTTGTCCTCATCTTGGAACCGTGTTAGTATTTCACTATTATTATGAAAATGAAATGAAAAAGAGGAAGTAGGGGTAAACATGGCGCAAAATTCATTCGCCTCAAAAATTGGATTCATACTAGCTGCCGCAGGGTCAGCAATCGGTTTAGGTGCAATCTGGAAGTTTCCATATGTCACCGGAACGAGCGGGGGCGGTGCCTTTTTACTCATGTTTTTGGCGTTCACATTATTACTTGGTCTGCCATTATTGATTGGAGAATTCATTGTCGGACGTTCGACTCAAAAGACTGCGCTTCTTGCTTTCAAACAGTTAGGGCATGGCCGTTGGACCATTATCGGCTACTTAGGTGTCCTTGCTTGTTTCTTGTTACTTTCCTTCTATAGTGTCATTGGAGGATGGGTCCTCATCTATATTGGACTCGGTTTAAGTGGGACGCTCAGTGGACGTTCGGCTGACGAATTTGGTGAGGTGTTCGGGAACGTCGTATCGACACCTGAAATTGCCGTGCTCGGACAATTCTTGTTCCTCTTAATCACACTCTTAATTGTCTTACGTGGCGTTGAAGCAGGGATTGAACGAATGAGTAAAATTTTGATGCCACTCTTGTTCATCAGTTTCTTAGTTCTCGTGGTCCGCTCGTTGACGCTTGACGGAGCGATGGAAGGCGTTCGTTTCTTCTTACAGCCTGACTTTTCTGCATTGACTGGCGAATCGGTATTGTTTGCCCTCGGACAGGCGTTCTTCTCCTTATCGTTAGGGGTGGCAGCGATGCTGACATATGCGTCCTATATAAAGACGAAAGGAACATTGAACCGGTCGGCTAACATGATTGTCTTGTTGAACATTGCGGTTTCACTTTTAGCAGGTCTAGCCATCTTCCCGGCAGTCTTTGCATCAGGTCTTGATCCGGCTGAAGGTCCGGCGTTACTCTTCGTCGTTCTACCGGCAGTCTTCAATCAAGTACCGCTCGGTGGATTCTTCATGGTCTTGTTCTTCCTATTGTTCGCTTTTGCATCGATTACATCATCGATTGCCATGTTAGAAGTCGTCGTCGCAGGTGTGACCGATCGTCTAAATGAAAAGAAATCATCATGGACGAAAAAGAAAGTGACGGTGACAGCCGCTCTTCTCGTCTTCATCGTGGGAGTACCATCCGCGCTGTCATTCGGACTCTTAAGTGATGTACAGATTTGGAACGGTCGGACGTTCTTTGATACGATGGACTATCTCGTCAGCTATATTTTAATGCCGATCGGTGCACTCTTGACTTCCATCTTTGTCGGTTACATCGTTGACCAACGCGTCTTAAAGGATGAAATCGAAACATCAAAACCTGGTGTGAAGCTGTACCCAATCTGGCATGCACTCATTCGCTATGTCATTCCTGTAACTGTCGCGATTGTTATGGTTTCAACATGGATGACCACGTAACAAACGAACTGTAGACTCTATGAGTCTACGGTTTTTTTCGTCTCGCAACGGGAAAGTAGTCGATATAGGTAGTTGATTCTACACCTGTGGACGGAGGTATCGACGAATTTTATTATGCTAAAATGATAGGGATGACGAAACTTTTGTTGAATGGTTTCGTAATGTACAATAGAAGTAACATGAGATGAGGTGAAAAGAATGAAAACATGGATGAAATGGGCCCTGACAGGGGCAGTCATATACTTTGCCATTAACGTATTCGATTTCTCCTGGTTATTCATTATTGTAGGGGCGCTCGTCTTGAATGAAGTATGGTCGACGAACAAGCGCAAACATCGTCAACGTACACCGACAACGGTGGCAAAACGTGCCAAAAAGAAACTGTTACTCGATGAGGAAGAATCGTTTTCTGGATCGAGGATTTTAAAACCGATCGAAGAGCCGATGCCTACGCGACAGTTCGAGGCGACAGACGATTTAGAGCTTCAATTTTTGCAACGGACGATTGAGCAAGGATATGAGAAGTTACAACAAATCGACCGTGTTCTTCCAGATATTAAAGATGTAGAAGTGAGGCGTGAAATGAAGGCCGTCTCGAAAGAAGCGCACGAATTGTTCGAAGAATTATTCGAAAATCCACAAGACGCAAAGCATGTTCGAGACCTGTTCACATTCTATTTAGATTCCCTCGTCTCGGTCGTCTTGAAATTTAAAGAGCTTGAAGGAAAACGGGTCGTCATTCAAGAAGAGACTCGGGAACAATTAATCACAAATATGCGACTAATTGTCGATAAATTTAAAGAACAACGCGGACGTCTCCTTGAAGATGACGCCGTAGACTTTGAACGTGAACTGATCATGATGGAGCGCGTCTTGTCTGATCAGCCGGAAGGGAGAAAGAAACATGACTTCATCGAATGAAACGAACTGGCAGTCATGGCCGGAAGAAGAACTGACTTCTGATACGAAAACAAAAACGGAGACGGAGGGGTTCAGTGACCCATCTGTCGAATGGTCATCCGTTACACAGTCACATGAAGTGCCAGCCATTCAAGCGAAACCAGACGTGCCTCAAGAGCATCGCGAGCGCATCACACGATTGGCTGAATCCATTGATATTAAAAAGACAGACTCTGTTATGTTGTTCGGGTCGAATGTCCAGCGCGAACTTTCCCAATTCTCTGATCAAATTTTGACGGAAGTGCGGATGAAAGATGGCGGCGATGCCGGTAAACTGTTGTCTGACTTGATGCAAAACGTCCGTAAGATGGACCCAGATATGCTTCAACCGGAGAAAAAGAGTTTCATGGATAACATTCCGCTCATCGGTCGTGCGAAGAAGAAGGCTGAAAACTATAAGCTTCAGTTCGAAAAAATGAACGTCTATTTGGAAGAGGTCATCCATAACCTCGATCGTGCGAAGTTCGGTCTCATGAAAGACATCACGATGCTCGATCAAATGTATGATAAGAACAAGCGATATTTCGAAGAGTTGAACGTCTATATCGCCGCGGGTGAGACAAAACTTGACCATGTACGGGAATACGAGATTGCCCCGTTACGTCAAGAAGTAGAAATTTCTAAAGATCAATCGAAGCTTCAACAATTGAACGATATGATTCAATTAGCGGACCGTTTTGAGAAAAAGTTGCACGATTTAAAATTGAGTCGTACCATCAGCCTTCAAATGGCACCTCAAATTCGAGTCATTCAGCAGAATAACCAAATCCTTGCTGAAAAGATCGAGTCAGCGGTCGTCAACACGATTCCGCTTTGGAAAAACCAAGTCGTTCTTGCACTCAGCTTGACGCGCCAGAAAACGGCACTTCGTATGCAGCAGGACGTGACGAAGACAACAAATCAACTGCTTGAGCAGAACTCGAAGATGCTCAAAGATTCATCGATTGAAATCGCTCAAGAAAATGAAAAAGGGATTGTCTCTGTTGAATCACTGAAAGTCGCTCACGAGAACTTACTCTCTACGTTAGATGAAACGTTACGCATCCAGCAAGAAGGGAAGCAAAAACGTCGTGACGCAGAGCGCGAACTTGACCGCATGGAGCACGAATTGAAGGAGAAAGTCATCGAGATCGCTTCGAAAAATAAAGAACTACCAAAGGACACTGGATACTAAGGGGGAAGTCTGAGCAATCAGACTTTCCTTTTCTACGAGGAGGGACTTGAGTGGAGAAGCAACGATTGTGGGATGAGACGTGGTTATTATTCGCTGATATGATGGCCGAGCGGCACTCGAAGTGTGCATCGAAGAGTGTAGCCTGTGTCATTGTAAAAGACGAAAAACCGATTTCAATTGGCCTGAATGGTACACCATCTGGTCATACGAACTGTAATGAAATCTATATCAAGCAAGAAGATGGGTTCTATAAGCATGCCGACTATGTTGCATCGACAGATTTCGATATGATTAACGAACCGGCACGACTCATCCGAGATGATGTGACATATATCAAGTGTACAGACCCATTTGATCACCATCACTGGTCGAAGCAACATGAAATCCATGCGGAAATCAACGCGATTGGAAAACTCGCTGCCGATTCAACGAATGCATTTGGTGCGACGGCGTATGTCACGCATTCACCATGTCATGCCTGTTCACTCGCCTTAATTGCGGCACGCGTCGCGCGAGTCGTTTATGCTGTCGGTTATGAGCATGGGGATGGGTTAGAATTGATGCGTGAAAGCGGGATTGAAGTGTTACATATGCCACTTGAAAAAATGTACAAAAATACATTGTAAACGTTTTCATTAGATGATATATTATTAATGTACTGCCAATGGTGTTTTACTCTTCCATTATTCGCCCCTCCTCGGAGGGGCCTTTTTTTTGTTCAAAATGAGGTGAGACAAACTTTACACATAATGTTCAATATTTCACAATATACACTTTAAAATCTCTTATATAATAAAAGTAGATTCAAGAGAGGGGAATTTACACATGGAAAAACTCGTTCGCTTTACAGATGGTGCATATGAAGTAGAGGCGTTGATCACACTCGAAGAAGTGTGGGAAGATAAATTTGCGATTGGCATGCACAAGGAGCTTGCCGTCAAATCATTAACCATTAACGGAAATGAAGTATCAGAGATTAAACATGTTCGTGCACTCCTTCGATACTATCCGACGCTTGGTGTATCAGGAATCTTGTTGGCATTAGATAAGGCGGCTGCTGAGATTGTCTCATTGTCGAAAGATCAAGATCCAGCGCTCCAATACGTTGAACTCGTGGCCATTCAAATGGACGAGGAAGCGACAAACGACTTGAAAACATTATATGCGGCAATGTGATCTCAATTGGGTGAACCATTTCACCCAATTTTTTATTGCATCTTTTATTCGTTATGGTATGATGTTTACAGATGAAGAAATGGAACGCCATATCGTTGTCAACCATAAGCATGGGGATCTAGATAGCTAGATCGCTGTCAAAAAGCCACGTTCATAGGAACGTGGCTTTTTTTTGTTCAATGAAGTCGAATCCAGCCGCCACATCTTGAGCGAGGTGCGCATCCGAACCCATCGTGAACGGGATGTGCAGGTCGTTCGCGGATTTTGCAAGTCCGGCGACGTAAGGTACCCCACAATCCGGTTTTCTGAGTCCGGCCGTGTTGAAGTCAAGTCCGAATCCCCGGTCGGCAATCATCTGTAACAGACGTATTTCTTCCTCTTTTACTTTTGAGCGGTCCCATTCATAGTTTCTTTGATACTTTATCGGGAGATCGAGGTGTCCGATACGAGCGACACGGATGTCTTCCCACGAAAATGAGAGACCCTGTTCAATCGACTCATAATAAGCTCTCATTACGCTCTCGAATGAGCCAAACGCTTTGATGAGTTCATCAAACGTCTCGGCAGAATAATCAATCGGCATATAGGCGCCATCTCTATATAGGAAATGCTGCGATAAAATGACTTCATCAATCAATGGTGCGAAAGGCTTGAGTAAGGCAATGGTCTCTTTCTCTAAATGAGGCAATAAGTCGACTTCTAATCCAACTTTAATGTCGATAACCGCTTGATACTGCTGTTTCATCTGATGCAACGTATCGAGGTATTCTGGAAGTAGATCAATCGACATCGCCGAGTCTTGATTCGGGACCGGGTCGGTGAACGATGGGGGGAAAGGCGCATGTTCTGTGAACGTCATCGTTTGCAGGCCTTTTTCGATCCCGACTTGAATATAGTGTTCAATCGGGTCATTTGTACCGTGTGGACAAAAAGGGGTATGCACATGGCCATCGTGGGTAAAGTTAAACATCGATTACACGTCCTTTTCAGTTCATTTGGTTGACAGGTGTTTATCTGTTTGATAAATTTAACATAATACTTTAGTTTGGTAAAGTGATAACAAGATAAAGGGTGGTTATGATGATTTGGTCAAATTCAAAAGGTTCGATTCCAGAAGGCTGGTATGAACTTCAATCAGGAGATGTCATCCGTCCAAAACGATGGATGTTGTCATTTTTAGAGAAGGCAGAGTCGAGCGGCTACGCAGTCATCGATCCACCGCTTCTCGAATACTATTCACATTATCAAAATTTAGCGCTCTTTGACGAGTCAGCCTATTATCGATTGTTCGGGAACGACGGGGAACTTCTCGTCATGCGCCCTGACTATACACTACAAATCGCAAGAAAGTTAGCAGACGGTCATGAACCGATGCGTGTCGCTTACGCTGGTGCCGTCTATCGTCGGACAGTCAAACATTCCGGGCAACCCCATGAACGGCAACAGCTTGGACTCGAATGGGTCGATGGCGAAGAGAAGGACAGTCATCTGATTGAGTCCTTTCTCGATATGACGGAAGGAGTCCTGCCTACCGAACGTTTGACCATCAAAATTGGGTCAGCAGCCGTCATCTCGCTCATCGCGAAAGAGACAGGGATTCAGGAACGGACATTCCGAAAAATCTTAGCACTTCGAAACTTAGAATCATTACGTGAATTAGCAGAGACGTATCGCTATCCGTTGATTGCGAAGCTGCCCTTTTTAATTGGGAATTCTGCACTCGAAGAATTACGGTCTGAGGCACCAGAGTCTTTAAAAGAAGCCATCGGTGAAGTGGACGAGGCGGTGCAACACTTACGTACTATCGGATTAGAGGTGTCTTACGATTTCGGTCAAACGGGAGACTTTGATTACTATTCAGGATTGACCGTGACGGGAAGTGTTGAAGGCAAGCGTGTCCTTTCAGGAGGACGATATGATTCACTGTATGGACATTTTGGACACTCGAGACGAGCGTTCGGCATGTCGCTCGATTTAGAACAGTTAGATGAGGTGATCAAATGAAAGTAGCGGTCGCGAAAGGTCGGATTGAAAAAGCAGCCCGTCAATTTTTTGTCGAACGTGACTTACCCGTATGGCCAGAGAAGCGGGGACGTGAGTTGACGGTACAAGCAGGAAATCATGAATTCATTTTCGTCAAAGGGGACGACGTCTATAAATATGTGATGCATGGAGCGGCAGATGTTGGCATTGTCGGCGGTGATATTTTACGAGAAAAAACGCCAGGCGTACTCGAAGTCGTCGATTTACCGTTCGGTCGCTGTCGAATGGCCGTCTGTGGTCCAAAAGTTCGACGCAACGGCACAAAGAAATTGAAAGTGGCGAGTAAATATCCGAATATCGCCATATCACACTTTGCATCGAAGCGACAAAACGTAGAAGTCATCGCGTTGAACGGGTCGGTCGAACTGGCTCCGTTAACGGGACTCGCTGATTGCATCGTCGACATCGTCGAGACAGGCGCGACGTTGGCTGCAAACGACTTGGAAGAATACGAGACGATTTTTTCAATCAATGCAAAATTCATCACGAGTGAGACAGCTTTAGCGGAACAGCCTGACGAATTGAAGGCCTGGATTCGAAAGATGAGTCAGGAGGAGAACGCATGAGTACAGAAACGAATCGCTCAAGGCGCGAAGCTTGGGCCGAAGCCGTGAAACCGATCGTGGAATCGATCGAGGCCCGCGGAGACGAAGCGCTGCTTGAGTGGACGAAACAATTCGACGGGGTCGACCGAATTGAATCGGTCGATTTGGCCAGCTTTAATCCGCCAGTCGCATATGCTGAATTGACAGAGGCGCTTACATTAGCGGCGGAACGGATTCGTGCATTTCACGCGCGTCAAGTCCGACAAGACGATGTGTTCGAAGATACGATGTTCCGCCTTGGGAGACGCTATATGCCACTTGATTCGGTCGGAGTTTATGTACCGGGTGGGACTGCCGTCTATCCGTCGAGCGTCCTCATGAACATCATTCCGGCGAAAGTAGCTGGCGTCAAAAGAGTCGTCATGGTCACCCCACCAAAAGCAGATGGGATTGACATTTCCCTTTTGATTGCAGCAAAAATTGCAGGTGCCGATGAATGTTTTCTGGTCGGTGGGGCCCAAGCCGTGGCAGCACTCGCATACGGGACAGAAACGATTCGTCAAGTTGACAAGATTGTCGGCCCAGGAAATGCATATGTCGCGACGGCGAAGGCTCTCGTCTCACACATCGTCGGTATCGACTCCGTCGCCGGACCATCCGAAGTGTTGATCATTGCCGATGAGACGGCGAACCCGAAGTGGGTTGCCGCCGACCTGCTCGCACAAGCGGAACATGACGTCGAGGCGACTGCGATTGCGCTTGTCACGTCAGAAACACTCCGCAACCAAATCGAGCAAGAACTTGAGCGACAATTAGTGCTATTACCACGCCAAGACATTGCGAGAGAATCGTTGAAGCGTGGCGGCGTCTTGTACCGGACAATCGAGGATGCGATCGAGTACGCGAATACGATGGCCGCGGAGCACGTCCAGTTGGCCGTCAAAGATCCTGAGGCGTTGATGCGGGCAATCCGTCACGGTGGTTCGTTCTTCCTCGGACATGAGGCAGCCGAAGCATTTGGAGACTATATCGCTGGACCGAACCACGTCTTGCCGACGAGCGGGACGGCCCGCTTCTCTAGTGGACTATCGGTCGATGATTTTTATCGCCGTCAGACGTTCCTTGAGATGACAGAACTTGATGAGACGATTACAAAGGCAGCGATTCGAATCGCCAAACAAGAACAATTAGAAGGACACGCCCGTGCGATGGCTGTTCGGATGGAGGACATATGAGACGAAATTATCAAAATATCCCACGCTATGTACCTCATGCCGCTTCGGGATATGCGCTCAATCAAAATGAAAGCCAATATCCGTTACCAGAACGTCTCGAACGAGCTATTCGAGACGTATCACTCGAGGCACTCAGCCGTTACCCAGTCGAAGAATTGCTCGCTTTAAAAGCGAGCTATGCTGACTATGCGGGAGTCGAGCCGACGCAACTCATGGTCGGCAGCGGGAGCGATGAGCTATTGGCCATCTTGAGTCAGGCGATTTTGGATACGGAAGACCGTGTGGTCGCACCGGCCCCAGACTTTTCGATGTATGGCATCTATACACAAATTGCCAGAGGGCATTTCACACAACCGGACGAACAGGGTTTGCGTTACGAGACGTTGGCTGAAGTCATTCGAACAACAGACCCTAAACTCGTCTTGATTTCGAATCCGAATAACCCGACCGGAAAGATGTGGACACTAGACGAATTGTCTGACATTGCGACACGTGTACCGTACCTCGTCGTGGATGAAGCGTATATTGATTTCACAATGAAGAACTCATTTGTGTCTCGCTTGAACGAATATCCGAACGTCATCATCTTACGGACGTTATCGAAGGCGTTCGGTCTAGCGAACCTCCGGATTGGTTTCATGATTGCATCTGAAGAAATCATCGAACAGATTGACCGCTTCCGTTCGCCATTCAATGTCAGTGGACTCAGTGCCGCTGTCGCCAACGTCGTCTTACGAGATGAATCTTATATTCAAGAGTCGATTCAGTTCCATACGGCGCAACGTGAGAAGTTAACGGAGTTGTTACGACCAGTCGGTGAGATTTTACCGAGCCGTGCCAACTTCATTTATGTCAAAACGGATGATAGTGAAGGATGGGCATCCCGCTTCCTTGATAAAGGGGTCCATGTACGTGCTTTTCCCGATGGACTACGTGTCAGTGCAGGGACAGACGAGGCGTATGCCTTGATCCGACAAACGATTGAAGAGGTGAATTCTGTTGAGAACAGCTGAACTAAAACGTGAAACGAAAGAAACGAAAATTGACATTCGATTAAATCTAGACGGAACGGGTGAAAGCTCCATTCAAACGGGGGTCGGCTTCTTCGATCACATGTTGACGTTGCTCGCTTTTCACAGTCAGATGGATTTAGACGTGAAAGTCGAAGGCGATACGTGGGTCGATGCCCACCATACGGTCGAGGATGTCGGGATCGCACTCGGTCAGCTCATCTCCAAGTCACTCGGGGATAAAGTCGGAATTCGCCGCTACGGGTCGAGTTACATGCCAATGGATGAGACGCTAGCGCGAGCGGTCATTGATGTGTCAGGACGCCCATTTCTCGTCTATCAAGCGGATATTCGCAATCCGAAGCTTGGTGATTTTGATACCGAACTCGCTGAGGAATTTTTCCGTGCCGTTGCCATGAATGGTCGACTCACACTGCACCTTTCTGTTCTGTACGGGTCGAACTCACATCACATGATTGAAGGGTTGTTCAAAGCGTTCGGACGAGCGCTTGCCGAAGCGGTCTCTAGCGATGGGACGAACCGTCTCCCTTCTACGAAAGGATGGATCGAAGGATGAAAGTAGCGGTCATCGATTATGGTATGGGAAACGTATTTAACGTCGAACGTGCATTACAAGCCATCGGTTGCTACGTCGTGATCACGAACGATGCAAATCAAATTGAAGAGGCGGATGCCGTTTTACTTCCTGGGGTCGGTGCCTTCCCGCAAGCGATGCAATCGCTCGAACAGACGGGTCTTATCCCACTATTGCAACAGATGGCGACGGAAAAGCCATTTTTAGGGATCTGTCTTGGGATGCAGCTCTTGTTTGATTCGAGCACGGAAGGTATGCCGACAAAAGGTCTCGGGTTGATTCCGGGAACGGTCGAACGGATGCGAGCGAAGCGTCTCCCACACGTCGGATGGAACTCGATCCTTCGCGATGAGGATGTCTATTTTGTCCACTCTTACCATGCCGTGACGGCCGACGATTACATCGTGGCGGCAGCTGATTATATGGGTGAGAAAGTTCCGGCAATCGTTCAAAAAGGGCTCGTGACGGGCATGCAGTTCCACCCGGAAAAGAGCGGGACATTTGGTCTCAGCTTACTTCAAGAATGGAAGGAGGCGGTCGAGCGTGAGATTACTACCCGCCATTGATTTGATTGGAGGCAAGATCGTCCGTTTGACGGAAGGTGATTTTTCTACGGAAGAACAATACGGAGATCCGTATGAATTATTAAAAGCGTGGCAAGGGAAGGTCCCGATGATTCACTTGATTGATTTAGAAGGGGCCAAGGCAGGTGAACCGCGTCATTTAGACGTTGTCCGCTATGCGAAGTCTCTAGGGTTCCTTGTCCAAACAGGAGGAGGAATTCGTTCAGAAGCCGCACTTGATGCTGTGATGGAAACCGGTGCGGATCGCGTCCTTTTAGGGACGAAGGCGTTTACGGATCCTGACTTTCTAGACAAGGCGATTGAAAAGTATGGCAAACGAATCGCTGTTGCACTCGATGCCTATGACGGGAAGGTCGCCATTAACGGATGGCAGGAAGCGACAAAACTCGATGACATCTCG
Source organism: Exiguobacterium profundum (assembly GCF_042652865.1). Lineage (GTDB taxonomy): Bacteria > Bacillota > Bacilli > Exiguobacteriales > Exiguobacteriaceae > Exiguobacterium > Exiguobacterium profundum. Next base: position 610,391 of record NZ_JBHSHG010000001.1, read on the forward strand.
GTCGCACAAGACCTTGTCAAACGGGGGATCGAGACGATTCTATATACCGATATCGGATCCGATGGGAAACTGAATGGACCGAACGTTTCTCGCATGAAGGCGTTACGTCAAATCGTCAACGTCACATTGATCGCCTCAGGCGGTGTGACGACTGAAGAGGACGTGAAGGAGCTGAAGATGGCGAAAATTGATGAGGCTGTCGTCGGGAAAGCACTCCTGTCCGGTAAGGTGAGTATCGAAGAACTGATTGAATGGGAGGCGCGTTATGCTTAAACGCAGAATTATTCCATGTCTTGACGTGAAAGAAGGTCGTGTCGTCAAAGGGATTGAGTTCGTACAACTACGAGACATCGGTGATCCGGTCGAAATCGCGAAATATTACGATGAGTCCGGAGCCGATGAACTTGTATTTCTCGATATCACGGCAAGTACGGAACGTCGCCAGACGATGCTCGATGTCGTCAGTGCGGTGGCGCGGAAAGTATTCATCCCGCTGACGGTCGGTGGCGGGATTCGTTCACTCGAGGATATCTCGTCACTATTAAAAGCAGGGGCGGATAAAGTATCGTTGAACACGCTCGCTGTAGAATCCCCAAGTCTCATTCGTGAAGCGGCCGATCGTTTCGGTTCGCAATGTATCGTCGTCGCAATCGACGTAAAGTTTAAAGATGGCGAATATTATGTGTACACATATGGTGGAAAACAGAAAACGGACCTGTTGGCGGTCGAATGGGCGAAACAAGTGGCCGCGCTCGGGGCGGGTGAACTTCTTGTCACGTCCATGAACCAAGATGGAAAGCAGAGCGGTTATGACCTTGCGATTTTAGAACAACTTCGTGAAGTCGTCGACATTCCGATTATCGCATCCGGTGGGGCAGGCAATGCCGAGCACGTAGTCGAAGCGCTTGAGAAAGTCGATGCCGCATTACTTGCATCCATCTTACATGACCGAAAAACGACAGTAGAAGAGGTGAAGCACGTATGCACGAGTCACAACTTGCCGATGCGGTTCGTTTCGACGAAAATGGACTGATTCCCGCCATCATCGTCTCAGACGACGACGGGGCGGTCCTCATGCTCGGATATATGAATGATGAGGCAATCCGACAGACGCTTCGTGAACGGGTCGTCACGTTCTGGTCTCGTTCAAAAGGTCGGCTTTGGATGAAAGGGGAGACGAGCGGAAATACACTGGACGTCGTCAGCATCCACATCGACTGTGACCAGGATGCGCTTCTCGTTCGTGTTCATGCGAATGGCCCGACGTGTCATACCGGTAATCGAAGCTGTTTCTTTACGGAGGTGAACGTATGATTCATGAATTGGAACAATTGATTCAATCTAGAAAAAATGAACCGAAAGAAGGTTCGTATACGACTTATTTATTGGAACAAGGCGTTGAAAAAATCGCGAAAAAGTTCGGGGAAGAAGCGTTTGAGGTCGTCATTGCTGCTATGACGGATGAAGACTTGGTTGAAGAGTCAGCCGACCTTCTGTATCACTTACTCGTCTTGTTAGCAGCCAAAGGTGTTCGTTTAGAGGATGTGGAAGCGTTACTCGCCAAGCGTCACGGTACTACCACACCGGCGAAACCACGTCGCGACGTCACGGAATGGTAAATAAAAGAGGAAGGAGACGCGCTCCTTCCTCTTTTATGTTACCGATTGACCGAGGCGGCCATGCGAATGTACGTATGGCGTCGTCCGCGAATCGCAATGGATAGTGCCTGAATGTTCTCTGGTACGGCAATTCCGGACAGTCCGGCGTCACCTATATGCACGATATCTGCTCCGCCTCGTTTTGAAGAGAGTGCGATTTCCCGAACGGTCTCGACATCTGCGCCTTCTTGTGACGTTCCAATCGCCGCTAACGTGAGAGCGCCGAGCACTTGCAATTCCTGAACGAGTTCGTGAAACGATTCTTCACGGACGCCAGGTACAGTGCCTGGAGCCGGAAGGAGGATGATATCTGCGCCAGCTTCGACGAAGCGGATATACGCGTCGCGGTCTAACACATTGCCTGCACCGGCTTGATGCATTTTCCCGGCAATGATGACCCCTGCGAATTCACGACGTGCTTGGATGATTGCTTGTTCGATTGCTTCATTCGTGACCCCGGTATTCGGATTGCCTGTCAAACAGACGAAGTCAAACCCGAGCTCCGATGCTTTTTGGAACGCTTCGATTGAAGCGAGTCTGCCTCGTTTTACTTCATTCATCTCGGACGACTTCTCTGAAAAATCAACAGGTTCCAAGTTGACTCCAACTGGCAATCCAATCAGTCGTTTTAGTTCGAGAATCGGATGATCGCTCATCTCATCACCCGGCATCTCCCCGAATAATGCATGACTTTCAAGTCCTTTAATGTAAGGATGAAACACATCGATCATGTTCAATAAAATCAAGTCGACACCGAATGCTCGTGCTAGTTCTGCGTTTGTCACTTCTGGATACAACGGCTGCACCGTCGGGATGACCTCGGCCATGACCGTTCGACCTTCTGCTTTTCGAATCGAATCGATTAAATCTTGACGATTAAACGTGATAAAATCACTTGCTCGACATTCCAGTATTCGTTTCATGTGATCTGCCTCCTTCTGCTCATCCTTGTCTCTATTCCCTAAACCCTTGAAAAATCCTCTATACTAATTTTAAGGAGGGATTATGATGTCGGAAAAAGAAAAGATGATTCGTGGTGAACTGTATTTAGCTGGTGATGAAACGCTCGTTGCAGATCGGAAGCATGCCCGGAGATTAACTGAACAATTCAATCGTTCTGGAATCGATGATTTGGAAGAACGAAAAGAGATTCTTGGTGCGTTACTCGGATCGACGAAAGGGTCATATTATATCGAGCCGAACTTCAAATGTGATTATGGGTATAACATCCACTTAGGAGATCGATTCTATGCGAATTTTGACTGTGTCTTCCTAGACATTTGCCCCATCACGTTTGGGGATGACTGCATGCTCGCACCGGGTGTACATATTTATACGGCGACACATCCGATCGATCCGATCGATCGGATCTCAGGATATGAGTTCGGGAAGCCGGTGACCATCGGCGACCGCGTGTGGATCGGTGGAGGGACGATTATCAATCCCGGTGTGACGATTGGGGATGAGGCCGTCGTCGCATCCGGTGCGGTCGTCACAAAAGATGTGCCTTCTCGAACAGTCGTCGGAGGAAATCCGGCACGTGTGATCAAGACGATCGACTGACAAAAACTCCTGAACGCGTGGTTCAGGAGTTTTTGACATGACTTGATTGCTTGTATTTCTGAATAGCTGTATATGCAAGATGAAGCGCCGTCTCATCACCAATCGTCACCCGAATCCCCGTAGGTTGTTTCGACGTGTGTATGTTCAAGTCGGTCAAATGGGCCCACACTGCTTCAGGTTGTTCTAACTCGATATACAAGAAGTTTGTCGATGCAGGGAGGACATGACCGATGGATTCAAAGGCTAGTGCCCACTTTTGCCGCATCTGGTCATGCCATTTGATTGATTCTTGAAGATAAGTCGCATCTTTTAAGAAGATGTTGCAAATTTTTGCACTCACCCCGCTGATATTAAATGGTGGGATGAATTGACGGAAATAGTGTGCGAGTTCGGTGTTTGTCACCATGAATCCAATTCGTACGTTTGCCAATCCGAACGCTTTTGACATCGTACGGAGGACGATGAGATTCGGATGCTTCGCAATAAACGGGATCATGCTGTCATTCGGTGTGAAGTCCATGTACGCCTCATCCACCACGAGGTACGGTACGAGTGAGGCGAGATGCGTCAACTCTTCTACGGTCCACAGCTTTCCGGTTGGATTGTTCGGATTCGATAGGAGAAGAAGTTTTGGATGATGCGTCTCAATCGCCTCTAGAATTCCCTCATACGATAAATCAACGGCTTGAACATGATGACCGTGTGCGATGGTCGTGAAGATGGGATACATCGAAAAGTCAGGTGCCGGAGACAAGACGATGTCATGTGGTGCGAGCAATGCTTGCGTCACGACATGAATCATCTCATCACTCCCACAACCGACGAGTAATTGCTCGGGTGTGACGCCAACGTACGCAGCGTAGCGTTCGAACAATTCATTGATCGGTTCGACCGGATATTCGTGTAAGTCATGATACGTCAACGAATCAAGCTGATTCTTGATGCGGTCAGGTAACGGGAATTGACTTTCATTTTGGTTTAACCGATGTCCCGTCGGATAAACGACGGGATAAATCGGTAGCTCGACTTGTCTCATTCAGTTGGCTCCATCGAGAACCATTTTTTCACCAATTCATCGATTTCGCCAGACTCCATCATCTTGTTCAACTCTTCGTTGAACTGGTCGCGTAACTCATCATCTAATTTGAAGGCAGCAGCTGATCCTTTTTCGCCATCCTCTTTCAAAGCGAATGTATAGAAGCTGTCATCTTGGTCTAAATACTTTTGTGCGACCGTGTCTTCGATGACCATTGCATCGATTCGACCTGTGTTCAACTCTTGAACGATTTCAGGGATCTTGTTCAAGGATACGAGTTCAGCGTCAGGTGCTTGTTCTTTAGCGATATTTTCTTGAATCGAAGCCGTTTGGACACCGATTTTCTTACTAGACAAATCTTCGATTGCCTGAAGTGACTCGTCTTTTGTCATGATCAAGTTTGTCGCGGATAGATAGATGTCTGAGAAATCGGCATTCTCTTTACGCTCTTCTGTTGGCGTCATCCCGGCCATGACGAAGTCGACACGCCCGCTATTGAGGGCTCCGAGTAAGCTACCGAAGTCCATATCTTCAATCTTCAATTCGTAACCGAGGCGTTCTGTAATCGTCTCCGCGATTTCAATATCAAATCCGACAATCGCATCCCCGTTTGCCGTATCAACGAATTCATATGGGAAGTAATCGGCGCTCGTCCCCATGACGAGCGTTTTTTGTTCTGTCGCTTCACCTTCTGTCTCTTGACTACATGCACCGAGTAATACTGCGCTCATCATAAGTGTACCTGCTAATAACCATTTTTTCATAAGTGTATAATGCCTCCCTGTTGTAGATGAGACTAAGTGTATATGTATGATTATTAATTGTAAAGCATAAATATACAAAATTATTATAAAGAGAAGCACTTTCTATCTGAAAGCGTTCTCTTCTTAGTTTTTCAACAGATACGACATAATTCGCTCAATCGGAATTTCTCGATTGTCCATCGTATAGGTTTGTAAGTAAGAATGGTTAGTAGGCCGTTTGCAGTGTTCATTCATCTTAGACCAATTCTCATACGAAACTTGATCAATTTGACTCGGTCGTCTGACACGGTTTCGAAGTCGTGTGTTAATTTCTTCGTAATTTTCATGACGACACTCGATATAACGGTAAGTCGCTCCGTACTTGGTGGCAATCGCTATCCCTTTATCGAGCATTTCATCATAGAGACATGGACTGTCGAGAATGACGTTTTGTCCAAGTGATAGGTGATACTCGACGAGCGACCAATCGACATCATAAGCCATCTTCCCGATTTCTCCATCCGAGAAATTGCCAATATGAAGCGTATGGAGTAGGGCGGTCTTTGAAACATCATGATCGATGATGACTGCGGGTACGTGTTGGATGATACGCTTAGCCAATGTGGATTTTCCTGATCCAGGTGTTCCAGACATTTGAAGAAAAAACAGATGATCACCTCACATCTAAGTAGGAGCAAATCTTATTACTTATACAACTTGATTTACTTGTTAAAATGGCTCATTTCCTTAAGATAGTCTTCGATACAATCGACCTGAATAACCTGATAAAGTTAGTTAAAGGTTTGATCCGATGTTAGCATTTGCATACCATGATGACATTTCCATCAAGATCTTTAAAATTGAACCAATGTTCGTGCTCGATGGGTGTGATGACCTCAATGTCGTGTTGAGTCATATAAGAATAAGCTTGATGAATATCGTGCGTATTTAAGTGAAACAGCGGTGTCTGGATGATGTTCTCTTTTGAGTAGATTTTACTATCTAAAACGAGGTTCGTACCCTCTAATGGAATGACATATAAATGGTCGAATAAGATCTCTCCTTTTGTTGAAAGATCAAATAAATCACAATACCAGTCACGCGCTTTTTGAATATCACTTACCGGAATGAAAATGGTACCGATTTTGTGAAGGATAGGGTTCATAGAAACTCCTGCCTTTTCATTTGATGAATGAAGTTTTCAACATCTTTCCGAGATTTTAAGACGATGATCTGTTTCTCGTGAGAATATTGTTTGATTCGTTTGACCATCTCTGGCTTTTGAATGTCAGGAAAATTCCAAACCCACTTCAGAAATGCGAAATCGAGTTTTTCCTCACAGGATGCACCCATATCAGGTCGTGTCGTACCACGATATCGGACAACTCGCTTGAGGACGCGATATATACAGACGATGCGTGGAAGATCGATTAAAATGACAGTGTCCGCTGCCTGTAGTCGTAAATCAAGGGTATTCCCGAAATTTCCATCGATAATCCATTCATCCTTCTTCACGAGTTGTTGTTGGATGTCGATTCGTTCTTCTCTCGGTGCCATCACCCATCCCGGTCTCCACATGAGAGCGTCCAAATGATAGACATCGAGATGTAATCGTTCACCTAGTTGACGGGCGAGTGTTGATTTCCCCGCACCGCCAGAACCGATGATCATGATGCGTTTCATATAGTCACTTCTTTCATTGATGGACTCGATAAGATTAACTTTGCCCGTGCATCCATGTTTTCTGGTAGATTTTGTAGTGAAAAATATTTTAAATCTATTCCTTCATCATCGGTTAAACATAACGTGCCCGTCACTGTGTCAGTGATGAATAAATGGGTAACATTATGTACTTGATCGCCATTTGGATATTCAAAGAAAAAATCAGGGCCAGAGAAAACTGAGATTAGAGTTAATTGGTTGGAAGAGAGACCCGTTTCTTCATACAACTCTCTTTGTGCTGTTTGTTCAATTGTTTCTCCAGGTTCCATCGCCCCTCCAGGAAGTCCCCATTCCTTTGTATCTTTCCTTAGTTGAAATAAAAATTCTTGATTATCATTTTGTACAGCTACTGCAGCACCGACCATAATGAACGGACGGTTACCGATGAGCTCTCTCATCGAATGTATATAATTTTTCAACTTATTCATCCTCCAATACAATCCATTTCTTCAATTGACCGTCCTCTTCGTAAATGACCCGGACATCCATCTGTCCGATAACAAGACGTTGTTCCGAACTGAACACGACAATTGGATAGTCTGTCGATACCGGTTTATCCGTCTCAAAGATCGGGCTATGCGCCTGCATAGCGTAATAGCCGTCCGATCTCGTGTTGGCTGCCCCTGCATCAATCTGTGTCACATGTTCAAATCCTCTCAGTCTGAGCACATAACTATAAGACGTTCTCGCCCCTTGTTCGAGACGCCATTCTTCTATGATGGCTGATTTGTCGTCCAGGGTTCGTTCTTCTAGCACTTTTTGTGCCGTATACTCTTTTTCGTAAGGAATCATCTCTTGAATGCTGACGACGGTCATCGTCGCGAGTTTGAGCGATTCCTCGGAAGGCGGGGTAATCAGTATACCAATAAAAATGAGGATGGGAATCAACAAATAGACCATGACACGACTACGCATTTTCATCACCTTACCTTTTTAGATGTAAACTATTTCTGCATAAGAGAATGGGAACCCTTTAAAAGACATCCCGAATCTCTAAAACCGATTCATTTCTTCAATTTTGTAAAGGAGCGGGTATGATACAGAGAGGAGGGATGTTCATGAAAATCGGGGTCATTGGTGGAGGCGTTGCGGGATTGACGGCAGCTGCGCTCGCGCAGCAGAAAGGGCATGATGTGATTGTATTAGAAGCATCGCGTGAATGGGGTGGGTGTGCCGGCAAGTTTCAACGGGGTGACTATTTGTTTCCTGCAGGGGCAACGCTCGGTATGGGATTCGAACGAGGAGGGGTCCATCAGCGGGTTCTTCAGAAATTGGGCGAATCGGTCGAGGTGACGTTACTGGACGAGGTGATGGACATTCAACTGCCTGACGTCACCGTCACTTACTATCGCGACCGCAAACATCTACTCGAAGAGCTTAGTCGCACTTTCCCTGAGAACAGTCAGGCGATTCATGCATTCTATCGTGAAGTGTGGGGCGATTTTGAGAAGATTCGTCCGTTGTTTCAGCAGTTGCCCGCTCTTCCACTTCGCACGGTCTCGGATATGATCTATGCACTAAAAGGATTCCGGCCGAATCAAATCACAGCGCTAATGAAACTCCAGCGTCCACTCGGCGACACGTTGGCCCGTCATGGACTAAGCGGTACAATGTTCGAGCGATTTATCGATGGCGTTCTGCTCGACAGTTTGCAGACCGGTGCGAAAGAAGCGAGTCATTTACTTGGTGCAGTGGCACTGTCGGTCTATCACGAGGGAGCGTACTATGTTGAAGGTGGACTATATCAATTGGCTCATGCGTTAGAGCGCGCCGTTCGAGCATTTGATGGCGAAACGAAATTAGGGAGGGACGTCCAATCCATCGAACAGGTGACGGATGGATGGCTCATCACCGATCGAAGAGGACGACTTGAACTAGTCGATGTCATTGTTTCCGCCATTCCGATCGAGCGGACGAGCGAACTTCTGAGAGGACAGGAACAACGACGCTTCAAACGACAGTATCGCAGACAGTTGAAGCAGTCACAATGGGGCACGTTCAGTCTGTACCTCGTCTTACCTGAGGATGTGTGTCGACAGAAACCGCTGTTTCAACAAATCTATCACGAGCGATTACCGAGCGGGCATGCGTTCATTTCCATGTCCGCGCCAGACGACGTGTTACGGACAGAACGACCGGAACGAACCATCACGGTATCTACACATATCGATTTATCGGAATGGCAAGATTGGAAAGACCGGGCGGCATATGAGAAACTAGAAAAAGATTGGACCAATCGTCTCGTCGACGTTGTCGCGACTGCATTTCCTGCGTGGAATCGCGAGTCGTCACTTCTCCTTCCCGGTGCACCCGGGGCATGGGTAAAGTACACGAAGCGACCGCATGGGGCAGTCGGAGGTTATGCGCAGACTCCTAGCCAGGCGCTCTTTCGCGCTGCGAGTTATCGCACCGACTTGCCGAACTTTTTTGTGTGCGGGGATACCGTATTTCCAGGAGCGGGGACGATTGGCGCGATGACGAGCGGATTACATGTCGCTCGAGCACTCGGGGTGACGATTGATTAGGGGGAATAATGATGAAGAAAAAAGCATTTGATGAACTGACAACGATTGAGTTGTATCGCTTACTGGCGTTACGAACTGAGATTTTCGTCGTCGAACAAAACTGTCCGTATCAAGAAATCGATGGAAAAGATGAACAAGCCATCCATTATTGGATTGAAGAAGATGGAGAGATTGTCTCCGCCCTTCGCGTATTGACGGAAGCATCTCCGGTCGCCATCGGACGTGTCGTCACGAAAGCGACGCATCGAGGGAAAGGGTATTCCCGCCTCTTGATGGATGCGGCAATCAAAGATTTTGGACATGAGACGTTATACCTGCAAGCGCAGACGTATGTGGAACCTTTTTATGCCTCGTTTGGCTTCAAACGGACGAGTGATGTGTATCAAGAAGATAGTATTCCACATGTCGATATGTTACGTGAATCAACGAATCCCGCTAGTACCGTTTCGGAATCGTTCATGTTAGAATGAGAAAGAACATTCACGTGCTTTTGAGCACGATTACATTATAGACATAAAGGGGTTTACAATGGTGACCGATCAACAAGTAATTGCAAAAGCAAGAGAATTGGCAGATTTATTAGCACAAACACCAGAAGTGGCGCGCTTCAAAGAAGCGGAAGCGAAAGTAAACGGAAGTGACCGCGTACAGACTTTGATTAAACGAATCAAGTTCTTACAAAAAGAAGCCGTCAACTGTAAGCACTATGGCAAGACGGAAGCACTTGCGAAAGTCGAGCAAAAGATTGATAAAGCGATGGAAGAACTCGATTCAATTCCGGTCGTTCAAGCGTTCCAGGAAACTCAAGTCGAAGTGAACGATTTGCTTCAATACGTGACGGTGACGCTCGCGAACTCCGTGACGGACCGTATCATCGAATCGACGGACGGTGACGTCCTTGCAGGAAAGACAGGGAGCGGCATGGCGGCTGAACAAGCACGCGGCGGCTGCGGATACTAAAACGACACAGCTGGCCGATGGTCAGCTGTTGTACTTTCTAGAGGTGAATCAACATGCAAGAAGTCCATCAGACACCAATGATGAAACAATATTTCTCTATCAAGGCCGACTATCAGGACGCCTTTTTATTCTATCGACTCGGCGACTTTTACGAGTTGTTTTTTGAAGATGCACAAATTGTTGCAAAAGAGTTAGAGCTCACGCTCACTTCTAAAAACGGAAAGCAGGCCGAGCATCCAATCCCGATGTGTGGCGTTCCGCATCATTCCGCAGCAATCTACATTGAACAATTGATTGAAAAAGGATTTAACGTCGCCATCTGTGAACAGACAGAAGACCCGAAAGCGACGAAGGGACTCGTGAAGCGGGAAGTCATCCAAGTGATCACGCCGGGTACATACATGGCGTCACTCAGTGAAAAAGAAAACCGATATCTCGTCGCCATCTCGGACGTCGCAGGGCGATTCGGAATTGCTCGCGGTGACGTCACGACCGGTGAATCATGGTTGACGACACTCTCGTCAGAAGAAGCTGTGTTACGAGAAATCGAAGGATTGCTTCCGAACGAGGTCATCGTCGAGGATGAACGACTCGCTGATTTATTGCGACAGACCGGGATCCCACTTTCGATTCAAGTGGACAAGCGGAATAGTCCACTCGCACAAGGTGCAAAAGATGAGGCACAACGCTCGGCATTTGAATTGCTGTTTGCCTATTTGACGAAAACACAGAAACGTTCACTTGACCACTTGCAACCAGCAGTCGCCTATGAAGTTGAACAACACATGCAACTTGACGCCAATACGGCCCGAAATCTTGAATTGTTCCGTTCGGCTCGTTCCGGGGAACGGAAAGGGTCACTCCTTTCTCTCCTCGATGAGACGACGACGGCGATGGGCGGTCGATTGTTGAAACGTTGGCTTGAACAGCCACTTTATACGGAGCAAGGCATCAGAGAGCGACAGGACGCCATAGAGAACTTAGTGGACGACTTCATGTTGCGCGATCAACTACAAGAGGAGTTAAAGCGAGTCTACGATATCGAACGGCTTGTCGCGAAAGTCGGGTACGGGACGGCGAATGCGCGAGACCTTGTCCAATTACGCGACACACTCGAGCGGATGCCTTCTGTCCGGTCACTCTTACAAACGGTGAAAGCTGATCGCTTGCAGCAAATCGAACAAAATCTCGACTCGTTCGAGACGTTGAGTGAACAGCTTCGGGCTGCCCTCGTCGATTCACCTCCCATCTCGACGAAAGAAGGTGGGATGATTCGTCACGGATATTCGGAAGAGCTCGACGAACTGTTAGAAGCGAAAGCGAACGGGAAATCGTGGATTGCCAACCTCGAGCAACAGGAACGCATCGCGACCGGCATCAAGTCGTTGAAGGTCGGGTATAACCGCGTATTCGGTTACTACTTGGAAGTGACGAAAGCAAATGCGAAGTTGCTCGAAGAAGGGCGTTATGAGCGGAAGCAGACGTTGACGAATGCGGAACGATACATCACTCCAGAGCTGAAAGAGAAGGAAGCGCTCATCTTAGGAGCGGAAGAGAAGAGCTGTACGCTTGAATATGACTTGTTTGTCGCGCTCCGCGAAGAAGTGAAGACGTACACGAAGGACCTTCAACAATTGGCCCGTTCACTCAGCGAGTTGGATGTCCTCCTCGCCCTTGCCGTCGTGGCCGAGAAACGGGAGTATGTGCGTCCGGTTACAGCGAAGCATGTACAAATCGAACGCGGACGACACCCTGTCATTGAGACGGTCTTGCCGCGAGGTGAGTATGTCGCCAATGACTTGACGCTTGACGACACACGTCAAATGTTGCTCATCACCGGACCGAACATGTCCGGTAAATCGACGTATATGCGTCAATTTGCCTTAATTGCAATCCTTCATCAAATCGGTTCATTCGTCCCGGCAGAAGCTGCGGAACTCCCGCTCTTTGACCGCATCTTTACACGGATCGGTGCGGCGGACGATTTGGTGAGCGGACAGTCGACGTTCATGGTCGAGATGACCGAGACGCGACAAGCCGTCACCGAGGCAACGAACCATAGTCTGATTCTATTAGATGAGATTGGTCGCGGAACGTCGACGTATGACGGAATGGCGCTCGCACAGGCGATTGTTGAATATATCGCCTCGTCAATCGGCGCGAAGACACTCTTCTCGACGCACTATCATGAACTGACAGTGCTCGAAGATTCGATTCCGACACTTGAGAATGTTCATGTCCGGGCGATTGAGCGGGATGGGCGAGTCGTCTTCCTCCATGAGGTACACCCAGGACGTGCCGACAAATCATACGGGATTCATGTGGCGGAATTGGCTGAACTTCCGGATTCATTGATTGACCGGGCCCGGACGATTCTGTCAGAACTCGAGTCGGAAGCAACGAAACCGAGTTTGAACGAGCAACCTGCTCCACCTTCAGTGGAAGAAGTCAGCCAGTTGTCGCTGTTCGAGTCGAATGACGCCGTTCGAGAACAGCTGCTCAAACTCGATTTGTTGGCAATGAATCCAATCGAAGCGATGCAGGCGCTGTATGAACTGCAACAGACCGCAAAGAAAGGGTGAGTCGATGGGAATCATTCGAGAGTTACCTGAACAACTCGCGAACCGAATCGCAGCCGGGGAGGTCGTCGAACGACCGGCTTCCGTCGTCAAAGAATTAGTCGAAAATGCCATTGATGCGGGAGCGACGAAAGTGGATGTCAACTTACAAGAGGCGGGCATCCGTCTCATCAAAGTCCGTGACAACGGGCATGGGTTCCATGAAGAAGACGCGGCGCGAGCCTTCTTGCGACATGCGACGAGTAAGATTCGGGACGAGCACGACTTGTTCCGGATTCGGACGCTCGGTTTCCGCGGTGAGGCACTCGCCTCGATCGCGTCGGTCAGTCACGTCTCGTTGAAGTCGAAGCGAGCAGATGAGGATGGTTTTGAGATGACGCTCGAAGGCGGTGTCGTCAAAGAGACGAATCCGGCGGCGACGAATGTCGGGACCGAAATCGCGGTCAGTCAGCTCTTCTTCAACACACCGGCCCGTCTGAAATATTTGAAGACATCGGCGACAGAACTTGCGAGCATTACCGATACGTTGAACCGTTTGGCGCTGTCCCATCCGGAAATTCGCTTCACCGTCTTTCATGAAGAGAAAGAACTGTTGCGAACGAACGGGAATGGGGACTTGAAACAAGTTATGCTCGCCATCTATGGTCGCCAAGTCGCCGCACAAATCGTCACGGCGTCGAGCAAGACGAACGACTATACACTGAGCGCGCATCTCGTGCGCCCGGAAGTGACCCGTTCGAACAAACAATATGTGACCCTCATCTTAAACGGTCGAAGCATCAAGAACTTTGCGCTGACCCAAAGCGTGCTCGAGGGCTATCATACGCTCTTACCAATCGGTCGTTATCCGATTGCCGTGCTCGAAGTGAAGATGGACCCGATGTTGATTGACGTGAACGTCCATCCAACGAAACGTGAAGTACGCTTGTCGAAAGAAAAAGAATTGTGCCAGCTCATTCGAGAGACCGTTCAATTGACGCTCCGGGAGCAACGTCTCATTCCGTCTGTGAAACAAGAGCCGAAGCCGAAACGTGTGACACCGTCCGAACAGTCGAAGCTCGACTTTTCGATGGAGCCGCAACCTAAACAAGCAGACACCGTCGAGTGGAACTATCCGATTCCTCGGGAGCGAAAAGAGTCGCTCACGTCTCCTTCCCAGTGGAATCCGGCGCCGCTCGTTCATGAACCGGAGCCAGAGATGATTGAACCAAAACAGGTCGAAAAGCCTGTACATCAGTCGGAGCGTTTACCGGCGTTAGACGTCATCGGACAACTGCATTCAAGTTATATCATCTGTGGAGCGGAAGACGGGATGTACGTAATGGACCAACATGCTGCCCAGGAACGCATCAAGTATGAGTTGTTTTATGAGCAGTTAGGACGTCCAGAAAAAGAGTATCAGCTTCTGTTGATTCCGCTGACGTTAGAGTTCACGCAAGAAGAGACGCTCGCTATCGAAGAAGTGCTCCCGCTTCTAGCGGATGCAGGCATCACGTTAGAGCCGTTTGGGGGTAACACGTTCCTTGTCCGTGAGATTCCGACATGGTATCCGCAACATGACTTAGAAGGCACGATTCGTGATCTAGTGGAGATGGCCATTCAACAGCGATCAATCGACATTGCGAAATATCGAGAAGAAGCATCGATCCTTATGGCGTGTAAACGATCGATCAAAGCGAATCATCCACTCAATATGGAGATGATGCGACAATTGATTGATGATTTGAGTCGTACGACGTCTCCGTTTACGTGTCCGCACGGGCGACCGATTCTTGTGAAATGGAGCACGTATGAGCTTGAAAAGTTATTTAAACGCGTTATGTAATCGTCTTGTTACCTTGTTTTAACACGATGTAACGTTTATTTACGAGTCCTCATGGGAAAACTATACACATGTCACTCAACGCATCGAGGTTGAGAGGTGGCTTTTTCACTGCCTCACCCTCAAGATGTCGACATGAAATGTATATCCATGTAGGAGGAAAAGAAAATGACGAACAAACTTCAAGTATCAAAACGAGAATTACGCCCACGGTCACTGCGCACGAAGTTGCGTAAGGAAGGAAAAGCGTTAGGCGTCGTCTACGGCTACAAAGTAGACAGCACGCCAATCGTATTTGACGAGATGGACCTTCGTAAAATTCTTCGAGACCACGGTGACAATGCCTTGATTGAACTCCATTACGATGGAAATAAAATCAACACGCTCGTGCACGGATCGGAAACGGACCCGTTCACAAACTTCTATCAGCACGTCGAATTCATGGCCGTGAAGATGGATGAAGAGACAGAAGTCGAAGCGGATATCGTCCTTGTTGGCGACGCGAAAGGCGTCAAAGAAGGCGGATATCTTGCCCAGTCACTTTATAAAGTGACGGTCGCTGCGACACCGGCCAACATCCCTGAACGTATCGAACTCGATGTATCAGAGCTTGGAATCGGCGATTCGGTGACCGTAGCGGATCTTCCAGAAGACAGCTCGTACACGATCGTCTCGGAACCAGATATGCACATCGCCTCTGTGAATGAGCCGGTTGCAGAAGTTGAAGACGAAGAATCGGAAGAAGGTTCAACTGAAGGGGAAGCATCAGAAGCTTCTTCTGAAGAAGCTGAAGAATCGACTGAGGATAAAGAATAAGCAATTCGATTATAAAAAAGGAGCATCATCCCTAGATGGGGTGATGCTCCTTTGTTTTATTGTCCAAACGAATCTGAACTTAATACTTTTAGATCAAAGTGAGGAAAGTGATGTAGCATTTTTGAGTTCGCTTTAGAGTGATGCAACTAATATTATGATTCTTCACCATAGAAATGATAATCCCGGATCAATACATGGAACATCTGATTATTGTAAATTGCACACGCTTTTCATTTTTGGAACCCATTTTTTAGCTATTGGAACCATTTCTCTTATTTATTTTAAAGTTTGTTTTGAATGCTCCAATTATTTTTTTTATGAATATTAATAAAAAATATAAGAGAGCTAAATTAAACAGCAACCCAAATAGTTCAAAACTGTAATCTCCTTGTCCTAGGTTACCTAACCAACGAGCTGGAAATCCATAGTATATGTAGGGTCCCTCTTCTCTAATCCCAATCTGAGGAATGAAAGAAAGTATCATTACAATAATAAAACTAAGAGAAAATACCTTAAAGTTGAATGTGGAACCACCTTTTGACATTTGGGAATCGCATCCTTTTTATGATTTTTTTGTATTTTAATCATCTGATTTCTATTTTCTATGTTATACTAACATTGTACTAAAATAATTGGAAAAAACAAGGGGAGTTTATAGTGATGAAGAACAAACTTGCTTTTTGTACACTGTCCACTGCGCTATTTTTTAGCTTATTTAATCAATCTGTATCCGCCAGCGGAGATATTGATGATTTGAGCAACAAAATTTCAAGTGAGAGTAGTCATGTAGAAATTGTTAAGGCAGAAGAAGTACCTGAAGGAGTATCTAGCATTAACTTTGATTCATATGAGGATTTTGAAAATGCTGTACGTGCTTGGGAAGTTGATCAATTAAATCGAGAAAAAGAAGAAGATTCATTATTTAGCTTAGGGATTGTACCTTCTGCATCACCTTCATTTTATGCTAAAGCAGCAGCCTCTAAAAGTGGCACTGATCGTATCAAGTGGAGCTCTGCTGAAGAATTGCGTTGGGTGTACTCATTGTGGTTACCACAAACCATGTATATTGATTTCGAGTATACTTATACTGGTTCAGGGTCAACAAAAAAATTCAGTAAAATAACTTCTGTAAAGTCGAATAGTAATGGTTTCCCATCAAGTTGGCATCAAACAACGTCTGCTAAAAACATTTCTGCGAATAAAAGAAGCGTATCCATTAAAATTCAAGGATATCATTTACTAGGAGTAAACATTAGCGGACAAAGCGTAGGAGCAAAATTCAGCGATTCCTATAATAAAAAATATAGCTTCTAAAATAAATAGTATACAGTTCACTATTTCTATCGATACTCTTAGTATCCCTCAAAATGTTGAATAATGTTTCTGACTACCTGAAAATGGATTGTGAGACATAATTCAAAGTGAGGGATTTTTTTGATGGCTCTTAAACAGCTTAAAATTTCCATATTATGTTCAAATTAAATATAGTGAATTTTAAGGAGAAGTAATGTTATATGAGAAACTCATCGAAGTATTTCATTTTTGTTTTGGGCGCCGTTTTTTTTATTTTAGATGAAATATTACGAGACTCTATCTCGTGCGGTATGTAGCTTGGTGAAATTAAATTGAACCGAATACGGTTGATTTTGATGGTTAACTACTCTGTTTCTTCATTATGTGGAAGTATGCTATCCTCCCGAAAATAGGGAGAATTTTTCTTTGTCACAAATCCGCCACATGTAAACGATTACGATGTGAACACTCTGTCAATTCCTTCTAGAGGTGATTGCCAACAGAGACTGTACAGTTTATATTGTTAATGATTTCACATATTCGAACTGATACTTTCCTATTTAATTATTCAGAAAGAAGGGTTTGTGACATGGCATCAATGGAAATCCATGCACTCGAATCATTACGGAAAAAAGCACAGGCTTCCTCGCAAATGATTCATTATCGTCCAATGGAATACTTTTTACGGGCGATGTTAGCCGGGATCTTTATCGGCTTTGCTTCAATCTTCACGTTGAAAGTCGTCAACGGTATGTATTTAGCGGAATCTCCGTTCACGACACTCATTGGGGGCTTCTCGTTCGGGATCGCGCTCGTCATGATCATCTATGGGGGAGCGGAATTGTTCACGGGGAATACGATGTATTTCACAACGTCGACACTTCGTGGCTATACAACGCTCAGTGATACGATGCTCGTCTGGTTGCTCTGCTTCGTCGGGAACGCACTCGGGGGAATCCTATTTGCGTTACTACTTGCACCGACTGGCGTCATCCAAGAACTCGGGATGAACAACTGGTTGTTCTCCGTTGTTGAGGGGAAAATGCACCATACGACGGTCGAAATTTTCTTCCGCGCCATCTTCTGTAACTGGATGGTCTGTCTCGCTATTTTCTTACCAAAACAAATGAAAAATGAGTTCGCTCAAATCTTCTCGATGATCTTCCTTGTCGCGGTCTTCTTCGCTTCAGGATTCGACCACGTCATCGCCAACTTCGTATTGTTCGCCTTGACGCTCGTCGTCCCACACCCGGAGACGATCAGCATGGCAGGTGCAATCCACAACTTGATTCCTGCAACGTTCGGTAACATTATCGGTGGAGCGCTCTTCATGGGAGCCATCTATACGTGGCTCAACTCGAAGGGTCTTCGTGAAGCACAAGAATTAGAGGAAGAAGTCGAATTAAAAGTTGTAAAAGCTGTTAAATAAATGATGTTTGTCACATATAACGTAGAGCCTTGTCTTACCGAAGACGAGGCTCTTTTTTATCGTATGATCACACATAAACTGTCACAATATCGACTCGTGACCATTGAGAAAAACACATGCCATAATCTATATATAGGATTTTTAAAACGATTAATATTGTTTTGAATCCATATATAGTGAGGTGATGGGTTTTGAAATTACTGCAGTTGTATGAGGACGTCTGCATCTTACCAGATCAAGACTTAGTACAAGAGAATGCGAACGTGGACGGTAAATCCCCGCTCGGGAAACTAGCACGACTCTCTTCGGAAGTGTCGAAAGAACTATCGCAGACGTATTTGATGTCGGAGCGACCAAAACAGGCCGTCACTGATAACTATTTATATGTGCACGACGCCGACTATTACATCACAGGCTCGACGACATGTTGTCAAATTCCACTCGGTCAATTATTAAAAGATGGATTCCATACGGGGCATGGAACAATCAGGTCACCAAAGGACATTCGCTCCGCCATGGCACTCGCATCGATCATCCTTCAAGCGAATCAAAATATGCAACACGGAGGGCAGGCGTTCCCGATGTTTGACGTCGACTTGGCACCGTATGTCGAGAAGACATATGAGCGTCAACTGAGCCGACTCCAATCCTTACCCGTTGACTGGGAAGAAACGCAATTGGAGACACTCGCTGAAGAAGAGACGATTTCGGCGACGTATCAGGCGTGTGAGGCGTTCATACACAATGCGAACTCGATGCACTCACGAGGTGGCGGGCAAGTGCCTTTCGTTTCGATCAATTATGGAACGGACACATCAAAGTGGGGACGTATCCTCATTCGAGAGCTACTTCGTGCCACGGAACGTGGGTTAGGGAACGGGGAGACTCCGATTTTTCCGATTCAAATCTTTAAAGTGAAGGAAGGAATCAACTTTCGGGAGGACGATCCGAACGTCGATCTTTTCCGTGAAGCGTGTCGGGTCACAGGAAAACGGCTATTTCCGAATTTTTCCTTCATCGATGCCCCGTTCAATGCCGCTTACTATGATGGGACGCATGCATCTGAAGTGGCATATATGGGTTGCCGCACTCGGGTCATGGGAAACCGACACGGAGAAGAGACGTCGATCGGTCGTGGCAATCTTTCCTTTTCCACACTCAACTTGGTGAAGATGGCACTTGTCTCGGAGTCGATCTCGGATTTTTACAGCATTCTCAACCGATATGTCGACATCGGGATCGAACAGTTAGTCGAGCGTTTCGAATATCAATGTACGCGTCGCGCTGAAGAATTTCGTTTCCTCTACACACAAGGTGTCTGGCGTGGAAGTGAGCAGTTACATATTCATGATGAAGTCCGAGACGTATTGAAACAAGGAACGCTTTCACTCGGTTTCATCGGACTCGCTGAAACGTTGAAGGTGTTGACGGGAGGTACACATGCTGAGTCTCGTGAAGCGGAGCGACTCGGTCTTGACATCGTCACGCATTTGGCCAATCGCATGCGTGCGGCAGCCGAAACGTACGACTTGAACTTTTCGTTGCTCGCGACACCGGCAGAAGGATTGTCAGGTAAATTTGTGACGCGAGACCAGGAAACGTTTGGGATGATTGAAGGTGTCACTAATCGTGCCTTTTATACAAATTCATTCCACGTGCCGGTCTATCAGTCTGTATCAATTCGTGAGAAAATCCGAATCGAGGCACCGTATCACGCATTGTGTGACGCGGGACATATTTCATATGTCGAAGTCGATGGGTCACTTGCCCACAATGCGGAAGCGGTGGAATCGATTGTCCGCTTGATGCGACAGCATGATATCGGCTACGGTTCCATCAATCATCCGGTCGATCGTTGCGGAAATTGCGGGCTTGAAGGACTGATTGACGATGCCTGTCCGACGTGTGGCGAGGATTCAAACATTGAACGAATCCGCCGCATCACCGGTTATTTGGTCGGGACGATGGACCGTTGGAATACGGCGAAGCGAGAAGAAGAGCGGGCGAGGGTGAAACACGATGCGCATTCTATCCGTCGTTGAAGAATCCGTCGTTGACGGACCGGGGATTCGGACGGTCATCTTTACTGCTGGCTGTCCGCATCACTGTAAAGGGTGTCACAATCCTTCCTCGTGGAATCCAACCGGGGGTGAGGATGTCGAAGTAGAGGAACTTGTTCAGCGCGTCAAGCTCAGTGGTTGGGACGGGGTGACCATTTCTGGAGGCGAACCGTTTCTTCAATCGTCAGCGTTAGCAAAACTCGTCACGGCATGTAAGTCGCTCGGTAAAAATGTGTGGGTGTATACGGGTTATACGATCGAACAGTTGGAAGCGATGCATGACGAAGCGATTCAAACCGTGTTGGACTACGCCGATGTGCTCGTCGACGGTCGTTACGAGCAGTCGCTACGAGATATGGGACTTCGTTTTCGAGGATCGAGTAATCAACGGATCATCTTTTTGAATAAAGTATAATCGAGGCAGAGATGTCTCGATTTTTTGTATAATGATGAAAAAGGGGGAGTTTTAATGAAATGGTGTAGTTTTGAGATGCAGGAAGAGCAACGAGTGGGGATTGTCAAAGGCGATTTCGTTTTTGATGTCAGCAATCAAGTACATACGACAAATTTATTAGAAGTGATCGCGCGTGAGTTCGAACCAGATATCGATTTGGACGTGGCGCCCTCATACCGAATGACGGATGTGAAATTACTCGCCCCGTACCGTCCATTGAAAAACGTGATTTGTATCGGCAAGAACTACGAAGAACACGTGAAAGAGATGGATACAGCAGGAGCAGGGAAACTCGTCATCTTCACGAAAGCACCGACCTCGGTCGTCGGTCCGGAAGCGGTCATTGAGCGTCATCCTGAATTGACGGACAAACTTGACTATGAAGGTGAGCTCGCCGTCATCATCGGCAAGTCTGGACGAGACATCGAAGCGGTCGAGGAGCACATTTTCGGTTACACCATTCTAAACGATGTGACGGCTCGAGACGTGCAAAAAGAACATGTCCAATTCTTCCGTGGCAAGTCGTTCGATACGTTTTGTCCGATGGGACCGTTCGTCGTCACACCGGACGAGCTCCAGTTCCCTCTCCAAATCAAAACAAGTGTCAATGGGGAGACGCGTCAAGATGGGACGACAGCCGATATGATTCGTCCGATTGATGAACTCATTCGTACACTGTCGAAAGGCATGACGCTCGAAGCGGGCGACGTCATCGCGACGGGTACACCAGCCGGAGTTGGGCACGGGATGACGCCACCGACGTATCTACAAACGGGAGACACGGTCGAAGTGACGATTGAAGGTCTCGGTACGTTAAGAAATGTGATTGTCTGAATGAAATGACGTAAAATGTGAAGAATCTTGTAATTCATTTATCATTTTATAAATGAGTGTTCCTCTTCGTTATAGTAAGGGTAGAAGATAACACAGAGGAGATGAATCATTATGGATCGTCACGATCAATCAAATGAACACGATCAATTACATGAATCAGAGCAACAAAAAGATTGGTTAGATACAGAACTCGGTTCATCCAACCGAGAAGAGACAAAAGTACGAACACAATCAAAACCGTCATTCGTCAGCCGTATGTTCCCGGGACTTGTCGGTGGAGTCATCGGAGCGTTGTTGACGGGCGCAATCGCATATCCGTTCATCGACCAACCCGCGACGAGTGTGAGTGACACGAACGTGACCTCGCAAGGGACTCCGGTCCAAACGTCATCGAACGTATCCGATTCTTCGGTCACAAATGCCGTCGCGACCGCTCAACCGGCCGTCGTGACTGTAAACAACTTCGCCCAAAGCGGATTCTCGAGTGAGGCGGTCGAGGCTGGAGTCGGATCAGGTGTCATCTATAAAAAAGAAGGTGACTCGGCATTTATCGCGACGAACCATCACGTTGTCAACGGAGCGGACAAGCTGACGGTAACCTTTAATGACGGAACGACTGCGGAAGCGACACTCATGGGAAGTGACGCGACGTATGACTTGGCCGTCTTGAAAGTGGACGCTGATAAGGTACCGGCCGTCATCTCAATCGGCAAATCGAGCGAGTTGAAACCGGGTCAAACGGTCATCGCCATCGGGAATCCGCTTGGACAATTCGAGAACTCCGTGACACGCGGTGTCGTCTCATCGACGTCACGCCTCGTACCCGTCGATACGGATGAGAACGGACAGGCCGACTTCAATGCCGAGGTCATTCAAACGGATGCGGCCATCAACCCAGGTAACTCAGGTGGTGCGTTAATCAACGAAGAAGGACAACTCGTCGGGATCAACTCGATGAAAATTGCGACAGCAGAAGTCGAGGGAGTCGGATTCTCAATCCCAGTCGACATCGCCCTTCCGCTCATCAATCAAATCGAACAGACGGGAGAAGTGAATCATCCGTCACTCGGCGTCTCACTTCGTGACGTATCAGAGTTCCCTCAAGGTTACTTGACGGAACAAATCAACTTGCCTGAATCGGTGACGGCGGGAACAATCATCGTGGAAGTGCAACAAAATAGTTCAGCTGCGAAAGCGGGTCTTAAGGCACGTGACGTCATCGTGAAAATCAATGACAAAGACGTCAGCTCGTTCATCGACCTCCGTAGTGAATTGATTCGCGATACGGACGGAACGGTCGACATCGAATATATCCGGGACGGAAAAACGGAGACGGTTCAAGTCGAGATTCAAAATGCGAACGGTTCTGCATTGTAAAAGGTGGGCAATATGCCCGCCTTTTTTGCTATGCTTATACAAAAGGAGGATGAGTTATGGTACGAAATTTATATGGGGTGTTACTATTCGGGGCAGGAATTTTACATTTTGTAAGAGAGAAGGCGTTCATGTCGATTATTCCGAAATCTTGGCCGTTCCGCCGACTGATGGTGCAACTAAGCGGAGTCGTTGAAGTCGTGTTCGGGGCGATGCTCTTACTCAACAAGGGAACATCGTTCGTGAAACGGACGCTACCGGCATTCTTTATCGCCGTCTTCCCGGCAAATATCAACATGGCCGTCAAGCCATCTAGAATCGGTGGGAAGGTCATTCCGAAATGGATTACATGGGGACGACTCCCGCTTCAATGGGTTTTGATCAAAGGTGTCAAAAAAATATAAAGGTGTGGAGATACATATGACAAGCGTACTCAAGTGGTTTGAGCATTTCCATGCTCATCCAGAAATCAGTTGGAAAGAAGTCGAGACGACTCGAACAATCGCATCCATCTTATCAGACTGGTCGATTCCCCATCGAACGTTTGAGGACGTGACCGGAGTAATCGCGGAGATTGGATCGGGAGAAGAAGTGATTGCGGTCCGCGCCGATATCGACGCGTTATGGCAACAAGTGGACGGTACGTTTCGAGCGAACCATTCATGTGGGCACGACGCGAACATCAGCATGGTACTCGGTGCGCTCGAACAGTTGAAAGACGAAACGTTACAAAAGCGAATCCGTTTCATCTTCCAACCTGCCGAAGAGCAAGGGAATGGTTCGCTCGCCATGATCGAACGAGGGGCGTTAGAGGACGTGACGCAACTATTCGGAATCCATTTACGTCCACAAGAAGAGTTGAAAAGGGGACAATATGCGGCGGCGATTCAACATGGTGCTGCCTTCTTCTTAAAGGGAGAGGTCATTGGGGATGATGCGCATGGTGCGAGACCACATCAAGGACAAAACGCACTCGATGTCATCTTCACGATTCAACACATGCTTAAAAGCATTTACTTGTCACCGTTTGAGCCGCACTCTGTCAAGTTGACGAAGGTACACGCCGGGAGTGACAACATGAACATCATTCCAGGAAATGCGACGTTCTCGATTGACGTCCGTGCCCAACAAAATGAAGAATTGCTCGAACTGCGCAATCGTGTCGAAGACATGCTACTTCATGTCGGGCAGCTTCATCGTGTGAAACTGGAATGGGAGTGGCAAGACTTCACACCGGGAGCGGTCGTTGGGGAACAGTCAAGTCAGATTGCGAAGCAGGCGATTGAGCAACGCTTCGGTCAGTCGGCTCTCGTCGAGAGAATTGTCACGTCAGGTAGCGATGATTTTCATTTCTATACCGTCGAGAAACCGTCACTTGATGCGACGATGATTGGAATCGGCGCTGATTTAGGTCCAGGCCTTCATCATCCGCATATGACGTTTGACCATGACGCGTTAGAAGATGGGGCACGCCTACTTGCGGATGCGCTCCGAATTGCAGCAACATAATTCAGAATGAGTGGGATAGACAGATGTCTGTCCACTCATTTTTTTATTGCATCCATCCCTTGTAAGCGCTATCATAACGTTATTAGCGACAATATAACGACAATTCTGAATTTTCGCTATAGGGGAGGAAGTTAGATGGAAACAACGGGGAACAAGCAAAACATGAAGCTAGGGTGGGCGCTATTACCACTTGGTGTGATGATTGTCGTCATGCTCATCTCAATCGTCAAGCTCGGTCAAGGACCACACATCCCGCTCATCGTCGGAACGGCAGTCGCTTCAATCGTCGCCTGGCGACACGGGTTCAAGTGGAAAGAGATTGAAGAGATGATGTATAAGGGGATTCGTCTCGCCTTACCGGCAGTCGTCATCATCATTTTGGTCGGGTTGACGATTGGGGCATGGATCGGTGGAGGGATTGTTGCCACGATGATCTATTTCGGGCTGAAGATCATTTCACCGGCATACTTTTTGTTAACGATTTGTCTCATCTGTGCGGTCGTCGCCCTTTCGATCGGGAGCTCATGGTCGACGATGGGGACGATTGGAGTAGCGGGGATGGGCATCGGGCTGAGTATGGGGATACCAGCGCCGATGGTAGCGGGGGCTGTCATCTCTGGTGCATATTTTGGGGACAAGATGTCACCATTGTCAGACACGACAAACTTGGCGGCCGGCTTGACTCATACTAATTTATTCGTACATATCCGGCACATGTTATATACGACGATTCCAGGACTTATCATCGCGCTAGGGGTATACGCTTGGCTAGGTAGACGGTTCGCAGATTCGACGACGGACTCTTCAGAGATCACACAGACGCTTAACATTCTTGAAGATAGTTTTGTCATCTCACCATGGTTACTCATCGTCCCACTCGCCGTCATTTTGCTCGTTGCAAAGAAGGTGCCAGCGATTCCGGCGCTCGTCGTCGGGATTGCACTGGGCTTCTTGGCTCAAGTGTTCATTCAAGGTGGAACGCTCGCTGACAGCGTAGGCGCTCTTCAGAGTGGTTATGTCATCGAGACGGGAAATGAACTGGTCGATAACCTCTTCAGTAGAGGTGGTCTTGATGCGATGATGTACACGGTCTCGATGACCATCGTCGCGATGACGTTCGGGGGGATTTTAGAATATTCGGGAATGCTACAATCTATTATGAACCAAATTTTGAAATTGGCGAAAACGGCAGGTTCGTTGATTGCTTCAACGATTTTAGCTGGGATTGCAACGAATGCGACGTGTTCGGAGCAGTACATCTCAATCGTCGTCCCGTCGAGAATGTTTGCTGGAGCGTATGAAAAAATGGGATTACAGTCAAAAAACTTATCTCGTGCCCTCGAGGACGGTGGAACATTGACATCGGTGTTCATCCCGTGGAATACGTGTGGGGTATTCATTCTCGGCACACTTGGGGTCGGAGCTTTCGAATATGCACCGTACGCCGTCTTGAACTTCATCGTACCAGTCATCTCGATTGTATATGCCTTTACGGGATATACGATTGAGCGCATGGCAGTCATCCAACAGGAAGAACCTGTCGCGGAACAAGCGGCTCAATAAAACGATTCCCGGTCGTCAATCGACCGGGAATTGAAATTTATAGACGGTACGCGGACGACCTTGGCTGTAGCTCATCTCTTCGCCAATCCGATGAACAAGTTTTGCATCAACCAATTTTTTGATGAGTCGCTCTGTCGTACGACGTGTCACGTTTAAATGGTCGGTCAACTCTTTCGCTGTAAACTCGAGATTGTCCGTTGAAAAGTGAATGAGCTTTTCGATATTAATCGGACTCATACCCGTCTGCTTCATCATGTCATAGACACGCGTTTGCGTGACACGGAAATGAATCGGTGCCGGTTGATCGGTGAACGTCATTCGTTTTGAATCGTCGACGATTCGTATAGTGGAATTACTTGTCGTATGAAGTGCAAGTTCGGCATGCTCAATGGCACGTTGATAATCGGACCCATACCCGATACCTACATGACCAGGAGTTTCCTCTGGCAAGATGAAACCGTTTGACATGGCGGATTCAATCTTTCCTTTACTCGATAATAGGATGATGCCGTCTTGAGTGGACTCCATCAATTTACCACCGAAATAATGATGTTTTGTCGTATGGTTGAGCGTATCTTCACTTGCATCCGAGTAGAAGAGCACAGCGAGTTGTGACTGGTCCGATTTGTTCAAACGAATCTGTTGAATAAAATCATGGAAGTGGTGGAGAATTCTCTCTTCTGGCTCTATCATGAGCTGACTAGCAAAACCATTTTCCACTAAGTGTCGATGGACTCGTTCGACACTTGTCAAGGCGAATCGAGTCGTCCCAGTTCGTTGAAGTTGCTCATGAAACGAAATCAACTCTTCGAAATTCATATACGGACTGAGTTCTTTCACTTGCGGTGGCGACATGTGGCTTGGAAACGATGCTAAAATCGAATCAAGTCGTGACGCATCAACGAGATCGATAGAGAGATGTTCGAGTCGGAGCTGTTGTGTCAATGTCACATATAAGAGTGACGTCAATAACACGACATCATCTTGAACGACGTGATGGGCAAATGGAAGGGTCGCTTCCTCCGTCGCGTACGTATAAGGGAATGAACCGGAAAAGAACACTCCGTCGAAAAATAGGAGATGCTTAGCGATGTCTTTCGCTTCTCGCGGGTCATCATAAGGAAATCCCTCGATTCGAACATCGGGTAAGGAAGAACCGTTCTGTACCTGTTGTATAAACGATGGTGAGCCGACAACGGCGATATGGATGGACATGTAAAATCCCCCTTGCAATTTAGCGACTATATAACGACAATATAGAGGAAAGGACAGTTGAAGTAAAGGAGTGATGAACATGAATATTCAAAAAATAGAAATTTTCTCGGTTCGCTTTCCATTAAAGGTACCATTCATCGTCAGTTATCACCGTTATGATGATATGCCTTCTGTCATCGTCAAAATGACAACCGCATGTGGACTTGTCGGTTATGGAGAAGCCGTGGCAGATGAGCATGTGACGGGTGAGTCCGCTGAGAGCACGGTCAGTGTACTCCGTCATCTATTGGCTCCGCTCTTAATCGGAAAAAATCCGATGCACCTAGAGCATATTCATGACGAGATGGACCGTGCGATTCGTGGTGTTCCGGCTGCCAAAGCAGCACTTGATATCGCGTGTCATGATGTGATCGGGAAAAAGCTGAATCAACCAATCTACGAATGGATTGGCGGTCGGTACCATGAATCATTCCCTGTCACTCACGTCTTGAGTATCGGAGAGCCGAGCCATATGGCACAAGAGGCACTCGAACAAATGAAACGAGGCTATAGAGCAGTGAAGATGAAGGTCGGAGTCGATGTGCAAACGGACGTGGCGCGTGTCAAGGCGGTACGGGAAGCGGTAGGAAATGACGTGCCGATTCGAGTCGACGTTAACCAGGGATGGATCAACGCGGCCAATACGGTTCAAGCCATGCGTCTACTCGAACCGTATGGAATCGACTGGGTCGAACAACCGGTCAAGGCGGATGATTTTGAAGGCATGCTCGAAGTGAAACAAAAAATTTCAGTCCCGCTCATGATGGATGAAGGGTTGAAAGATATTCACGATATGAGACGCTTGACGATGATGCAGGCAGCCCATAAAGCGAACATCAAGCTGATGAAGTGCGGTGGCATCTATCCAGCGAAGAAGTTGGTCCATATGGCGGAGATGTCCGGAATCGAATGCCAGATTGGTTCTATGGTCGAATCCTCCATTGCATCGAGTGCAGGATTCCATGTCGCTTTCTCGAGTAAAATCGTGAAGACGGTCGAGTTGACGGGTCCGCTCCGGTTCGGGAAAGATGTAGGCAACTTATCATATGATTTACCAATCATCTCGCTGAACTATCGTCCGGGACTCGGTATTGACGTCGATGAGGACGTGTTACGTGAATTGACGACGGAATCTTACGTGGTTGGAGATGAGTCGCATGTGGCAAGGTGAGATCAAAGACCTTTCACTTCATGTATGCGTCCTAGGCTTGTCGGATTTACCGGAACTGTTAGCCGTTCAAGATACGGTCATTCAGGCGTTGGCTGAACCGGAGCACTATCAATCGTTATCGGTTGAAGAGTTCACGAAACTGTTGACGGATCAGACGTTGATTGGGGCAAAAGCAGATGGTCGGATTATCGCGTTCCGAGCGATGCTCATCCCACCGATTGATGCGGAGCATCTAGGACGAGATATCGGATGGCCGGAGGATTCGCTTGAACGTGTCCTTTATCAGGAAGTGACGAATGTCCACCCAGACTTCCGTGGATATGGACTACAGACACATTTAGGCAAACTGTTGATGGCACAAGTGGAATCGGATGATCGATTCGATGTCGTCTGTGCTACCGTCGCACCGTTCAATATTCCAAGCATGAAAGACAAGTTTTCTCTCGGACTCCGAATCGGGGCGTTGAAAGAAAAGTACGGCGGGAAACTCCGCTATATTTTTTACAAAGAGATGCATCGTTCGTGGCATCCCACATCAGTTGCGCAAGATGTACCGATGGAAAATCGTGGGCGACAAGTTGAGTTGCTTCAAGCTGGTTGGGTCGGGACGGGCATGATGAAACAAGGGGAACAGTGGATTGTTCGATATGAGAAGTAAAAAATCCTCGTCAAGCTGACGAGGATTTTGTTTAATCGAGAACGAAGAGTACATCATTCGCGAATTTCTCATACGTACGGTCACTCGGGTGGAACTGATCGGTCGCTAAATCTCTTGATAAGTCAGAGATGTAGGCGAACGGGTCGATCACATCGATATTCTGCGTATTCGCCAATTGCTTCGCGGATGCGTTCCAATCAAGGATGAGCTGATTGAATGCTTGTCCATTCTCATCATTTTGAAACGGATTGTATAGACCGATATACACGATGGTTGCTGAATCGTTGAGTGAGCGAATTTCAGTGAAAATCGTTTCTAAATTCGTCTTCGCATCCGTGACCACTTGTTGAATATCGACGGATTCGAAGTTATCGACGTTTTCCCCACGGTTGAACAAATCGTTTCCACCGATGGTCAACGTGATATATCGTGCGTTCTCAATCGTTCGACGCACTTCAGGTTGCTCGAGTTGTGTGAGCAAATCTTCTGTTCGTGCCCCAGACACGGCAAGGTTTTGCGTACGTACGCCTTCTTCTTCAAGAGCAGTGCTGACAGGCTGTACATATCCTGCGCCTGATGTTGACCCGACACCGCGTGTCAACGAATCGCCTAATGCGACGTAGACGTCTCCTTGTGGTTCAGGGCGTTCGTCTTCGGAGACGGAAAGTGTTCGCTCCGGCGGATTGACGATATCCTGATAGCCAATCCATAGACCATATAAGGCGATTCCCGTTAAAAGAACGGCGCCACTTAAAAATGCATACCATTTCGACTGTTTCATGGGCTGACCTCGCTTTCTATATGAACATCATATCAAAAATGTGTGGATGTGCCCTATGTGAATGTTCGAATAGGACAGATTCACTTTTGTCCGATAGAATAAAGAAAGAGGTGAGACAATGGAACCGACGTTAAAGCTACATCAACTAACAAAAGTGATTGGAAAAAAGACGATTATCGATAACATTTCGTTAGACGTCTACCCGGGTGAGGTCTTCGGATTTTTAGGACCGAACGGCGCCGGGAAGACGACGACGATTCGAATGATTGTTGGCTTGATCAAACCGACGAAAGGAAATGTATCGATTTGTGGGTATCGTGTCGACAAACAATTTGTCCAAGCGATGAATCAAATCGGCGCAATCGTCGAGAATCCAGAGCTGTATAAGTTTTTATCCGGACGCGAGAACTTAGAAGCGTTCGCACGCATGTTACCTGGAGTCGATGATAAGCGAATCCAAGAAGTCATTGACCTCGTCGATTTGACCGCTCGAATCGATGATAAAGTGAAGACGTACTCTCTCGGGATGCGACAGCGACTCGGGATTGCCCAGGCGCTATTAAACAATCCACGGGTGCTGATCTTGGATGAGCCGACGAACGGGCTCGATCCGATGGGGATTCGAGATTTACGACTTTTCATTCGTCGACTCGTAGAAGAAACGGGACTGAGTGTTCTCGTATCGAGTCATATCCTGGCCGAGATTGAACTACTAGCGGACCGAGTCGCCATCATGTCGCGAGGCAAGATTGTCAAGGTGGGGACGGTCCATGCTTTGATTGAAGAACTCGCGTCAACGGTCGACTTACATGTGACGAATAGCTTCGAAGTATTGCCGATCGTTCAAGGGTACGAAGGAATCGACCAAGCGGACGTGGTGGACGAACGGACGATTCGTATTTCCATGAACGTGGAAGAGACGGCGAAGTTGAATCGCTATTTGATGGAAAGAGATGTCGAGGTGTTTGGACTCGAGCGCCGTGTCCAAACGTTAGAGGACCTCTTCATCACGTTGACAGGTGGTGATCACATTGCCTAATCCATCGATGCTCGGTCTTATTCGTAATGAAGTGCTCAAGATTCATCGGAAGCGCAGATTGATGGTCGTCTCCATCATCCTGATCGTGCTTGTTTCGATGTTCACGTATGCGAACTATCGTCAAATCGAGAAACAACGCGAAGAACAAGGAACGATTGATTGGCGTGTCGATCTCCAGCAAGAGATCATCGATACACAAAACCGACTCGCCTCCGCGAACGTTCAAGACGAGTTTCGGCAGATTCTTGAGTTCCAAGTCCAACAGAATCAGTATTATCTTGATAATGATATCAATCCGAATTATCCGGGAGCTCCGACGTTTATGCGCGTCTTCTTCTCCCAAGGAACTACGCTTGTCCTACCGCTGTTCATTATCGTATTGATGGCAGATATCGTGAGCGGAGAACATAACGATGGAACGATCAAGACGTTGTTATCGCGACCGGTCCGGCGATATAAGATCTTGCTCGCCAAATGGCTGACGACGCTCCTCTATACATCGATCTTAATATTTGTGACCGCCGTCGTCAGTTACGCCATATCCGGCATCGTTCTCGGCTGGGACGGATGGAATGCTCCGATTTTGACCGGTTTCCAAGCTTCGCCGACCGGAACATTCTCGACCGACTTTGTGCATACGTTGCCGATGTGGGAGTACTTGCTTATGTCGATGGGTCTATCATGGCTCGTCGTGGCTGCGGTCGGGACAATTTCTCTCATGATTTCCGTTTTGGTTAAAAATACGGCGACCGGAATCGGAATCATGATGGCTGTCCTCATCTCGGGGCCATTATTGACATCGCTTGGTTCAAACTGGGATAGCTCGAAATACCTGGTGAACGTCAACTTCGGTCTTCATACCTATTTGGAAGGACAGGCTCCCCCGATTGATGGGATGACGTTACCGTTTTCGTTACTCGTCATTCTCATTTGGTCGATTGCCGCCTTGGCGTATGCGTTTTACCACTTTACCCAAAAAGATGTGTATTAATTATTCGTGCTCCTTTCCTAAGGAGCACGAATTTTTTTTTGGATAAAATTAGGTCGTAAATAGAATGAATGGTTCTAAATACTCAATATTATGAATTATCAAAATAATTAAAAAGATGGATACAGCCTTTGTGGGAAAGTGTGTAAAGTAAGAATCATCACAAAGGAGGTAAACACATGAAAAAAGTTGTTTCTACATCATTAATCGCAGGCGTATTGCTCGTACCACAATTGGTCGGTGCGGCAGAATTGAAGTCAGGCACTCTGACGAAACCATCAGAAAGTGCACCGACAACGATTGTAAAAGAATACGTCAAATCAAAAGGTGAGTTCAAGACGATCGAGTCGAAATCAGACAAAGTCGGGAAAGTGGTTAAGCTCCAACAGACAGTTGATGGCGTGCCAGTATTCGGTGGTGTGGTAGTCGGTGTCGTAGATGAAGCGGGTCAATTGAAGACAGTCGTGGATGATGCGAAATCGGTCAAGAACCTACATAAGTCGATCAAGTTAACTGAAAAGAAAGCCATCGCGAGTTACAAAAAGCTTGTCGGTCATAAAGGGGCCTACGAGCTCGAACCGGAAGCAGAATTGATTGTCTATCCAAAAGGTGACAAGTCGGTCTATGCATATCAAGTGACCGGAACGATCCTTGAAGCGGAAGAGCCATCACGTTGGACATACTTCATCGATGCGGGGACGGGTGAGGTACTCAATAAATTCGACCAGTTAGCTCACGCGAGACCGACGAACGGTGTGACAGGTACGACCTATACAGGAACGGGAATCGATGTACTCGGCTACAGCCAAACGTTCAAGACAACGAAGAGCGGTTCTTACTATTATCTTCAAGACTCTACGCGTGGAAAGGGAATCTATACGTACGATGCGAAAAACCGTACGACACTCCCAGGTTCGCTATGGGCTGACGTGGATAACGTCTTGAACACGACTTACGACCGTGCCGCTGTTTCTGCACACGTCAACGCGACAAAGACATATGATTTCTACAAAAACACTTACGGACGGAACAGCTATGACAACGCCGGAGCTGCATTAAACTCTACGGTTCACTATAGCCGCAGCTACAACAATGCGTTCTGGGATGGAAGTAAGATGGTATACGGAGACGGAGACGGTCAAACGTTCACGTATCTTTCAGGTGCACTTGACGTAGTCGCTCACGAATTGACTCACGCGGTCACGGAGTACACGGCAGGACTGATCTATCAAAACGAGTCTGGGGCGATCAACGAAGCAGTATCGGATATCCTAGGTACAGTGGCGGAATATAGCGTCGGCACTAACTTCGACTGGTTGGTAGGGGAAGACATCTACACACCAGGTGTAGCGGGCGACGGACTTCGTTCGATGGCGAACCCGGCTGCATACGGTGACCCAGATCACTACTCGAAACGTTACACAGGCACACAAGATAATGGTGGGGTTCACATCAACTCAGGTATCGTCAACAAAGCGGCATACCTCTTAGGTAATGGTGGATCACACTACGGCGTATCGGTACAAGGTGTAGGAGTCATGGCGATGGGGGATATCTACTACCGTGCCCTCAATGTTTACTTGACACCAACATCTAACTTCTCAAGCCTTCGTCAAGCGGTCGTGCAATCTGCGAAAGACCTTTACGGTGCGACAAGTCCGCAAGCCGTATCAGCTGCGAAATCATTTGACGCTGTCGGAATCTACTAAGTTCTCAACATCTCTTCCGAAATTTTCGGAAGGGATTTTCTTATGCAGTTTTTGGGTAAATCAAGGTTGAACGTCGAGCGAAAAGGAGAACGAGTAT
The DNA here is from genome assembly GCF_042652865.1 of Exiguobacterium profundum. Classification (GTDB taxonomy): domain Bacteria; phylum Bacillota; class Bacilli; order Exiguobacteriales; family Exiguobacteriaceae; genus Exiguobacterium; species Exiguobacterium profundum. The sequence continues at coordinate 644,028 of NZ_JBHSHG010000001.1, forward strand.
GAACACGAAGGATTTTATTGTGTCACCGAACAGCAAGATTCAATTAGATGATTATCCGACGACTGTTTCAGACAAACCAGAGGATGAGACGTTGACGACTGAACTCATTCCGAACAGTGTCGAGCGATTGAAAGAACTACATTGGCGATTGTATGCCGAGAGCAAGAAAGGGATTATCGTCGTCTTGCAGGCGCTTGATGCGGGTGGGAAAGACGAAGCGATCAGCTATATCTTTTCAAATTTGAACGCCCAAGGACTGAAGACGAATGCGTTTCAAAAACCTTCCGATACGGAGAAAAAGCACGACTATCTGTGGCGAATGCATGATTTGTTACCTGAAAGAGGACAGGTCGGAATTTTAAACCGATCCCATTATGAAGAGGTCATTGCGCCTCGTGTCCATGATTTGTTGGGGGATGAAGTACTTCCGGAAGAAATGGACCAGGAAGAGGTCTGGCAGATGCGCTATCGTCAAATCAACGATTATGAACGCTATTTACATGAAAACGGATTCGAAGTCATCAAGTTCTTTTTCAATGTATCTAAGGATAAACAACGAGATCGCTTGCTTGAACGGTTAAAGGACCCGAAAAAGAATTGGGAATTCTCCTTCAGTGACGTCGAAGAGCGACAGCATTGGGAAGAATATCAAGAAATCTTTGCCGAGATGTTGTCGCACACATCAACAGAAGTTTCACCGTGGTATGTGTTGCCGGCAGATGATGAGTGGTACAGTCGTTTTGTCATTTCGTCAGTCATGATTGATGTGCTTGAACGGATTGATCCACAGTATCCGACTTTCACGGATGAGGAACAAGAGCGAATCGACGAGGCCATCCAAACCCTTGAGAACGAGTAAGGCGTGGCGTTCTCGTGAACACTTAAAAATCCCCTTGCACTGAAAGCGAATTCAAGCTAAAGTGATACAGTAGATTAAAGGTCAGACATCTGTACAAAGGGGTAATGAGTGTGGGTAATGTAAGTTTACTATTCGGTGGCGTCGCACTGTTTTTAAATAGTCTCGTTCTTCTCGGGAAAGTGGATAGCAAGAGCGCAGGATTTTTTAGTTTGTTTACGGGACTCTTACAAACGTTTATCTCCACATGGTTATTGATTGGGGCGAGTCCAGAAGAGCAATTCGGTTTTGCGAGCATCTATCTATTTGCGTTCACTTATCTATATGTAGGGGTGACGTTTATTTTGAATTTAGACGGACGTGGCGTTGGCTGGTTCTCGCTATTCGTTTCGATTGCAGCCGCTTTTTATGGAGCAATGGCGATTGCAGAAAGTGATCCGATGGGGGCATTGACGTGGTTCTTCTGGTCATTCCTTTGGGCGCTGTTCTTTTTTGGAATGGGACTCGGGAAACCGAACGAGACCATCACAGCACGTGTCGCCCTCGTATTATCATGGTTGACGCTGATTGTCCCGGCGATGGTTGGGATGGCTGGACTGATGAACGGATGGTATGACATGGTTTGGTGGGCGGCGAGCGGTACGACAATCCTGTATTTCATCGTCTCTGTCAAACGTACGAAACAGACGATAGAAATTGCTTCATGAAGAATTAAAAAACGAATCGAGGACATCGGACGCGATCAAGTCGTGTCCGATGTCCTTTTTTATTGAACGCTGAAAGGTCGATATATGCAATACTTAGAAAAATGGAAATGAATGATACGGTACGAATGTCGTTAATTCTCAAAAAGTGGGGTTGAGTTGATGATTGCACTTGAAGCGTTGAAAAGTAGGCTTGTAAATAATCGAATCGAAATTCAAAATGAAGAGGGACATGTGGACACGTTACACTTTTCATTCAGTGAGCCCGCGACGGAAGTCGAAATCAAGCGATTGAAGCAAATGATGCCAAATGACGTTATCCATTTTTTAAAGAGCCATAATGGTGTTGAACTATTTGTCCATCCGACATATGGTGGAGGGATTCGACTCTTTAGTGTGGATGAAATCATCGAATATCGTGAAATATGGGAGTGCCCTGAACAATTCATCCCCGTCGGTGTCGGGAGAGATGGGGAATGGATTGTTTGCGAGGTCTTAAGCGAAAATGAGAACTACATTTGGATTGGAGAATTTTTGACGTACACAAATGACACCGAAAAACTTCCGATGGATTATAGACGCTGGTTCGACTATTTGATTGTCGCCCAAGGTGCTCATTTTTGGGATTGGTTCAGAGGTTAAAAGATGATGACTAAATATTTGATTTGAATGATGACTTTGAAATGCGCACTCTTTATTGAGTGTGCTTTTTTACAGTTATTTTGTGTCTAAAATGTGAAAAGTGGGAATGAGGAAGCTAAAGGAGGCGAAAGCAGATGAGTGATGGTCTCGTGTTATTACTCGGATTACTTTTATGTGGTTGGATGCTGTTTGCCGTCGTATTTGATGATAGAATAAAAAGAAGAATTTGATGGCCCGTCTCGTGAAGAGACGGGTTTTTAATTGAGGAGTGAGATGTATGAAAAAAACACCTGTCGTCGTCATCGTCGGGCCGACCGCTGTTGGCAAAACGAAGACGGGCATCGAACTAGCAAAAGCGTTCGACGGCGAGATCGTCTCGGGTGATTCGGTTCAAGTGTACCGGGGCATGGACATCGGTTCAGCAAAAGTGACGAAAGAAGAGGCCGAAGGGATCCCGCATCATTTGATTGATATTTGTGACCCTGATGATGCTATGAGTGTCGCGATGTTCCAACAATTGGCGCGTGCCGCCATCGATGATATTTATGCCCGTGGCAAGTTACCGATTATCGTCGGTGGGACGGGGCTATACATTCGCTCGATCTTATATGATTATGAATTTGTGGAGCAACCTGTCGATGAAGCACTGCGGGCTGAACTCGAACGGTTTGCAGAAGTCGAAGGGCGTGAAGCGCTACATCAACGATTGGTCCAACTTGACCCAGAGCGTGCGGCTACGATTCATCCAAATAACGTGCGTCGCGTCGTACGGGCGCTCGAGGTGGCGATGCAAGGTGATACACAGACAACAGACAGTACGCCATCTGAACATTATGATTATCGATTGTTCGTCCTCCACGCAGATCGTGAGATATTATACGACCGAATCAATCAACGCGTCGATACGATGATGGAAGCAGGACTTGTCGAAGAAGTCAAACGACTTTTGGCACAAGGATATCGTGATACGCAGGCGATGCGGGCCATCGGATATAAGGAAATGATTCCCTTTATCGATGGAAAGATGTCGAAAGAGAAAGCGACCGACTTGCTTAAACAGCACACAAGACAGTTCGCGAAACGGCAATTAACTTGGTTCCGTCATCAATTTGATGGAATTTGGGTGGATATGGGTCGAAAATCATTTGAACTATCATATAAAAATATTTATGATGATGTAGAGGGGTTTTTTCGAAAATTCCGATTATTTTAAAGAGATAAAGACTAGGGGGAATCCAGCATGAAAGCGAGCTACAACATTCAAGACCATTTTTTGAATCAACTTCGAAAAGAAATGGTACCAACGACCGTATTTTTAGTAAGCGGGTTTCAAATTCGAGGTGTCATCAAGTCATTTGATAACTTTACTGTCATCGTCGAGTCGGAAGGTCGTCAACAATTGATCTATAAGCATGCGATTTCGACATTCTCTCCGGCACGTAATGTAACACTATATGAGCCGGATGCAGTTGAAGTAACAGAAGGATGAGCATAAGAAAAGGAGCGGCCCGGGGACCGCTCCTTTTCTTATGCCGTTTTTGTCGTTCCGGGTTGTTTGATTGCCTCAAGAACACGCTGGATAGCGCATCCACCGAGGAGCGAATCCATTTGACCACAAATCTGAGTCGGCGTTGAACGGTGTAACAATGCGTATGTTCGCTTCCAAGCACGCTCTGCTGATTGGATTCGGACGAGAAGATCGGCGTGGCTCAGTTCTTTTAGTTTATCAATATTGAGTCGGTTAGTTCGAGCGAAAGCAGACAGGATAACCGCCTTCGCTAACGGCGTCTGAAGAGGATAACCAGAAAGCTCAAGCGCCGCCATAGCCCCTTTCATCTCATGCTCGACGATTTTGTCGAGTGATGCATCTTTGGCATATGGATTACCGGAAAGATGCGTGAGTGACTGTTCTAAGTCCTGCATCCCTACCGGACAAGTTGACCCTTGCAGAATATGTTCAATGGATTGTTGCTCTTGTGCATAACGTGTCGCTTCCCCCGAGGCGATGAAACGTTCATACGTATCGATTAATGAAATCATTATCGTTTCCCCCTTTATCGAACTACCTTTATCGTATCAATAATCGTAAGCGCTTTCAATATAATGATGGCAAAATCGACACCCTACTAGAAAGTATGTTCGCCTAATAGACGGAAACACGATACAATGTCATAAGATGCGAGGAGGGAATAATTATGAACTATTATCAACAAATTGATCCGGTCATCGGTTCATCGATGAACCATGATCGATTTCAAATACCACAAATAGACAAATCAAAGGACCGTTTAGACCAGTTAGCCGATGGGGCCCCTGTCCAAACAAAAGCGCTCGTCAGTACAGTCGAGGTTAGAGAAGGGAAGAATGGTGCGAAATGGCTTCAACTAAGTGTCACGACGGCGAACGGAATGATGCGTGCCAAACATTGGCTCCGTGGAAATGAAAGTGAACTGCTTCCAATCTACGAGTCGGGTGTCATCGAATTATCCGGGAAAATCGATGTCTATCCAAAACCGGATGGCGCCAAATCGATTACGATTGACCGCGTCCATCCTATCTCAAAAGATGAGGCAATCTCGTTATTACCAGGCTTGCCAGGGGATGAGACGATGGAGCAGTTTGCGGATGAATTGTTCAGTTTGATTGATACGTTGTCACCGACCTATCAACAGATCGCCTACGGCCTCCTTGATTTCGTTTGGGATGATTTCGTACTATCGCCAGCGGCACTCTACCACCATCATAACTATGCGGGAGGTCTATTGAAGCATACCGTGTGTATGCTTCGTCTCGGCTATCGGATTCAAGAGCAAGATGACTATTTGGCGATGGTGTTTCGTGTAATCAAAGAAGCGGAGCAGTTGCACAAAGTCGACCTTTGGAATACGATGAACGGTGTTAAAATCGAACAGGCATATAAAGGAACGTTTGAATCGCTGTATGCCGCCTGTGAAGCGATGGCCGAGCGGAAAGAACCGTTGAATTGGGATGAACTCGCACTTGGAATCCTCTTCCACGACATCGGAAAAATATATGAATACAGTCATCTGTTATCTAGTCCGAATCGTTTTGAGAAGTTATCTCCTGTTGAGGGCACAAGTGAAACGACCGGCATCTCCATCAACCCGATGGGCACACTAATCGGGCATATGCCATACGGTGGGCTATTGTTTGAAGAAACGTTACGCCAGACGTCGACGCGACTGCCATTGGATGTCCACCATCGAATCTGGCACATGATTTTATCACATCATGGGAAACGTGAGTGGGGATCGAGTGTCCTCCCGATGACGACGGAGGCTTGGATGCTTCACTTGATTGATTTATTGGATGCGCGTTATGAGAAATGGGCTCGCGCGCACGAAGATTTGTAAGAAAAGGGTGGTATCATGATTCCCGTACAATTAGTGACCGGGTTTTTAGGAGCAGGCAAGACAACGTATATGAACCGCTTACTCGCGGCGACGGATGAAAAAATTTGCTTGATCGTCAACGAGCTCGGCGCGATAAATATCGATGAACAATTGATCGTCAAGATGGACCAAGAGCAAATCGAACTCTCAAACGGATGTATTTGCTGTTCTATCCAAAATGATTTGAGTAAGACGTTCTATCAATTGGCTGCAAAGCAAGAAACATTCGACCGGGTCATCATCGAGACGACCGGTGTCGCGGATCCCGCACCAATCATTCAGACGATTTACTATGATGAATATTTGCGACAACACTTCAAAATGAATGCCATCTTGACGGTTGTGGATGCCAGTCAAATGGATCGTGAACTGTTCAAAGAAGGGATTCATCAAATCGCTTATGCCGATCTCATCTTGTTAAATAAAACCGATTTAGTGTCGACGGATGAACTCAATCAAGCACGCCGCCGAATCGAGCAACTCAATCCGACGGTGAGGATTGTAGAGACGATTCAAACAAAAGGCGATTACGAATTACTTGAGAGTACGTTCCAACTGTCACGTGTCGATGAACAGAAGTTGAGTCAACTGACAGAGACGAGTGAATCGGTCTCTTCCCTTCGTGCGATCACGTTGAGTGCCGAGCGTCCGTTGTCTCGAGAGCGCGTGACCCGTTACGTTCGTGAAGTGTTGATGCACTATGAGGATGCGATGTATCGGATGAAGGCGATTGTCCGCTTACAGGATGAGGAGCGCAAGTTTGTCATTCAAGCGACGAATCAGTTGATGGGCGCAACATTTGCAAATGAGATGCATGAAGGGGATCGTTCCGTATTTGTTTGGATTGGGAAGGAACTAGACCAAGATGCACTGGCACGGGGATTAAAAGCATGTGAGGTGGAGCAAGATGAAGCTTATTCTAGTTGACGGATTTAATTTATTGTCACGTTATTATTTTGCAACGGAGCGAAGACGAGCACAAGATCCGGAAGTGACGGTAAAAGGATTGCTTCGGAAGGTGGATTCCTGGACGACAGACTTTTCCCATATCGCTTTCTTTTGGGACGGGACACGAGAGTCCACACACCGCTACGCGCTGTATCCTGAATATAAAGCAACGCGTAACGGACTTCCGGAGCCGCTCTTTGAAGACTATTTGAAATTAAGGTCTGCTTTGGATGAACGAGGCATCTTACAATCCGAGTTGACGGGATATGAGGCCGATGATTTGATGGGCGCCGTCGCGACAGCGTTCCCGGGCGAATCGTACCTCTATTCTTCAGACCGCGATTTACTTCAGTTGTTGTCTCCGAACGTGTTTCAAATCATGCCGAAAAAAGGTGAGGAGCAGCTCGTCAATGAAGCTTCTTTTGAAATGATGTACGGGGTGAAACCATATCAGTTTGTCGACGTGAAGGCTTTGCAGGGAGACTCTTCGGATAACATCCCGGGGGTGCGTGGCATTGGTCCGAAGACGGCGACGATTTTGATTCAGCATTACGATACGATTGAGACGCTTTATGTGCATGTTCAAAATGAAACACTTGAAGCGCCCCATCAAAAGTATGCCAAAAAACTAGACGGCCATGAAGAAATCGCCCTCTTATCGAAACGACTGTCTCAGATTGATATCCATGCTCCTGTCAATACAGATTGGGAGGCGTACCGGTTTGGTTCACATCTATTTTGACGCGGCCACCAATCAGACGACTGGAGATAATGGAATCGGTGTGTGGATCAAGTCGTCCGACGGTACGGTATCGACGTTTAAACGTCGCATGCAAGGATTGACAAGCGTTCATGCGGAATTGGTTGCATGTGCTTATGCACTGGAACAAGCTCATGCATTAAAAGGTGAAACCTCATTCATGCTGTATTCCGACGCCGAAGTGATTGTTCGCGCATTAGAGCAACGTTTCATGAAAGATGCATCGGCGAAGCCTTTATTTCTGAAAGCACTGATTGCCTACGATGAATTGCCGACCGTGTTCTTAAAATGGGTCCCACGAGCGGAGAATCGAGCGGATGTGATTGCACGTGACGCATTGAATGGAATGAATTAAGCGACCGAGATCATTCTTGGTCGCTTTTTTGACGGAGTCATTTCTTTTTAGATGGTTTTTCGCTAAAATGAAAGCGTAGTCAACTATAGAGGGGGAATTATACATGGATTATCGGATCGAACGGGACACAATGGGGGAAATTAAAGTTCCAGCTACGGCGAAATGGGGAGCACAAACGCAACGTAGTCTTGAAAACTTTAAAATTGGTGCAGAGAAGATGCCACTTGAAATCGTATACGCATTTGCCATTTTGAAAAAAGGTGCCGCTTTAGCAAACGCTGAACTCGGTGTACTCGAGGAAGAGAAAGCAGCGATCATCGCAGAGGTGGCTGATGAGATTTTAGCAGGGCAACATGACGCAGAATTCCCGCTTGTCGTCTGGCAGACAGGGTCGGGCACGCAGTCAAACATGAACGTCAACGAAGTCATTGCGCATCTTGCGAATGAAAAGTTACAGGCTCGTGGAGCATCTATCACGATTCATCCGAATGATGACGTCAACAAATCGCAAAGCTCGAATGATACGTATCCAACTGCGATGCACATCGCCGCCATCCTTTCCGTACAAGATGATGTCCTTCCAGCAATCGACTCGCTTTATCAAACTCTTTCACAAAAAGCTGAGGCATTTATGGATATCGTCAAAATTGGTCGGACGCACCTTCAAGACGCGACGCCGGTCACACTCGGTCAAGAAATCAGTGGGTGGGTCCGGATGCTTGAATTGTCAAAACAGATGATCGAGCGCACGATTGAGCCACTCACGGAGCTTGCACTTGGAGGAACGGCCGTCGGAACTGGGATCAATGCACACCCTGAGTTCGGTGAAGTTGTAGCTAAGAAAATTTCAGAAGAGACGGGTAAACCGTTTGTGACAGCCGTCAACAAGTTCCACGCTCTCACGAGTCACGATCAACTCGTTTTCACACATGGTGCATTAAAAGCCTTAGCGATGGACGCGATGAAGATTGCGAACGACGTGCGTTGGTTGGCTTCTGGACCACGTGCAGGAATCGGAGAAATCACTATTCCGGAGAATGAACCAGGAAGTTCAATCATGCCAGGTAAAGTCAACCCGACTCAAAGTGAGGCGCTCACGATGGTTGCCGCACAAGTACTCGGAAATGATGCGACAATCGGTTTCGGGGCGAGTCAAGGGAACTTTGAATTGAACGTCTTCAAACCAGTCATTATGTATAATTTCCTACAGACTTGTCGTCTATTGACGGACAGCTTACATTCTTTCAATGATCACTGCGCTGTCGGAATCGAGCCGAATCATGAAGTGATCTCACATAATGTGGAGCAGTCACTCATGCTCGTTACAGCACTCAACCCGCATATCGGATACGAAAATGCAGCAAAAATTGCGAAATTGGCACATAAAAATGGTACTTCTTTAAAAGAAGCAGCCTTGGAAACCGGTTTATTGACTGAAGAACAATTTGATCAATGGATTCGTCCGGAAGAGATGACGTCACCGAACTTAAAAGTGAAAAAATAACACAAGGCGGTCGCAAGACCGCTTTTAGTATGTCTTTTTTAGGGCATAAGTCCTAGTAATATGTAAAACAATAGAAAATAAATAAGGAAATAGTTGTATTTCATCCTGAGAAGTCGCATAATCGAAACATAAGAGAATTCGGGGAGTACGAACATAGGGGGGACGGGAATGGAGCAAGGTCAACTCACTGAGCGTATACATATTATTTTGAAAAAGATATCGGAGTCGAGACAAATTCCAAAAAGCGATATCGAGTTTCTACTCGATTGGATGAAGAAGGAAGTTCGGCAACGACGATTGATGCATTTGTTAGAAATCTTTAGTCGTGTCGAGTCTGACGCGAAGGAGTTGCCAAGCGTCCTCACACATGCGGAAGCTTTGACCTTGATCTCTCCTGTGAAACGCTATATCCATACCGTCTTAGGGATTGAACAGGAGGATGAGGATCTCGTCCTCATCTTATCCGCAAGCTTTTCTACATTTAGTCGTTACAAGTCGCGCGTCGAGAAGCTCGGAGCACGTCCGGTATTTTTGCAGACACTAGAAGAGGCCGTCGAATACGATTATGAGGATGTGCCGAAAGCCATCATCATGGACGTTGAATTATGGCCACAATTTAAAGAGCGAGATATCCAATCTTTCGTTAGCAAGATGAGAAAGCTCTATGTTCCACTTATTGTCATCGGAACGAATGAACATTATCGTCTTGCGGCCTATTCATACGGATTCGACGATTATTGGGAATCGTGGGTGCCGATGGAGGAACGATTGGTGCGTCTCGGACTACATATCGAAAAATCACGTCTCGTATCAAAAGCGTTACTCGTGGATGAATTAACGGGTGCTTTCAACCGTAAGTATTTAAAGGCGACCTTTTCTCGGTTCATCTCGAGATTGGAGCGGTCTGGTGAGAGTTTTGCTGTCGCACTTCTCGATATCGATCACTTCAAACAATTGAATGATACGTTCGGTCACTCGTATGGCGATGACGTTCTTCATCGCGTTTCTGAAGAAATCCGTCATGCCATTCGTTCTAGTGATGAGCTCATCCGATACGGAGGAGAAGAATTCTTAATCCTCTTGAATGTCTCAGACCGTGCGATCGTCGAATCGGTACTCGAGCGAGTCCGAACACGTATCGAAGAAATGGAATTTCCATACGACCATCAGGTGACGGTGTCGATTGGATACACCCGAGTCTGCCAGACAGGCTATACACTCGGTGAATGGTGTGCCTACGCAGATGAGGCGCTGTATAAGGCGAAACGAGATGGTCGAAATCGTGTCGTCCGATACACTTCTGCTGTTCGTGAGGAGAAGCGAATCGCCTATGTGACGATGTCTGCCAATACCTATACATCGCTTGCTGATCGACTCCCCAAAGAGCATCGCCGATATGAAGTCGTATACCGTCCTTACGAGGCGTATTCTTGTAATGACAATATCGAGATGTTCGTCTTGGATGATGCGCGTGCGCAAGAAGCGAAAGGGACGTTGTCTGCTGTGAAAGAGCAACGAGGCAAATATAGTCACATTCTTGCTGTATCGAAACGAACGGCGTCTGAACTCGGAGCAATCTATGACGATTATGCGGATGGAGAACAAGACGAGGTCATCACGAGAAAAATTGAACAGTGGCTGGAAAAATTGCCAGACTAAAAAACAGACATCATGATGCGATGTCTGTTTTGTCGTATTGTTTGAATGAAAAGGCATATGCATGTGTTTCGTCTTGCGGGTGGTCGATTGTACTCGTAATTGACCATTCCCCAATCCGTTCGGGATAATACGTATCGGCCTCGAACGATGCAGCGACTTCCGTTGCATAGATCCGGCTCGTCATCAGCATCGTCTGCTCATATAACGTGGCGCCACCGATGACAAACCATTCTTCATCTTGACTCATTTCGACGAGACGGTCTAAATCATGCCAGACTTCGACTTGATCTGCTGAAAAGGAAACATCTGATGTGACGACAATATTGCGTCGGTTCGGTAACGCTTTACCGATGGACTCAAACGTCTTTCTTCCCATCACGACCGTTCCGCCAGACGTGATGGTCTTGAAATGTTTCAAGTCATCTGGCAAACGCCATAATAAGTCATTATCTTTTCCGATTTCACGACCTAATCCATATGCGACGACGTGTGAAATCATACGCTCACTTCTCCTTTGATGTGCGGATGCGGATCATATCCTAGAATTTCGAAGTCTTCAAAACGGAATGATTCGATTGAAGGGACGTCTCGGACAATGTTGAGTTTTGGTAGCGGACGTGGGTCACGCGACAACTGAAGTTCCACTTGTTCGAGATGGTTGTGGTAGATGTGTGCATCACCAAGGGTATGGACAAAGTCGCCGACTTCGAGTCCGGTCACGTGTGCGACCATATGCGTGAGTAGTGCGTATGAGGCGATATTGAACGGTACCCCTAAAAACGTATCAGCGCTCCGTTGATACAATTGACACGAAAGCTTTCCGTCAGCGACATAGAATTGGAACAATAGGTGACACGGCGGCAGGGCCATCTCCTCTAGCTGTCCTGGGTTCCATGCCGAGACGATCAACCTTCTTGAATCTGGGTTCGTCTTGATTTGGTCAATCACTTGAGCCAACTGATCGACAGAAGAACCGTCCGGGCGTGGGAAAGAACGCCACTGTGAACCGTATACTGGACCAAGATTGCCTTCTTCGTCTGCCCATTCGTTCCAAATGCGGACCCCGTTATCTTGAAGGTATCGGACGTTCGTCTCTCCTGAGATGAACCATAATAGTTCGTGAATGATGGAACGAATATGTAATTTCTTCGTCGTGATAAGGGGGAACCCTTCTTGCAGATTGAAACGCATTTGGTAACCAAATACACTCGTTGTCCCGGTCCCGGTACGGTCTTCTTTTACGACACCATGGTCGAGGATGTGTCGACATAAGTCATGATATTGTTTCATACGTGATGTTCCTCCTTCTCAATCTCCTACCACTAAAGGTATCAATTGTGGGAAGGAAACACAAGATATAGTGTCGTGAATCAGGATGAATCCATATACTGAAAAAACAATCATGATTCTTCGTTTTCGTGACTAGCGGTTTCGGGTATAATGGGGAATGAATAAAAGGAGGGGTTTGATGAAATTACAAGGGAAGAAAGTCCTTCAACTTGTCAGTAATGACTTTGAGGATTTAGAGCTTTGGTACCCGGTACATCGCCTTCGTGAAGAAGGGGCGCACGTGATCCTCGCTGGGGAGAAGGCCGATCACGCATATATCGGTAAATACGGTGTGCCAGCAAAATCTGACGTGGCGTTTGATGATGTGGACATTACATCGTTCGATGCGATTCTCGTGCCAGGCGGATGGTCACCTGACTTATTGCGCCGTTTCGATTCGGTGAAAGGATTCGTCCGTTATATGGATGAACAAAAACGACCAATCGGTCAAATCTGTCACGCCGGTTGGGTGTTGATTTCTGCGAACATTCTAGACGGGGTGAACGTGACGAGCACGCCGGGAATCAAAGATGACATGGAAAATGCGGGAGCGATTTGGCATGATGAGCCGGTCGTCGTCGATGGACATATCGTCTCAAGTCGTCGTCCGCCAGACTTGCCAGATTATATGCGTGCGTTCATCGACGTGTTCGCAAAACAGTAACTGAACCATAAAGGAGCTATTCAACGTTGAACTTAAAATCGAATCCATTACTTCGTAAATCAATGCAGTCCACAGCTTTCAGTGCCGAACCGATGACGAAAGCAGGTACATGGTCTAAGGTGTTCACCTTGCTTTTACTCGTGACAGCGGCAGCCGGTACGACATGGCTTGTCGTCCCGACAATCGGAGAAGGGCTCTTGTTCCCGCTCATGATCGGGTCACTCATCCTCGGCTTTATCTTTGCTTTGCTCATCACGTTTAAACCAAATACGGCTCCGGTCGTCGCACCCCTTTACGGGATTATCGAAGGTGTCTTCGTCGGCTCGATTTCGTATTTCTTTGAAGCGATGGTCCCTGGTATTGTGGGACGTGCCGTATTAACGACGTTTGTCGTCGCCTTTGCGATGTGGTTTGTCTATACGACAGGGCTTGTCAAAGTGACACAGAAGTTTAAAGCCGGTGTCATGGCAGCCATGTTCACAGTCATGTTGTTATATCTCGTGCAACTCGTGATGAGTTTGTTCGGTTCAGGCTTGGCATTCATGACCGGTTCAAGCCCACTTGCGATCGGTGTTCAATTCGTGATTGTCATCGTCGCTTCACTCGCTCTCGTCTTAGATTTCGACTTTATCGCAAGTCAAGTCGAAGCTCGGGCTCCGAAACAGTTGGAATGGGTCGCGGCATTCGGATTAATCGTCACGCTCGTGTGGCTCTACATCGAGTTGTTAGATTTACTTTATCGTCTAGCGATGAGAGAATAAGAATCAATCATCGATCCGTTGGGTCGATGATTTTTTTACGAAAGGATGTGTCCATCTGTCTGCGCAAGACAGATTTATGATGAAGAAAATAGTGATTATCGGGTCAGGGATCGTCGGTGTTTCGGCTGCCTATCATTTAGCTGGTAAAGCGGATGTAACGGTCATTGACCGGAAAGAAGAAGGAAGAGCAACGGATGCGGCGGCTGGAATCGTATGTCCGTGGATTGCGCAGCGACGCAACAAAGCTTGGTATGCACTGGCGAAAGGCGGAGCAAGCTATTATCCTAAGGTCGTCAAAGAGCTGGAGGCTGAAGGGGAGACGGATACCGGATACAAACGTGTCGGGACGCTTGCGCTCCATGAAGAAACAAAGCTCGACCAGATGATGGAGCGAACGTTGCTTCGTCGAGAAGAAGCGCCAGAAATCGGTGAACTCGAACGACTGACTGCTGAAGAGGCACAACATCGTTTCCCACCGTTATCCGATGAATACGATGCACTCTTCGTGACAGGAGGGGCTAGAGTCGACGGCGGACGCTTTCGCGCTGCACTTGAGAGAGTCGCTATCAAGCGTGGCGTCACATTTGTCAACGGTTCAGCACGGTTGACGAGCGGAGATGAGATTGGTGTGGAGTGTGACGGAGTGAGATATGAAGCGGATGAAATCATCCTTGCGACGGGTGCTTGGTTACCGGAACTGTTACAGCCTCTTGGATATACGGTACGAGTCGAAGGGGAAAAGGCCCAGCTCGTCCACGTCCAGTTGAAGGATACAGATGCATCTGACTGGCCGGTCGTCATGCCGCCACGACGCCGCTATTTACTCGGATTTGACGACGGGAAAGTGGTCATCGGTTCGACACATGAGAAAGGAAAAGCGTTCGACGTTCGTCCGACTGCAATCGGAGTACACGAAGTACTGACGAAAGGTTTGGAGTCGGCACCTGGACTTTCCGAGGCAGAACTCGTGGGGACGAAAGTCGGCTTCCGTCCGGTCACACCGAATTCAATTCCCGTACTCGGAAGGGTGCCTGGGGCAGAAAAACTGTTGGTCGCCAACGGTCTGGGATCATCCGGTTTGACGGTCGGCCCGTTCATCGGAAAAGTGTTGAGTGACCTCGTTCTGACAGGAGACGCGGAAGTGGATCTATCGCTCTATCCAATTGAAGACTTTATCTATCACACATAAAAAAGGTGACTGTCTGCTTGCTTGAGACAGTCACCTTTTAGCGTTTCATGACTCCATTCAAAAAGAAATGAAAGTAGACTTCCATCGTTTCCTTCATATTCTCGATTGAAAACTGAGGATCGGACAGGATAGCCTGTTGCATGAATTGTACATAGCGTAAATAAGAAGAAGTGGATAACGTCGAATCAATTGACCCTTGGGCCTTCCCGTATTCAATCAACCGGGCGAAAGCAGTATATCCTCGAGTCGCAAGCTGTTCCCAGTTCGGGTCTTGTTGAATCATTGCTGTGATGGTCTCGTCAAAGAGAACCGCCGACTGGATTTTTCGTGTTAGGATCTCGACGAGTAACGCATCGAATGGAGCGTTCGATTCAATCGCATGTTCAATCCAACTCATCTGCTCTTCTGTCATCTGCTTTAGGACTTGCACGATAACCTGGTCTTTTGACCCAAAGTAATTATAGATAGATACGGGGGAGACGTGCGCTCGACTCGCTAACTCACTGATTGTGAATCGGGATTGTTTTTCTGCCATCAAGTCATAGGCGGCACGTAAGATCGCTTGTTGTTTTTCTTCGGTGCGTTTCGCAAATCCATCCATTGATTTAAGCGCTCCTCTCTCTAGTTTTGTAATCAATATACCATTTCCATTTCAAAAAAGAACGTGATATACTAGTTTTGTAATCATATCGCTCAGATATTACAAAAAAGGAGGGTTCGAGATGATTCGGATTCAGCGATTGACGAAACGATTTGATGCCACACATGGTATTTTTGACGTTTCACTACATGTATCACCAGGTACAATCTTCGGATTCATCGGACCGAACGGCGCTGGGAAATCCACAACGATTCGACATTTGATGGGTCTTTTGAAGCCGAGTGAAGGCAAGGCGACCATCAACGGATTCGACTGTTGGCAGGAGACGGAGCAAGTGAAACGGAGTGTCGGCTATTTGCCAGGAGAAATCAATTATCCCCAGAACATGACGGGAGAAGAAATCATTCGATTGACGCGCCATTTGCACAAAACGAATTCGGATCGTGAACGGCAATTACGTGAACGGTTTTCATTCGATGAGGCGACGAAAGTACGGAAGATGTCAAAGGGGATGAAGCAAAAACTCGCCATCATCACCTGTTTCATGAAAGATGTGCCCGTCTATATATTGGATGAACCGACGAGCGGATTAGACCCGCTCATGCAAGATCGTCTAATCGATTGGTTAATTGAAGAAAAGCAATCTGGGAAAGCGATTCTCATGAGTTCTCACCATTTCCCTGAGATGGAACGGACGTGCGACCGTGCCGCGTTGATTAAAGATGGACGCATCATCATCGAAGAGGACATGGAACAATTACGACAACATAGCGTGAAACGGTACCGAGTCGAATTTTCAACGGAAGCGGAAGCCGTTCGATTCGCGGCCGATTCTGGTGAACGGGACGGCATGCATGTTGAGGTCACCATCTCGACACCGATAGAGCTGAACCACCTCATCCGAACATTGGCGGAGTTTCAGGTTCAATCACTGACAAGTGGCACAGACGAGCTCGAACATCTATTCATGCAGTATTACGGGGAGGCGACATGACATGTTAATTCGCTCCATGTTGAAACAGAATCGCAGTTGGATTCTAGGATATTCAGTCGGGACTAGCATATATCTCTTTTTCTTAGCCGCAATCTTCCCATCTATTCAAGAAACAGGATTGATTGAGGCAAAATTAGAGTCGTTGCCACCTGAGCTTCTCGATGTCTTCCAAATCGATGCGTCGATGGCGATGGACAACGTCCTCAATCTATTGTCGAGTAACTATTATGGCTTGATTTTCTACGTCCTCGCAGTTTTATTCGCATTGACTTTCGCCTCGAAACTGTTGGCCAAACCGGTCGATTCTGGAGAAATCATGCTGTATATGGCGGCCCCGATTTCTCGAGTCACGTATGTGATGTCAAGCTTTGTTGTGTTGATTGTGGCAGTCGGGCTATTTGTCGGTCTAAATGGGTTGAGTTTAATGGCAGCGGACCTTCTGTTCGATTTACAAATCGACTATGCGGTATTGTGGATGCTTCAATTGAATGGAGCGCTCATGTTGCTCGTCCTAGGCGTAGCCGCTTATGTGATTGCGAGTCTGTTCGATGATAGTAGTAAATCCTATATGGTGACGGGTGGAATCTTCACGTTCTTTCTCATGGTGAACATCATCCAAGGAGTGAGCGATCAATTCGATTGGATGTCAAACCTCTCATTCTTCTCTCTCTTTGACGCCGGTGCCATCATGCGTGAGGAATATTGGGGAATCCATTTCATCTGGTTACTCGGTCTCCTGACCATCTTTTCAGCACTCTCGTTCATCCGATTCACCCGAAAAGATTTGACGATTTAGTTTTCCGAAATAAATTCTCGGGTATGATACAATCAGCTCGTTAGAATGAAAAGGGGATGAATGAGATGCTTTACGCAACATTACGAAATAAGGTCGAAATTCCGATGATCGGCTTTGGTGTCTGGAAGGTCGATAATGAAACCGAGGCACCAGCTGCTGTCGTTGAAGCCATCAAAACAGGCTATCGTCACATCGATACGGCTGCAATCTATAAAAATGAAGAGGGCGTTGCGAAGGGAATTCATCTCTCAGGTGTAGACCGCTCTGAATTGTTCATCACGTCGAAGATTTGGAATGATGACATTCGTGAAGGCAAAACGAAAGAGGCATTCGAAGACTCGTTAAAACGACTCCAGACAGATTATTTGGACCTTTGTCTGTTGCATTGGCCGGTAGATGGGTTCGTCGATGCGTGGAAAGATCTCATCGATTTATATGAAGCCGGAAAAATCAAAGCAATCGGTGTATCCAACTTTAAAGAACACCACTTAGAAACATTGAAAGAAGCCGGTCTGATGGCGCCACTCATCAATCAAGTTGAACTTCATCCACAACTCCCGCAACCGGATTTGTTGGATTACTGCCAAGATGAAGGGATTCAAATCGAGGCATGGAGTCCACTCATGCAAGGAAAGTTTTTAGACATCCCTGCTTTTTCTGAGATTGCAGAAAAACATGGGAAGACGCCGGCACAGATAGTTCTCCGTTGGCATCTTGAGTCTGGTCATGTCGCGTTACCGAAATCGGTGACACCACATCGAATCCGTGAGAACTTTGATGTATTCGACTTCTCACTCGATGCGGACGATTTGGCGAAAATCGATCAAGTGGCGACAGGGGAACGTCTCGGACCAGATCCAGACGAAATCGACTTTTAATTGAGAAGGGGTTCGCATATGCGAGCCCCTTTATACGTGTAGAGTCACATGGATGCGGGTATTGAATATTATGTTACAAAAGGAGGTGTTTGATCTTCATTTAGAAGATCGTGCTTATGGACTTATCAAAATGGCCGATTGTAAACTGGGTCGCTTTTTTAGCGACCGTCGTCATCAACTATTTCGCGAGCGGCGACAACGCGGCGGTTTCGGACCGCATCGATATCTACTTTAAGCCGGCAGGGTACGCTTTCTCAATTTGGGGTGTCATCTATGTCGCGCTTCTTGTCTGGCTGGTGCTCCAGTTGAAGAAAGGGACGACGGCGAATCGTCAAGCCGAGCGAATGAAAGCCGGATTTTTAGTCTCTTGCGTGTTGAATGGTTTATGGTTATTGGCATTCACGAACGAATGGTTCGTCGTCTCACTTGTCATCATGGTGTTGTTCCTGGCGACGCTGTGCTGGTTGTATTACATCGCTTTTCGAACGTCTACGAGTTGGCTCGATCGGTTCCCGTTCTCCATCTACATCGGCTGGGTATCAGTCGCGACCATCGTCAACACGTTCGTTGTGATGAAGACGGAACAGATCACGTCGCTGTTAGGTCTTGATGAACTTGCCTGGACCTCACTTATGCTGATGGTCGGTGTAGTCCTTGCCCTCCTCTTTATGTGGTGGCATCATGATTTCATCTACCCACTCGTATTCGTATGGGCGTATATCGGAATCTTTGCTAGAATCGAAGAAGGCACACTCTATGTTGTGATTGTTAGCGCCCTTGCATTGCTAGCGATTGGGTATATCGGTTTGATTTTGTGGAAACGTCCGAAATCGTTTTTGCATCATACGCGTAAAACAGTAGAACAATAATCAAGAAAAGGGTATCTTCAGGATATCCTTTTTTGCGTTCTTAAGAACCTATAAATAAATAATATTTATGGATATTTATTCTTTATTGAACATAACTAAAAACGATAAATCCATTGATAACAGTTATGTATACGCTTTCAATAGCACTCTTTGAGATTCTTGTTATGCAAAAATGCATGCAACTCACTTGATTTTTCAGAATATTTAGAACAAAATGTTAATTACGAAACTGTGAGTGAAAGGGGTCGATGATATGAGTCGAGTTGGTTTGTATGACTCAAAATTTGAGAAAGATGCGTGTGGGATTGGACTTTACGTCAATTTACATGGGCTAAAGAAACATGAAATCGTCCAAAAATCGCTCTCCATGTTATGTAATTTAGAGCACCGAGGAGGACAAGGTGTCATCGATGCTGGTGATGGGGCTGGTATCATGACTGAAATTCCACACGAATTGTTTACGCAAACCATGAACCTTCCGTCACTCGGTCGTTACGCTGTCGGAATGGTTTTTTTTCAGCCGTCTGAGAATCAGCTTCACGAAAAGATCACTTTGATGGAACGGATGGCGGATGAACTTGATTGTTCGACGATTGAATGGCGCGAAGTACCTGTCGACCCGATGCAAATCGGTGAACATGCACGGGTCACACAACCGGTGATCTATCAATGGTTCATCTCATGTCCATTCCTAGATGAGGATGCGAATGAACGCGTCTTCTATGAACTTCGTCGAAAAATCGAAAAGGTCGAATCATTACGCCTATATATCGCAAGCCTTTCAACGAGAACGATCGTGTATAAAGGGATGTTGACGCCAAATCAAATCGCAGCATTTTATTTGGACTTGCAATCCCCTCATTACAAGAGTACGTTCGGCATCGTTCATTCTCGTTTCTCGACGAATACGTTCCCTTCTTGGGAACGAGCACATCCGAACCGAATGATAGTCCATAACGGGGAAATCAACACGCTTCGCGGAAATATCGATGCGATGCGAGCGCGGGAAGGGGTCACGTCAACAGACTTATTTGAAGACGTTCAACACTTGTTCCCTGTGCTTCAAGAGGATGGAAGCGACTCGTCCATGCTCGATAACGCTTTTGAATTCTTCACACGAACGGGTCGCTCGATTGCCCACACGGCGATGATGTTGATTCCTGAACCATTTGTCGAAGGACAGATGGAACCGTTCAAGCGCGACTTTTATCAGTATCATTCATCCATCATGGAGCCGTGGGATGGACCGACTGGAGTCGTCTTCACGGATGGAAGGCAAATCGGGGCAATTTTAGATCGTAACGGCTTGCGTCCGATGCGTTATGTCGAAACATTGGACGGGGAATTGATTCTCTCATCTGAAACAGGAGTCATTCCGGTTGACGCAGAGAACGTCAAATCAAAACAGCGTTTAAGACCAGGACAGTTGTTATTGATCGACTTGATTGAAAAGCGATTGATACCAGATCATGAGATCAAAGAGACGATTGCGAAGTCAGAGCCTTATCACAAATGGCTTAGGCAGATGATGATCCTTGAGGATCGAGGGGTCGATGAAGAAGAACTGCTTGAACTCGAGCGTGTGCAACGTGCGTTTGGATATACGAAAGAAGACATTGAACAGTATATGGTTCCGTTAATCAAAGATGAGAAAGATCCAATCGGCTCGATGGGACATGACCAACCAATCGCGGTGCTCTCGACACGACCCCGTTCCTTGTTCCATTATTTCAAACAACACTTCGCACAAGTGACCAACCCACCGATTGACGCGTTGCGTGAGAAAATTGTAACGGCTACATTTACTTGGATTGGTCCGCAAGGAGATCCGGTCCATACCGGACGAGGTCATGCAAAACGTGTGTGGTTAGATCATCCGATGATTGATGGGGCGGCTCTCAAGCAACTTGACGAGAGGCTCAAGGTCGAACGAGTCGCTACGACGTTCATGGATGATTTAGAGACATCTCTTGAGTCACTTTTGCGACAAGTCAGTGAGATGGTTCGAAATGGAGCAAATGTGATTGTTCTATCTGACCGGCTCATCGATCGCGAACAGATTGCGATGCCGTCTCTCCTCGTACTGAGTGCAGTTCATCAACACTTGATTCGAGAGAACTTGCGATCGGGCTGTAGTCTTGTTTGTGAGAGCGGTGAGGTACGAGAAGTGCATCAAGCAGCGACCTTGATTGGGTATGGGGCAGATGCGGTGTACCCTTACGTGGCCTATGCGACCATTCGAGATTTAGTCGAACGTGAACAAATCGCGCATTCATTTGAAGAGGCTATTCGCTCGTATCAAAAAGCAGTCGTCGAAGGCATCGTCAAAATCATGTCGAAAATGGGTATCTCCACCATTCAAAGTTATCGCGGGGCTCAAATTTTTGAAGCAGTGGGACTAGACCGTGATTTGATTGAAACTCATTTCAGGGGAACCACGTCCCAACTGTCTGGAATCGGATTTAAAGAACTTGAAGACGAGGCGAAAACACTCCATACGTCCGCCTATGCGACGAATCGGCCGCTCGAAGCGGGAAGTGATTTCCAATGGCGTGCAGATGGGGAAGAACATGCATTTAATCCGAAGACGATTCATTTGTTGCAACGTGCATGTCGTGAGAAGGAACGAAAATATTATGACGCTTATGTGAAGCTACATGATTCATCAGGACAGTTCATTCGACAGTTGTTTGCATTTAAAACGCAACGTCCTGTGCCACTCGAAGAAGTGGAACCAATCACGTCGATCGTTCGCCGTTTTAAGACGGGAGCAATGTCATTCGGGTCCTTGTCGAAAGAGGCGCATGAAACCCTCGCTATCGCCATGAATCAGATTGGTGCGAAAAGTAACTCGGGCGAAGGTGGGGAAGACCGAGCACGCTTCGTCCCGGATGAGTTCGGGAACGAACGCATCAGCCGCATCAAGCAAGTCGCGAGCGGGCGATTCGGGGTGACGGCAGAATATCTGTACCATGCCGATGAGATTCAAATCAAGATGGCGCAAGGGGCAAAACCGGGTGAGGGTGGTCAACTTCCCGGAAATAAGGTGTACCCATGGGTCGCCGAAGTACGCGGATCCGTTCCAGGTGTTGGGCTCATTTCACCGCCTCCACATCACGACATTTATTCGATTGAGGACTTGGCCCAACTCATCTTTGACTTAAAGCATGTGAACCCGAAGGCGAAAATCAGTGTCAAACTTGTCTCGAAGTCAGGCGTCGGGACAATCGCAGCGGGTGTGGCGAAAGCGAACGCGGATACGATTGTCATCAGTGGATATGATGGTGGGACCGGTGCTTCTCCAAAAACATCAATCAAGCACACAGGTCTTCCTTGGGAACTTGGTCTCTTAGAGACGCATCAAACGCTCGCGTTGAACGGGTTGCGGGGGAGAGTAACACTTGAGACAGACGGAAAGCTCATGACGGGACGAGATATCGTCCTAGCTGCCATCTTCGGGGCGGAAGAGTTTGCGTTTGCGACAGCACCGCTCGTCGTCCTTGGATGTATTATGATGCGCGCATGTCATTTAGATACATGTCCGGTCGGTGTGGCGACACAAGACCCTGTGCTTCGTCAGAAATTTATGGGGAAACCAGAACATGTCGTCAACTTGATGACGTTCTTGGCCGAAGAAGTACGGGAAATTTTAGCGTCACTCGGTATGACCTCACTTGATGAAGTGATTGGTCGAACGGATCTTCTTGAAGAGAGTGAATGGAAGACGAGTCATCCGAAAGCAAAACGGTTAGATTTAGCACCAATGCTCTCGATGCCGACACCACTTCCTGAACGTGAAGAACTCGCTCACCCGGCATATCGTTCCTATGATCACCGGAAATTGATTCCGGCAGTCTCTCGGTCAATCAACTCGTTGCAGCCGACATTCTTCGTTGGTCGCATCCGAAACACCGATCGCGCCGTCGGAACACAGTTAGGGTTTGAAGTGACGAAAGTTCACGGTCAGGTCGGTTTAGCGGATGATACCATTTCGCTTCGCCTCAGTGGATCAGCCGGACAAAGCCTAGGAGCATTTTTACCACGAGGGATCACCATTTCCGTCATCGGTGATGCCAATGACTATATTGGGAAAGGCTTGAGCGGTGGAAAATTAGTATTGATCGCTGAAAAACATGCGCCGTTTGATGAAAGTAAACAAATGATTGCCGGTAACGTCTGCTTGTACGGAGCGACGAGCGGACAGGCCTTCTTTAACGGTCATGTCGGCGAGCGTTTTGCCGTTCGAAATTCTGGGGCGACGGCAGTCGTCGAAGGAGTCGGCGATCATGGATGTGAGTATATGACCGGGGGAACAGTTCTCGTCCTCGGTGACGTTGGACGGAACTTCGCAGCCGGCATGTCAGGTGGCATCGCATATATTTATGGGGATCAAGCGTACGATCGACTCGTCAACGAGGAGCTCGTCTCCGTTATAAAAGAATTGAACGATGAAGACGTGGAACAAATTTATGCACTTCTTGAGGCGCATCAGTTTCATACAGACAGTGTCAAAGCACGGACCATTTTAGAGTCGTTCGAACAAGCTCGCTCTCGCTTTGTAAAGGTCGTTCCACGAGATTATGCGAATGTATTGGACGTCATGCGTCGAATCGAGGCGAATCGACCGGAGTTGAGTGAAGCAGACCGAGCGCTTGAATTGTTCCGGGTTGTGACTGAGGGGGGTAACGCATGAACCATAACTTTTTAAACATTCCACGTTCCACATTACCGGAACGTCAGGTGGATGAACGAGTGAAGGATTATGAGGAATATGCGACGCGAATGGATGACGAATCGGTCAAACAGCAAGCAGCACGTTGTATGGACTGTGGCACTCCATTCTGTCATGTCGGGGATATGATTGGACAGGAGACGATTGGGTGTCCGATTCACAACTATATCCCGGAGTGGAACAAGCTTGTGACAAAATCGGACTGGATGGGAGCGTATCACCGATTGATGGAGACGAATAACTTCCCGGAGTTCACGGGGAGAGTTTGTCCCGCACCATGTGAGGGGTCTTGTACACTCGGAATCAGTGAAGATCCGGTTGCCATCAAATCGATTGAACGAACCATCATCGATCGGGCATTTGAAGAAGGATGGGTGAAACCAAGATCTGTCCATCGAAGAACCGGGATGACCATCGCCATCATCGGAAGTGGGCCAGCTGGATTAGCGGCTGCTGACCAACTGAACCAGCTCGGACATTCCGTCACCATCATCGAGAAGGCGGATGAACCGGGAGGGCTACTCATGTACGGAATCCCGAACATGAAACTGGATAAGGACGTCGTGAGGCGCCGTATTCGGTTGCTCGAACAAGAGGGGATTGTCATCCAGACGAACATAGTGGTCGGTACGGATGTGACAGTCGAGGCGCTTCGGAACCAATACGATGCGGTGATCTTCGCTACAGGAGCTCAGAAACAGCGCACGCTCGGGATTGATGGCGATGATGCACGTGGTGTTGAAATGGCGATGGACTATTTGACGGCATCCATGTACGAACGGAAAGGATTGACTCGATCACCAGGACATGATGCCAAAGGCAAAGACGTCATCGTCATCGGAGGTGGAGATACAGGGGCCGACTGTGTGGCGACCGCGATTCGTCAAGGAGCGAAATCTGTCATCCAGTTTGGGAAGCACCCTTCGAAAGGATTGTTTAGGGCTCCTGAGCGACCATGGCCACTTCAACCGGATACGGATACGACGGATTATGCGTATGCGGAATCACTCGCGGTCTATGAGAAAGACCCGAGAACGTATTTGATTCGCTCCAACCAAATCGTCACGAAAGAAGGACGTGTCACAGGGGTTGAAACGGAACGGATGACGAAAGTGGTCAATCCGGATGGTCAGGCAACCTTCTTCGTGGAGGAAGATTCGATAGAGACGTATCCGGCGGACCTCGTCCTCGTCGCCATCGGATTTGAGCGACCGGAGCATGAGTTGCGGAAAATCGGCGTCGAGAAGACGAAAGATTTCCAGACGGCAACGGAAAACGTTTTTGTCGCGGGGGATGCCAAGCGAGGGCAAAGCCTGATTGTATGGGCGATTCGGGAAGGACGAGAAGTAGCAGAGGTCGTCGATGCGTATCTCGATACTTGCAAGACCGAATTAAAAACCTCATCATAAAAAGGAGCGACAGCCGTCGCTCCTTATCTTTTGTTTAGGAGGAGTTTTATGTTCACCGAAATCCTCATGTATACGGGAATCTGGTTTATTCTCATCCTCATTTTATTAGGAACCATTTATTCACGACGGAAAAAATGATCAAAGCACCATCGCCGCAATCACACCGAAGATGATGAGTGGAATATTGTAGTGTAAGAACGTTGGCCAAACCGTTTCACGTAGGTGATCGTGTTGACCGTCAGCGTTCAATCCACTCGTAGGTCCGAGTGTCGAGTCACTCGCTGGGCTACCTGCATCCCCAAGCGCTCCTGCAGTCCCGATGATGGCAATCGTTGCCTCGACTGAGAAGCCGTATTGTACACAGAGCGGGACGAAAATTGCTGCAATGATTGGAACAGTCGAGAAACTTGAACCGATTCCGAGCGTGATGACAAGGCCGACGAGCAACATGACGAGAGCGGCAATGAGTTTAGAGTCACCCATCAAATCGCTCGCTCCGTTGACGAGCGGTTCGATCGCACCTGTCTCGCGGATGACGGCAGCGAATCCACTTGCGGCGATCATGACGAACCCGATGAATGCCATCATGCGCATGCCGCTTGTGAAGATATCATCTGCCTCAGACCATGGAATCAGGCGGAAGATTGAAAGCAAAATCAAACCGGTCACCGCAGAGGCGATCATCGACTCGGTCTGCAACTGAACAATCAACACGATGAGAACGACTGCGAGTGTCATGATCATCTTCAAACCACTCATTTGACGTACTTCATAATCAGTTGGTCCGAGTGCAATCGTGTCATACGTTCTCGGTTTCCGGTAGTGAATGAACGCCGCTATCAATCCGACGACCATCCCTAATGCCGGGATGCCCATGATCGAGATGATGTTGACGTCTCCGACAGTCAAGCCGTTTGCTTCAACGTTCGCGATGAGAATCTCATTCAAGTAAATCCCACCAAACCCGACAGGTAACAACATATATGGTGTCACAAGACCGAACGTCAAAATGGTCGCTACGAGACGACGGTCTACATTCAACTCATTGAACAGCACGAGTAACGGCGGAATCACAATCGGGATAAAGGCGATGTGTATCGGAAGCACGTTTTGAGAGCTGATGGATAACAATAAGATGAGTGACAACAGGAATGCTTTGACAACCATCACACGTTTTCCTGACACGTCACGACCTGACATTGAAATCAATTTTTCAGCTAAGACGTCCGGAAGCCCAGTTTTAGATAACCCGACAGCGAATGCACCGAGGAGTGCGTAGCTGAGTGCGATGCTCGCTCCACCACCAAGACCGTCACTGAAGGCGGTCAACGTATCGTTGAACCCAAGTCCTCCAACAAGCCCTCCGACAAGCGCCGCTAAGATTAATGATAATACAATGTGCACTCGGCTGATGGCGAGCGCAAATAAGACGATGACTGCAAGTAATACTGCGTTCATATCGATCCAACACCTTTCGCGTTTTCTTTCTCTTGATATCACTTTAATATGATAAAGACTTTTTGAAATTTAACATATGATGTGACCCTTGTCAAATCGAATATGAAAAAAAGCGATAACTCGTGAAAGTTATCGCTTACGTGTTACATCTCGACGTTATGATACACTTGGCGCACATCTTCCAAGTCTTCGAGCACATCGATTAGTTTTTCAAACTGTTCTTGCGAAGCGTCATCGAGTGACACTTCGTTCTGCGGGAGCATCGTCAATTCCGCAACGGCAAACTCTTCTACACCGGCAGCCTTGAATGCAGTTTGAACGGCGTGGAACGCTTCTGGCTCGGCATAGACGATGACCGTCTCGTCTTCCTCGATAACATCACGCACATCAAGGTCATGTTCCATCATGAGTTCGAGGACGTCATCTGCCGACATTTCATTGACACCGATGACGGCAGTTGCATCGAACATATATGCGACCGAGCCACTGACTCCCATGTTGCCTCCGTTTTTACCGAACGCGGCACGAACTTCTGAAGCCGTACGGTTGACGTTATTCGTCAATGTATCGACGATGACCATCGAACCATTCGGACCAAACCCTTCATATCGAAGCTCATCGAAATTTTCCTCATCGCCACCTTTGGCTTTGTCGATGGCACGATCGATGATCGCCCGGGGCACGTTATACGTCTTCGCACGCTCCACAACGAATTTTAATGACTGGTTCAACTCAGGATCAGGTTCCCCTTGACGGGCGGCCACATAAATCTCGCGACCGAACTTCGCATAGACGCGACTCGTGTTCGCATCTTTTGACGCCTTCTTCTCTTTAATGTTGTTCCATTTACGACCCATTACATGTCATCTCTCTTTCCATTTGTACGTAGATTCATTACAGATTATATAAGAAGTTGTGGGAATTGACGAGAAAAGTTTTACTCGTCACCTTTGTCCATCTTCTCGACAATCTCTGTAAGTGTCTTCAAACTCTCAATGAGTCGGTCAGTTTCGTCCTCATTCAAAAAGGCGAGACGTTCCTCGAATAGTCTACGGAATGAGTCTCTGCGCTCAAGTAAGATCCGTTCACCTTTCTCGGTCAGTTGATTCCAAATCACGCGGCGATCCCGCTCGTCTGGCACCCGCGTGATATACCCCTCGTTCAATAATTTCGTGATGAGCGGGGTAACGTTCGGTGGCGCGATGGAGAGTGTCTCGCTGATTCGTCCATTCGTGACAGCCCCCTCGTCCTCAATCAACATCAATAGATGGAAATGAGAGAAGTTCAGGTTTGGAATTTGAGGAAAATCAGATCGACGTAACAATTTACGACGAATTAAAGGAATCAGTTTGACAAACTGGTCCGCTGCATCTTGTTTCGGCATAATAGATTCACTTCCTAGTTAGGTTCTATTTTCATTATACACGAGTTAGGTGCAGTTGAACCTAAAAACGGGTTGATGTGATGATTGATACATCATAGTAGAGATTGAATCGACACAAAATATGTAAGCGTTTACATTAAAGGTTTGATATATTTTCATGAAAACGCATTCGATTTTACTGAGGACGCATACAAAAATCAAGAGCTATCAACAATAGATAAAAAAATATTGTGAAAGAGTTCACATTGTTGTCACCCACAAAAACTGAAAAACATTGTATTCTATGAATGTGAAGGAAAGCACAATCTCTTGAAAACAGTCATCACAATGTGCTTCCATCAAGTCAATATGTTCATAAAAAGCTCTCACTTATGAGGAGGAACCTAACATGGCAGTCAAAGAGAAAGCAAAAGTGGAAACAACGGCAGAACAAATGGTGGACACGCTCGTAGCAAGTGCGCATAAGGCACTCGATACGTTGATGACGTTCGACCAAGAGAAAATCGACCATATCGTACAGGCGATGGCGCTTGCAGGACTCGAGCAACACGTCGCACTCGCGAAATTAGCACATACAGAAACAGGTCGCGGTGTCTTTGAAGACAAGATGATCAAAAACATCTTTGCGACAGAATATATCTATAACTCACTCCGTGGTGAGAAAACGGTCGGCGTCCTTGAAGATGACGTTCAAAACGGAATCACATACATCGCGGAGCCAGTTGGTGTCGTCGCTGGTGTCACACCGGTCACAAACCCAACATCGACAACGATGTTCAAAGCAATCATCGCCATCAAGACACGTAACCCGATTATCTTCGCGTTCCATCCATCAGCGCAACAATGTTCAAGCGAAGCGGCTCGTGTCCTCCGTGACGCAGCAGTGGCGGCAGGTGCTCCTGAAAACTTGATTCAATGGGTTGAAGTTCCATCACTCGATGCGACGAAAGCGCTCATGAACCACCCTGGTGTAGCGATGGTCCTTGCGACAGGTGGGGCAGCGATGGTCAAATCGGCTTACTCGACTGGTAAACCAGCACTCGGTGTCGGACCTGGTAACGTACCGGCCTACATCGATAAGACTGCAAAAGTGAAACGTGCCATCTCAGACGTCATCCTTTCAAAAACGTTCGACAACGGAATGATCTGTGCGTCTGAACAAGCGATCATCGTCGATCAAGAAGTATATGAAGAAGTGAAAGCAGAGATGACGGCACTCGGTTGCTACTTCTGCTCACCAGAAGAAAAAGCAAAACTTGAAACGCTAGTCATTCGCACGGATACATGTGCGGTCAACCCTGAAATCGTCGGGAAGCCGGCAGCATGGATCGCTGAACAGGCAGGTCTCAAAGTACCAGCGGATACGAAGATCTTGATTGCAGAGCTTGAAACAGTTGGCGCAACGGAACTTCTCTCTCACGAAAAATTAAGCCCGGTTCTCGGTGCGTATAAAGTTCAATCACGTGAAGAAGGATTCGCAATCGCTGAAAAAATGCTCGAGATTGGTGGTCTCGGTCACACGGCGGTCATCCACTCAACAGATGACGATGCCATCCTTGAGTTCGGTCTCCGTATGAAAGCTTGCCGCATCATCGTTAACTCACCTTCAGCACATGGTGGAATCGGTGACCTTTATAACGAAATGACACCATCCCTCACGCTCGGTTGTGGGTCTTACGGTAAAAACTCCGTCTCAGAAAACGTGACGGCGAAACATCTACTCAACGTGAAAAAGGTGGCGAGACGTCGCGTGAATATGCAATGGTTCAAAGTACCTGAAAAAATCTATTTCGAGAAAAACTCAGTACAATATCTTCAATCGCTCACAACGAAAAAACGGGCGATGATCGTCACAGATGAAATGATGGTCAAACTCGGATTCGCTGACAAAGTCATCAAAAACTTGCCGGCTGGTGTCGAGTACCGCATCTTCGACCAAGTCGAACCGGATCCATCTGTTGAAACGGTCATGAACGGTGCCGAAGCGATGCGTCACTTCCAACCAGACATGATCATCGCACTTGGTGGTGGTTCGCCGATGGATGCTGCGAAAGGCATGTGGCTCTTCTACGAACGTCCAGAAGAGAAGTTCTCGAATCTACGCC